>NZ_AHCB03000012.1:364003-728006 GCF_000238335.3 Pseudoalteromonas marina | reverse complement strand
TATAAGGTAATAAAGGTTAAGAGTTTAAAAGTGTAGTTTAACTATATGATAAATATAAATAAACTATAAAAAGTTAGATCAGCATTATACGTGGTTAAGATCAGATCTTTAATAACTAACAGATCAGCATTTTATTAACTGCTAAATAAATTTTATAGTTATGCACAGCTTACCCTTAAGGTTATAAACAAATAGGTCGATTAAGATCATGCTTTTACTAAGTAAATTAGAATGTTATGCACCGTTCAATGTAGAAAAAGCAGGTATCAATTGGTATAGATCTGATCTGTAGTAAGTACAGATCAGATCTATGCTAACTAACTAAGTCCTTATCCACAGGCTAGTATGAAAAAGAGCAAATTTGTCGTGCTTTGCAGTCTAAATTTAGCATAGCAGTGGACAAATTTATAACTGAGTTAGTAAAAATGAGATTTGAAATGCACGTGTTAGTATAATAATGATCTTAAATTAAAGAAAAATGCTAGTACTTAGTATAAAACTGATCTGAGTAGATTAATTAGAGCCAGATCACTTTTATACTAACTTAAACATTTAACTTTTTTTGTTTTATGTGTTGTTATTAGCTGTCGCAATAATAAATGGAAATAAGAACAATGAGCCGAAAGGTCAACATCTCGGTAGATAACTTGCCTGATACACTAAGAGGCCAAATTCACGGGGTGGAAAGTGCAATTGATAATGAAAGTTTAGCACTATTTACAGATAACAAAGATGTTCGCATTTCTATTGAGAATGCAGCTCATGGTTTACGTGCCTATTCAAATACATTTAATCATTACGATTTATGGGGACGTTTTGTTCGCTCGGGTCATAAAAAACTTCCATTAGAAGAAGCGCCTAAAAAAACAATCATTACACGTAAAATATCAGAAAAAGTAGATGGTATTTTATACGATGGCGAAATAAAAATAACACCCGCCGTTGTTAGTACCCGCAAAGACGGTGAAGATATTGAATACCTAGTATGGCCATCAGATAGAGAAGAAAAAGTAGAACGAGCTCTTATCCGTTTAGCCTCAAAAGGTAAAATAGTAAAAATAAATTTTAAGTCCGGTATTCAATATGCCGTTGTTTTTTCGATGAACGAATTAGCACAAGAACTTAAAGCCGTTGGTCAGTCCATGCCATATCCTGCAATTAAAGAATCACTTGAAGCACTTCAAGGGTCAAAACTATCATTTAAATACTCTGCAACAGATACTAAAAATTCAGATATTGATGATTCATTCTACGAGTCAAATATGAATTTTTTATCGTCTTTGCATTTTAGTGGGAAAAAAGGTCAGGGCGGTAATGTTAAATGTGTTGCTTGTTTAAATGCTTTCGTTCATAACATGATCGATAACTTAGAATATAAAGGTTATTATTTTAACAGTGCACAAGAACTAAAGCGTGGTTTATCACGTTGGATGATGTTGCGCTTGTATCACTTATGGCGCTACGCGGCACCGGGTAAAACATATCATTTTAGATTACTTTCTATTATGGAAAAATATGGTTCGATATACTCAACCGACAATATAACAGAAAACAAATTAAAAGCATTACGTCGTGATATGACAACTACCATGAAAGACCTTATAGAAAAGGGTGCCATTTCAGAATACAGCATTACCAATGTTAAAGACGATAAGACCGGTAATATTATAGATTACACCTATGAAATGCATCCGTCAGATCAGTTTTGTGATGAAATACTTACATTGAATAAGCATAACAAACGTATAGAGATTCAAGGCGGTAAACGCATAGTTGAAAATGCCGTTTTAATAGATGAAGATAAAATAGAAGAAATAGTCGAAAAATAGTTTTTTATTTATCTTTGTTATACAAATACTAAAAGGCCACTAAATGTGGCCTTTTTAACATAATTAATTTGTTACTTGTTCAAGGTAAAGCCTATCAACCAGAAAATCATAATCTCGTTTTCGAGGATGACTATCTGGCTTTTCGTAATCTGGTAAGGTTCCTATTTTAACATCGGGCTCTGGGTTTATTAATATAAATGGTAATGCAGCACTAACGTGGTAACGATTTTGTGCAGTGTATCTGATATTTACTTGAGGACTAACTCGAGTAGGGCGTCTTATTCTTAGTTTTTCCTTTTCACCTAAGCTAGCAATCCTCATTTGTTCTTGAGCGACCAGAGATTGCCACTTTTGCTGATCGATCATTCTTGGATTTGTATAACCTGCAGATTTACTCAACATTTCAAGAGCCATCTTTTTAGTGAGGGTTTTAGTTGCATGTTTGTGCATCCATGTAAATCTAACAGAAAAAGGTGATTCACTCTCACTGTGTATTTTTCTGTATGCAGCTAAAGTAATTAAATTTGGTACTGCATTATGAACAGCTTCAAAACGAGCGTCGTTGTTATCAATACTTAGAATACATTCCTTAAATGCTGCTTTAGCTTTATTAACCTGATTAATCCTATCATTGAGTGCCTGTTTATTAGCATTTTTTATAACTAACAAACCAGGGTGCCTTTTAAGTACTCGGCTGCTTAACCCTGACTTTGTATACATATCAGTAAATGAATTAAGAATAGCTCGTTGGGCATTATCTCCCGCTAGTTTTGAAACGGGTATACTTTGCGGGACATTATTTTCTTCACTAGTAAGAACCTCAGGCAATTTATAGTATTCAGCTTTTGAGTATTCACATTGTTTGAGTTCATCAATTAACAATGAGGTAAGCTCACTCATTAAATCAAACTGACTTCTTATTTTTATTTTGGAGACCATCACACACCAAGAACACATCTTACTCTAACTAGAAATGATACTAACCTTTTGCCTTGATAGCTAGCCTTTTACTAATTTTCTGTAGCCAAGATTAATATTTATTATAAATTTCGTATGATGTGTTCTTTGGTGTTTAACATATAAGCTACTATTTATATTAGATATTATTAATGTTATAGGTCGGCCGCTTAAACTTGGTTGTGCTTCATTAGCATATATAGATATAAATACAATCCTCATGATTATAATTTTTTAAATTTTACTGTAAAGTTTAGGTTACAATTGATGCAAATTAAGTATGATGTGTTCCCTCTTATTCTGTATATAATATCTGGTATTAAGCTTAGTGTTCTCGAACTCTTTGAAATTAACATTTATAGGTGTAATTAACTGATAATAAATGGTTTTAATAATAGTTTGATTAAGCTAATTTATGAAATATACACATATTGAAAGTTGTTAATTAGTGTTTATAACTAGCCCATAACAAAATAATTAGTAAATAGTGAATTTAGTGCTTGAACAGAGGTACGTGCATACGTTAATTTCAGTACATCAGGTAAAGTAGGAATGAGGAAAGAATATGCAATCGTGGAACCCAAATAGCTGGAGAGAGCTGCCAATACTGCAGCAGCCACAATACCCAGATCAAGACGTGTTAAAATCTGTTGAAGGCCAATTAAAAACTGCACCCCCGTTAGTTTTTGCAGAAGAAACTCGTAGTTTATTTAAGCAACTTGAAGATGTATGTGAAGGCCGAGCATTTTTACTTCAAGGTGGAGACTGTGCAGAATCGTTTAGTGATTTTAATGCAGCAAACATTCGCGACACATTTAAAACAATTTTACAAATGGCTGTAGTTTTAACCTACGGCGGTAAA
Source organism: Pseudoalteromonas marina (assembly GCF_000238335.3). Classification (NCBI taxonomy): domain Bacteria; kingdom Pseudomonadati; phylum Pseudomonadota; class Gammaproteobacteria; order Alteromonadales; family Pseudoalteromonadaceae; genus Pseudoalteromonas; species Pseudoalteromonas marina. Next base: position 724,358 of record NZ_AHCB03000012.1, on the reverse strand, counting down.
TGCCCAGTTGTAAAAATTGCCCGTATGGCTGGACAGTATGCAAAACCACGTTCTGCTGATTTAGAAACTATTGACGGTGTTTCACTTCCATCATACCGTGGCGACATAATTAACAACATAGACTTCACAGCTGAAGCCCGCATACCCGATCCGCAACGTTTAATGACGGCTTACCACCATAGTGCAGCTACATTAAACTTACTACGTGCATTTGCACAAGGTGGCCTTGCAGATTTACACCAGGTCAATCGCTGGAACATGGGGTTTGTAGCCGCCAATCCTCAAAAGCAAAAGTACCAACAGCTTGCTGATAAAATTCAAGATGCATTAGAGTTTATGGAAGTGTGCGGTATTAATTCGACCATTGCACCAAGCCTTAAAGAGACAGATCTCTACACATCTCACGAAGCATTGTTATTGGGCTATGAAGAAGCACTAACTCGACGCGATCACTTATCAGGCGACTGGTATGACTGTTCAGCGCATTTTGTTTGGATCGGTGAGCGCACACGTCAATTAGACCACGCACACATTGAGTTTTTTAAAGGAATTAAAAACCCAATTGGTGTAAAAGTAGGTCCTGGTATGGACCCAGATGAATTAATCCGCCTAATTGATGCATTGAATCCTGACAATATTCCAGGACGATTAACCTTAATTACACGCATGGGGGCAGATGTACTGCCAGAGAAATTACCAGCACTCGTACGTAAAGTACAACAAGAAGGGCGTAAGGTAATTTGGAGTTCAGACCCAATGCATGGCAATACTGAAAAAGCGACTTCTGGATACAAAACGCGTAATTTCGACAATATAATGCGCGAAATCAGCCAGTTTTTCTCTGTTCACAAAGCAGAAGGTTCATATGCAGGTGGCGTTCATCTAGAAATGACCGGTCAGCATGTTACAGAGTGTACCGGCGGAGCATATGGTCTATCAGACGACGATTTAGCACAACGCTACAAAACACAGTGTGACCCACGTCTTAATGCAGACCAAGTATTAGAGCTAGGATTTTTAGTTGCTGATTTATTAAAAGACGCACGTAAATAAAGACTCTCACACATAAAAAAAGCCGCTTAACAGCGGCTTTTTTGTGGCGTAAATATTTAACTAAGTTAGTACTTACGACGTTCTAAATCCGTATCCATCAATATTTTTGCAGAAATTTCTTCAACAGAATGGTGGGTTGAATTGAAGTAGGCAATTTTATGACGCTTGTAAAGCATTTCAACCTCACGTACTTCAATACGACACTGCCTTATAGATGCATATTTAGAGTTGGCCATGCGTCGATGCCTAATTGCAGCAAGTCTCTCTGGGTCAATAGTTAAACCAAACAATTTATGTTTATAAGGTACTAAACATTTCGGTAAGCCTTCGCTTTCTAAATCTTCTTCCGTAATAGGGTAGTTTGCTGCTTTTATGCCATATTGCAACGCTAAATATAAGCTCGTTGGGGTTTTACCACTTCGGCTCACACCTATTAAAATAATATCAGCCTCGGAAAAGTTTTTGATATTGCCGCCGTCGTCATTCATTAAAGCATAATTCACCGCGTCTATTCTAAAGTCATAACTTTTTTCATGTATAGAGTGTGTACGATGCATTTTTGGTACAGGCGCAACCTGTAATTCTTTTTCAATTTTTTCGCTATACGTGGTCAAAAAATCATATGGGATAGCATCCGCTGACTTTATGATTTCGCTCAAACTGTGATTCACAAATGTAAAAAACACAAAGGGCTTTTCACCCGTTTTTGCAGCTGTTGCATTTATTAACGCTTTAATTTCGTGTGCTTTTTCTTCTGTTTCTACGAAAGGAATAGTTTTGTGATTAAAATCGATTGGAAACAAAGATAACGTTGCATGCCCAAACACTTCTGATGTAATTGCTGTTCCATCAGATATATAAAATGCAGTTCTCATAATTAACCTTTTTGTTACTTTTAATCCCTAAAATGGGTTACTCACGGTTTACGCGAGGACTGTTGCCAGTGTAGAATGAAGGTGGCCTTTATAAAAGGTTTTCTTTCTTAACTCTCACAGTTTCAACTACAATTTGTTTTTTGGAGAAAGACCCGTGCAAGAATACGTTCTCTGGTATCAAGAGCTTGGTATGCAAGATGTTCCTCGAGTTGGCGGTAAGAACGCCTCTCTTGGTGAAATGATCTCTAACCTAGCTAATGCTGGTGTACAAGTACCGGGTGGTTTCGCAACAACCGCCGATGCTTTTAATGAGTTTTTAGACCAATCAGGACTCAATGCCAAAATTCATGACATCTTAGATACACTTGATGTTGATGATGTAAATACACTCGCCAAAGTAGGTGCCGATATCCGCCAATGGATAATCGATACACCATTCCAACCAAATTTAGACCAAGCCATTCGCGATGCATACAGCCAACTTCATGGCGACACATCAGCTGATGTGTCATTTGCTGTACGTTCATCAGCAACCGCTGAGGATATGCCAGACGCATCTTTTGCAGGCCAACAAGAAACATTTTTAAATGTTGTTGGTATCGATTCGGTTATGGTTGCTATAAAGCATGTATTTGCATCTTTGTTTAACGACCGTGCAATTTCTTATCGTGTTCACCAAGGTTACGATCATCGTGGTGTTGCATTATCAGCAGGCATACAGCGTATGGTACGCTCTGATAAATCAGCATCAGGCGTTATGTTCAGTATCGACACTGAATCTGGCTTTGAAGATGTTGTATTTGTAACCTCAAGCTACGGTTTAGGTGAAATGGTTGTACAGGGTGCTGTTAACCCAGACGAATTTTATGTACATAAACCAACATTACTAAAAGATAAGCCATCTGTAGTGCGTCGTAATATTGGCTCTAAAGCCATTCAAATGATTTATTCAAACGACAAAGCACATGGTAAACAAGTAGAAATAGTTGACGTAAACCCTGAACTTTCTAACAAATTTTCGATTACAGATGAAGAAGTACAAGACCTTGCCAAGCAAGCTGTAATCATTGAAAAACATTACGGTCGTCCAATGGACATCGAATGGGCAAAAGACGGCAACGACGGCAAACTATATATAGTACAAGCTCGTCCAGAAACTGTACGTTCAAACGAAGATACAAATGTAATGGAGCGTTTTCAGTTAAACGGTTCAAGTAACGTTGTTGTAGAAGGTCGTGCAATTGGTCATAAAATTGGTAGCGGTGTTGTTCGTGTTCTTGACTCGATTGATGAAATGGATCAAGTGCAAGTTGGTGACATTTTAGTTACCGACATGACCGACCCAGACTGGGAACCTATCATGAAGCGTGCAGCAGCGATTGTTACAAATCGTGGTGGCCGCACATGTCACGCAGCAATCATTGCTCGTGAACTGGGTATCCCTGCAGTTGTAGGATGTGGCAATGCAACCGACCTAATCAAAGCTGGTCAAGAAGTTACTGTATCATGTGCCGAAGGCGATACTGGTTTCATTTACGAAGGTATTTTAGACTTTGAAGTGCTTACTTCACGTGTTGACGAAATGCCAAACCTACCAATGAAAGTAATGATGAACGTGGGTAACCCGGACCGCGCATTCGACTTTGCACGTTTGCCACACTCAGGTGTTGGCCTTGCACGTGTTGAATTCATCATCAACCGTATGATTGGCGTGCATCCAAAAGCATTATTAAATTTCGACGCACAAACAGATGCCCTTAAAGAAGAAATAACCGACATCATTGCTGGTTACGATTCACCAGTAGAGTTTTATATTTCAAAACTTGTTGAAGGTATTTCTACGCTAGGTTGTGCGTTTGCTCCCGAGCGAGTAATTGTTCGTATGTCTGATTTTAAATCGAACGAATACGCTAACTTAGTTGGCGGCCAACAATACGAACCTGAAGAAGAAAACCCAATGATTGGTTTTCGTGGTGCAGCACGTTATATATCAGAAGACTTCCGCGACTGTTTTGCATTAGAGTGTGAAGCAATCAAGCGTGTACGCAATACTATGGACATGACTAACATTGAGATCATGATTCCATTCGTACGTACACTTGAAGAAGGTAAACGCGTAATTGAATTACTAGAAGAGCATGGCCTAAAACGTGGCGAAAATGGTCTTAAAGTAATTATGATGTGTGAGCTGCCGTCAAATGCATTACTTGCCGAAGAGTTTTTAGAGCACTTTGACGGTTTTTCAATTGGATCTAACGATTTAACACAGTTAACACTAGGTTTAGACCGAGATTCTGGTTTAATTGCTCATTTATTTGACGAGCGTGACCCTGCAATTAAAAAGCTTCTTTCTATGGCAATTCAAACAGCCAAAGCAAAAGGAAAGTATGTAGGTATTTGTGGACAAGGTCCTTCAGATCACGAAGACTTTGCTGCATGGTTAGTTGACCAAGGTATAGACTCTGTATCATTAAATCCAGACACAGTAATCGAAACTTGGTTATACTTAGCTAAAAAATTAGCTTAGTAACCTGTTATAACTATGCAAAAGCCAGCATATATTGCTGGCTTTTTTGTTGGTCAATTTATTCTAACTGCGTGATAATTTTTTATCTAAATACTGACACGATTTAGTCAGTGCTTTTTGGCAAAGGGTCAAATAATAACGCGCTTTTGGGTAATAAAACGAATAACACAATAAACCAGCCATAAAAAAGATAAGTGATGGACCCGGTACAACCGCAAATATTAATCCTAATAAAATAAATAACGCACCCATGATCTGTAATACAATTTTTTTCATATAAATGACCTCTCATGTAGTTAACTTGATTATAATTACAGCAGCGCTTAAATCGACTAAAAGAGTGTTACAAACTGTAAATTCTTCAATTTCTATTAGCAATCAGCATGATATAATTAACCAAATGTCTAAAAGTATGCCGTTATGATCGCAACAATTACTCAGCAAGATGCCGCGTCAGACCTTGTCGCAAATTACCTAAATACATTACAAAAGCAAGGCTTTACCGGTGATACCGATGCAAGTTATGCAACACGTATTACCGCTTCAACCGATAACAGTATTTACCAGCAATTGCCTCAAGGTGTCATTTTTCCCAAAAACGAAAAAGACATTCAACTTGCTTTGCAAACTGCATCACGGGACCCTTTTTTATCATTAACATTTGGACCGCGCGGTGGTGGAACTGGCACTAATGGTCAGTCTTTAACACCAGGTATCGTTGTTGATTTATCACGCTACATGCGTGAAATTCTCGAAATTAATGTCGATGAAGGGTGGGTTCGGGTTCAAACTGGCGTAATAAAAGATCAGCTAAATGACTTTTTAAGACCTTATGGATTTTTCTTTTCTCCCGACTTATCTACCAGTAATCGTGCAACTATAGGCGGTATGATCAGCACCGATGCATCAGGGCAAGGTTCACTTGTTTACGGTAAAACAAGTGATCATGTTTTAGGCCTTACAACCTATTTAGTAGACGGTACACCAATGAGTACCGCTCCAATAAACGTCGAAAAAGCAAAAATAATTGCAGAGCAAGACACGCTAGTTGGCACAATATATAAAACTGTACTTAATATAGCCATTGATGAACGTGATGCTATTTTAAATAAGTTTCCTCGGTTAAATCGTTTTTTAACCGGCTATGACTTAGAGCATGTCCTAAGTGATGACTTACTTACTTTTGATATGAGCCGTTTAATAACAGGTTCAGAAGGTTCACTAGGTATTGTCACCGAGGCAAAATTAAACCTTACACCGATTGCCGAATTTAAAACACTTATAAATATTAAGTACGATAGCTTTGATTCAGCACTTCGACACTCTCCATTTTTGGTTGATGCCCGTGCAACTTCAGTTGAAACTGTCGATAGCAAAGTATTAAACCTAGCCCGCGAAGATATCATTTGGCATTCAGTATCGGACTTAATAACTGATGTACCAAATAAAAATATGCAAGGGCTCAACATGGTTGAGTTTAATGCAGTATCACCCGACGATATAAAAGACAAAGTAGACACGCTTTGTACATTGTTAGATGAATGTGTAGCCAATCAAACCAATGGTGTAATAGGCTACCAGCTAACAAATGATAAAAGTGACATTTTAAAAATTTACGCAATGCGTAAAAAGTCAGTTGGTTTACTTGGAAACGTAAAAGGCAGCCAAAAGCCATTGGCCTTTGCAGAAGATACTGCAGTACCGCCTGAAAATTTAGCCGATTATATCGTTGAGTTTAGAGCCTTACTCGACAGTCATAATTTACAATATGGTATGTTTGGCCATGTTGATGCTGGTGTTTTACATGTAAGGCCCGCACTGGATATGTGTGATCCTGAACAAGAAAAATTATTACGTACCATTTCAGATGAAGTGGTTAAACTCACAGCTAAGTATGGCGGTTTAATGTGGGGCGAACATGGTAAAGGCTACCGAAGTGAATATGGGCCTGAGTTTTTTGGCGAACATTTATTTACCCAACTGCGTATAATCAAAACAGCGTTCGACCCGTATAACCGAATAAACCCTGGTAAAATATGTACACCTATCGATAGTGAAGACTCACTAGTTAGTGTTGATGGGCAAAAACGATCGTGGTTCGACAAACAAATTTCCATCGACGTTAAAACGAGTTTTAACAACGCCATGACCTGTAATGGAAATGGTATTTGTTTTAATTATGATGAAAACTCGCCAATGTGTCCGTCGTATAAAGTAACCGGCGATCGCCGTAACTCACCAAAAGGGCGAGCCAGTTTAATGCGTGAATGGCTTCGCCTTCAAGAATCTAAAAGCATAGATCTGCTGGGCGTAGAAAAAGAATTGAATAAAGGTGAAGTAATTACCTGGTGGGAAAGGTTTGTACATAGCCGCGAAAAAAAGAAAGGCATTTACGATTTTTCACACGAAGTAAAAGCATCTATGGATGAATGTTTAGCCTGTAAAGCATGTACAACTGCTTGCCCTATAAAAGTGGATGTACCTACTTTTCGAGCTCGCTTTTTAAATTATTATCACAGTTACTATGCGCGCCCACTCAAAGACTACTTAGTGGGTAACATTGAAAGTAGCGCGCCACTTATGGCTAAATTCGGTAAAATAATAAATCCAATCGTTAAAACAAAATTTATTAGCAGCATAATTAAAAACACGGTGGGTTATGTTGATACACCACAACTGAGCATTCCGTCACTAGCAAATCGGATAAACAAAGCACAGCAATTTAATTTTGAATTTTTAAATAGTTTAACTGCCGAACAACAAAGTGAATATGTTTTAATAGTTCAAGACCCGTTCACCAGCTTTTATGAAGCCGAACTAGTTGAAAGTTTTATAACCTTAATTGCTCAACTTGGTAAAAAACCAATGTTGTTACCCTTTAAACCCAATGGTAAACCGCAACATGTAAAAGGTTTTTTGCACGAATTTAAAGTAACTGCCAAAAATGCCGCAGAATTTTTAAATCAGTTAAACGATATTAATGCGCCACTAGTAGGATTAGATGCGTCTTTGGTTATGTGTTATCGCGATGAATACAATACAATTTTAGAAAATAACCGCGGCGATTTTAACGTACAACTTGCTCACGAATGGTTAGAAACGCAATCTTTTAAAGGGCTAACTGCAAATAATAATAATGAAACTGAATTTACATTATTAAGTCATTGCACAGAAACTACATCTTTGCCAAAAGCAGCTAATGTTTGGAAAACTATATTTACAGATATCGGACTAACTTTAAATACAACTAATACCGGTTGCTGTGGTATGGCGGGTACTTACGGACATGAAGCACAAAATCAAGATAACTCACGCGCACTTTACGAAATGAGTTGGAAACCCATAGTTGATAAAACTAAATCAGAGCAACTTTTGTCAACTGGGTTTTCGTGCCGTAGCCAAGTAAAACGCTATGAAAAGTTTAAGCCTAAACATCCTATCGAATTACTTGCCCATGTACTAAGTTAAAAATTTTTTTAAACATATTTAAAAGGCGTAACTTAAATTTAGTTACGCCTTTTTTATTTTACTTTGCATTTTTAAAACTATCAGCAATCGGTTTTGTACTAATGCCATGAATAAATACACTAAACAAAATTGTAGTCATGGCAATGCTCGCAATCTGAAATTTATTTTCTATTTGCTCATCAATCACCATAAGAGTAAATACAATTGAGGCCAATCCTCTTGGCCCAAACCATGCAAAAGTAAAACGCTCTTTTAAATTTAAAGATGTAAAAAGTAGTGACAACATTACAGGTATAATTCTTATCAATGTAGTACTTAATAATGCATACGTTACTATTTCAAAATTTAATTTTGGCAATACTAAATAAGCACATGCATAACCGAACAAACACCAAATCATCAGAGACGTAAAGTCAGCAATATGTTCTGAATCTTCTATTAATTCAGTACGCACTGTTTTAGTTGAAAACTTATCAAACAATAAACCCGCTACAAACACAGCAATAAAACCACTGCCATGCAAATATTGGGTAACAGAAAATACCGCCATTGCAAAACCTAATAACAAAAATGGGCTAGTGTTTTGAGCAAAGTAATGCCGCTTCATTGCAAAATTTAAACTCGGAATAAAAATCGAAATACTCGTTATAGCAACAAGTAATGCAATACCTAACTCTCTTGAAAATACACTCACTACATGAGAGGTAGTTATTGCTGACTCAGGATTTTTTGCCAATAAAATAAATATTAAAAATACGGGTACACATAATCCATCATTTAATCCGCTTTCGGTATTGATACCTTCACGAATTTTTTCGGGCACTTGACCGCTTGATAGTAACCCTTTGCTAAGTGCTGCATCTGTTGGCGTTAAAATAATAGCAATTAATGCCGCTTGAATTAACGAAAGCTCAGCAAACAAAAATAAGCCAACTGCTATTCCCAGTAATAATGTTAAGGGGAGGGCAACAAATAATAATAAGCCAGGGTATTGAAAACTATGCCTTAATACACTTAGTTTAGATTTAGCCGCATCCGAAAATAAAAATATACTCAAAGTTAATTCTATAAACGGCAGTAATAAATCAACGCCCGCTTTTAACTCACCGCCATTATTGGGCACTAAATTGGCTAATGTAATACCGCCAATAACAAAAAACATTGGGCCAGTTACTTCTGTTTTTTCTAGTTGGCGAAGCGTCAATGAATATATTAAAAACAAAGCGCCTATAAACGCTATCACTAAGTAGGTCATTAAATTTTCCTTTTAGCTCCGGATTTTGCTCGCTCTTTAATATTTGTTTGAATATAAATTTGATCGGTGGTCGCAATTTTTGCATGTCCTAAATCTTCAGATAAATGCTTAAGTGGCCGCGTTTGCGCATCGTGTGTTGCTCCCGTATGACGCAGCCAATGGGCAGTTGCTGCACCTAATTGTTCAGCATCATCTTTAAAACCATCATCCAACAATGATTGTTGCGCATAATCAAAACTTTGTTGAACTAAACGCCTAATTTGCCTGACAGTCATACCACCTTGGCCTCTAATTTTATGAACCAGTGGCTCGGCTTCATCAACGCGGGGAAGGGCAGGCAGCCCTCGGTATAATCTATAACGTTTTAAATATTCAACAAAATCATCACTTAGCGTAACATCTCGTAGCTTGTTACCTTTACCCATTATTCGTAAAAACCAAAAGCCGTCGTTATCTTGCCAAAAGTGAGACATAACCGGTGACCACTGAGGTCGCTCAGATAATTCAGAAATTCTTAAATACAATCCCTTTAAACACGCAAGGGTAAATAAGTTTCGTTCTAAATCTGGGTTTTGTTCACATAAATCGCGAGTTACTCCAAACACATACTCCCATTGTATATCGCTTAATGTGTCTGGGATCTGAATTTGAGATTGCACAACTAAATACGGGCTATTTTTTTTCACTACTGGTACAAAGTTAGCAAACGTTTTTTCTTCAAGTAATGAAAATTTATAAAATACATTAAGCGCTGTGAACATAGCCGACAATGTTTGTTGGCTAGCCGTAGATTCTTTAAGCATAAAAGGGCGCCAATTTTGATTTAATCGGCGAATCCCTTGCTCATCTTTATAACGCCACTGAACAGAAGTCGATGCCCACTTTTTATCGGGTTCAACCATAAAATCAACATAGGCTTCAATATCTTCACGTTTTAATTCGAATACTGACTTTTCGGCAATTAACCACGACCATAAATAAAACCGTTCAAGTTCGTTTCTAAATCGACTGTATGTTGCTTCTGATTTTCGGCCATAGACATATAAAAATTGATATAAAAATTTAAGATCCGATTCTGATTCAGTTACAGTCAAGGCAACTTGCTGTATAAAGGTTGAAAGTTCTGGGTATTCCGAATTAAGAGTACCGTCATCAAGATGAGCAATTTGATATCTTAATTGTTTTAACGTATCGACCAACGCAACAAGCATAGTATATAAATATTCAATTAAATAAGTTAGTTACAGAATAACCTTTAAGTCCGATACTGTCTAGTATTGGACATAGTAAATAACTGTTTATTTTAGACTATGCTTAAATGGCCATGCCAAACCTTATTAAGGAAAAGTTATGAAACAAGTTAGTATATTATTTTTACTTACACTCTCGTTAATACTTACAGGTTGTGCGACTACCGGTAGTGCATCTCCTAGTGAAAAACGTTCTTTAGTTCAAAGTATGAAAAGTAACACACTTAGTAAACTTTATACTAAAAAGCCAGATGTTAAAACGCAAATAACAAACTCTGCTGGTTATGCTGTTTTTGATAACGCGAATGTTAACGTTATTCTTGCTAGTTTTGGTGGTGGTTATGGCGTAGTAAAAAATAACCTAACAGGTAAATCTACTTACATGAACATGGGTGAAGCTGGTTTAGGGTTAGGTTTAGGCGTTAAAGATTTTAATGTAGTTATGGTTTTTCATACCCAAGCAGCAGTAAATAGATTTATTGAACACGGTTGGGCATTTGGTGGGAACGCAGATGCTGCAGCAAAATACGAAGATAAAGGTGGAGCATTGGTGGCCGAAGCCATTGCAGACCAAGTTACTGTATATTCTGTAACCGAAAATGGACTTGCTCTACAAGCTGTTCTAAAAGGGACTAAATTTTGGGTAGATTCTGAGCTAAATTAACCGTTAATAACTCTCCTAAAAGCGGGCTGATTTGTATAATCACGCTCGCTTTATTATTAACAATACAATTTAACATAACGTAATTTATAGGTTGTCAGTTGTCAGTTGTCAGTTGTCAGTTGTCAGTTGTCAGTTGTCAGTTGTCAGTAACATGAAAAATTAGAACCGTTTAAAATCAAACTTAGCCGTATCCAAATCTTTATCAAAAGCTTCAGCCAATTTTTCAGTTTCACTAAACACAGTATTCCAATATTTAATACGCGTGTCGGCATCAAGATCGGTAAAGTCGTTTCGGTCTGGGATTTTGCCGTAAGGTAAACCGGCTACAAATTCTTTTGATGGGGTGATCATCACCACGTTGTCGTAATTGTGTGGTGCTACTTTTCGTTTTAAGTTTTTATCAAACCACCCTGCTTTTGGGTCGCTATTAAAATGCGGATACAAAATTAAGCCAGGGTTATTAATTTTTACATCAAAGTGGTAATCAATTATTCCGCCATCGCGATACATGCCTTGTGGCGAGCCTGCAATATTTTTTATACCTTGCATAACAAGCGGTATAGAGCCGGATGCAAGTAAGGCATCTTTTAAATTTGTTTGGTTAAGTGCTATGTTTTGCGTTTTAAAATTATAACTGTCGGTTATTGATAAATTACTATTTGGCGCGCCAAAAATAAATCGCTCGTACTGCGAGCCTAATAATTTTCGATTAATTCTGTTAAGCATGTAACTTTTTGATAAACCTAATAGCTGAATTAATTTATTTTCGCTGGCTATAAAGCCATTAGATTTAGCGACTATAAAATGTGCTTTAAATACGGGGTTATTTATTATTTCGGTAACGCCGTTATCGCCAAATACATCTTCAAGTAATGCGCGGGCTTTAATTGTAATTTCGGCTGGTGTTGGTTTATTACTTGAATAACGCGTTTGCGAATACGATGTTGCTAAACGCTCAATGGCGGCAACCGGGTCGTTTTGTGCAAAACAGGCTGAACGAAAAGCCCCTGCTGATGAGCCAATTAAATTAAGCGGTTGGGTTCGGTTTTTAAAAAATTCACCAAAAATATATTTGTCTAATCCAAATAAAGTAAACCATTTAGGCCCACCACTTGCGCCTAAAAATGAAGTAAATAGCTCAGGCTTAAAGCCTTGCTCGTTTATTATTTTTGCTGCGTTCTTCCCTGCGACAATGTCGATCATGTCTGTATTTTTACCTTTTATATATGTATTTTAAACTCTTTAACGCGCTACAAATGTGAATAGTTATGCAAAATTAAAAAGCGGTTTTATGCTGCCATAAAACCGCTATTTGTAGTTAAAGTTAGCTAAAATACATGAATTAATCCCAAATGCCGTCTTCGCATTTTCCCTGAACTTTTACATCTTTTACCTTAAATTCGGGCTCTATACCTTTGTCTCTTTGCGTGTGGTAATCGTGCGTTACCGACAAAATAGTAGGTGTTAACAGTATGATAGCGATTACGTTAACGACTGTCATTAACCCTAACGCAATATCGGCTAAATCCCATACTTCTTTTAATGTGGCCGATGCGCCCCACAACATCATTGATAAATATAGTAATGTGTAAATACCACGCCCTACTTTGTTATCAAGCTTAAATAGATGTAAGTTACTTTCAGCGTAGGCGTAGTTAGCTACCACCGAAGTAAAGGCAAATAACGTAATGGCTGCAGCTACAAAGTACACGCCACCTTGAGCCAAATGCGCGGTCATAGCGCTTTGTGTTAAACGTATGCCTTCCATTTCGCCGCTTATGTCTATATCGGCTAATAAAATAACAACGGCTGTACAGCTACAAAGTACGATTGTATCGAAAAACACACCAAGCATTTGTATGTAGCCCTGTGTTACAGGGTGATTAGGAATGGGGCTAGCACTTGCACTGGCATGCGGAACACTCCCTGCGCCCGCTTCGTTAGAATATAAACCGCGTTGAATACCATTTTTAATTGCAGCCCCCATCGCGCCTGCTCCCGCTTCTTGTAATCCAAAGGCTGACAAAAATATATCTTTAAGCATGGCCGGTACTTGAGTAAAATTTATAACGGTAATAATAACGGCGGCTAATACAAAAATAATGCCCATAATGGGCACTACGCGCTCTGCAAACCGGGCAATGGCTTTAAAGCCGCCTAATATAATTGAGCCTGCAAGGACTGTAATAACAATACCGGAGTAAAACGTGGGGACTTCAAATGCGTAGTTTAGTGCATCAGTAATCGTATTGGTTTGCATTGCGCTAAAAGTAAACCCGTACCCCAAAAATAAGCACGCGGCAAATACAATTGCAAAGGCACGGCTTCCCAGCCCTTGTTGAATGTAATACGCAGGGCCACCTCTAAATTCGCCGTTACTATCGCGAATTTTATACACTTGGCCTAATATACTTTCTGCAAATCCGGTTGCCATGCCCAATATAGCAATGACCCACATCCAAAATATTGCACCACTGCCACCAAGCGATATAGCGACTGCAACACCGGCTAAATTACCAGTACCTACCCGAGCACAAAGCCCTGTACACAATGCCTGAAATGACGAAATATCGTTTTTATTACATTTACTGCTGCCTTTTAATAGGCTAAACATATGCTTAAATTTAACTATTTGAATTGCTTTTAAACGCACAGAAAACCATACGCCGGTGAAAAGTAAAATATAAATGAGTACCTGACCTTCTCCCCACAAAAGGTTATTTACACTTTTTACTACCGTATCGAACATTTCGGATTCCTTATTATATTTTTATAGTTATGCGCTTTAACATAGGCATTTTAAAATGTACTGGCAACGCTTAATATTTTATACGTAATAAAGGCAACCATGTTGCCTTTAGGTTTTGTTATTTGCTTTGTAAATGTACCCCTGCAATCATACATCTTACTGAACCACCAGCAGATTCAATGGTAGGTATTGGCAAAGGGACCAGTTTAGCCGTTTTTTGTATTGCAATTATTTGCTCGGCTGTTAGCGCATTATAGGCGGTTTGTGACAGCGCTAAAATTCGCCCATTTTTACCGTGTAATTCAATGGCATTTCCGCAAAAGTTATTTATTTGCTCAACCGACAAATCAATCACTTCGTGATGGCTTTGTAAAAAATGCCCTACCAGCTCACTGCGTTGGTCTTCAGGCACCATATTTAAGCCAATCATTACAAATTTGCTGGCCACACACATTAGTACATTAGTGTGATACACCGCTATACCTTGCTCGTCAGTTGCGTTAAACACAACCGGCTTAAACGAAAGTAAATTACACACTGTATTAACCACCGACCTTGTTGTGCGTTTAGATTCTACCGCGTAGGCAACTTTATATTGGTGATCGAGCACCAGTGATCCGGTTCCTTCCAAAAATGAATTTTCTTTCGCTAAATGCGCATAATCAGTCACTACCGCCACTTTATAGTGATCCGTTAAAAAATCAATTATATCTTTACGATATTCTAATCTTCTGTTTTCAACAAACATTGGGTAAATAATTAATTGCCCATTTTGATGGGTAGAAAACCAGTTGTTTGGAAAAACCGAGTCGGGTGTGTGTGTTTGCTCATCTTCAAATAAATGAACGGTTACACCTTCGCTTTGTAGTAACTCAACCGCGTGGGTCACCTCTTTAAATGCTTGCTCGCTTTCATTTTTTACTTCACATTCGCTTTGAAATGCATTGTCGAGCATGGTTTGTGGATTAGAAGTAAAGTGATGCGGACGAACCATAACAACCGCGCTCGGTGCTTGTTGTGTTAGGCTCATGCTGCATTCTCTTTATCTTTATGCGGTATTTCAAGAACTGAAAATAAATTGCGCGGGTCGCCCTGCTGAGTGATCAGGTCAAGTATTTCGTATTCTCCTGACTTAATAAGCTGCTCGCGAATATACACTAACGCGCTAAAGTCTTCGCTTGCAAAGCCTACACCGTCAAAAATAGTAAGCTCTTTTTCGCATGTACGACCAAGGTGCTGTTTATTAATTACTTTATGAAATTCGGTTACAGCAAAACACCTGCTCATTTGTTGAATTTCGCCCTCTACTCTAGTTTGTGGTTCGTACTCTACAAATACATTAGCACGCTCCAACAACGCTGAATCAAGCTCAGTTTTTCCAGGACAATCGCCACCAATCGCATTAATATGAACACCTTGTGGGATCATATCGTTTGTTAAAATGGTTGCGTTGGTTTTATCGGCAGTGCATGTGGTAATTATGTGCGCGCCCTTTATTGCTTCCTCTACACTTTCACAGATAGTCACGGTTAAGCCTTTATTGTTTAAGTTATTAAATGCTTTTTGAGAAGCTGCTTCGTCTATATCGTATAAACGAATGTGCGTAATACCTAATACCGCTTTAAATGCTAAAGCCTGAAACTCTGACTGAGCCCCATTGCCAATCAGAGTTAAGGTTGTTGAGTTTTTTGGTGCTAAATAAGTAGCCACCAGCGCTGATGTTGCAGCAGTGCGTAGTGCGGTTAATAAGCACATTTCGCTAATCATTACCGGGTAGCCGCTATCAACATCTGACAAAATACCAAAAGCCGCAACCGTTTGAAGCTCCTTAAACGTGTTTTTTGGATGGCCATTGACATATTTACAGCTAAACATTTTTCCATCACTTACCGGCATAAGCTCTATTACACCATCCGGAGAGTGAGCTGCATAACGCGGCGATTTATCAAACTCATGCCACCGAGCAAAATCGTGTTTTAACGTGTTAGTTAGGCTAACTAATACGTTTTCTATTCCTAATGTATTTATTAGCTTAGCCATAGCTTGAACACTTACAAATGGAACGCCTTGTTTTGGCTCTGCTATAAAATGACTCATGACTACCTCTGTAATAATAATATGAACTAATTAAAATAAGTTTATCGACTACAGATGCTATTTAATATGGCAATACTTTATACAAATAGTAGTAATTTTTATCAATTTGCTATGCATAAATGTAAAGTTTTAGTATTTTGTATGAAATTAATTAAGAGGTAAGCGAATGATCCCATACATTTACGACTCATTAGATAACGCCTTAATAGCCGAATTAAGAAAAGATGGCCGTGCTTCTATTTCAGCCCTAGCCGATGTTTTAAAGGTGTCGCGCGGTACAGTACAAAATCGTTTAGACCGTTTAGTTTCATCGGGCGCTATATTAGGCTTTACGGTGCGTGTACATGAACACATAGAAACCGAAGCTGTAAGAGCAATAATGATGGTAGAAGTAGTGGGTAAATCTACATCGCAGGTAATTAAAACTCTGCGGGGCATACCAGAGCTCACTAAATTACATACCACTAACGGCGCTTGGG
The DNA here is from genome assembly GCF_000238335.3 of Pseudoalteromonas marina. Lineage (NCBI taxonomy): Bacteria > Pseudomonadati > Pseudomonadota > Gammaproteobacteria > Alteromonadales > Pseudoalteromonadaceae > Pseudoalteromonas > Pseudoalteromonas marina. Next base: position 707,941 of record NZ_AHCB03000012.1, on the reverse strand, counting down.
ATTTAGTAGCAGAAATACAGGCGGCAAATTTAGGTGAGTTTGATGGCGTACTCAGGCAAGTGCGCGAAATAGAAGGCATTTTAAATAGCGAAACCAGTATATTATTATCATCTACTTAAGCATTAATGTTAACACGTGAATATTAATATCGCCTTGCTCATGTCTGATCTTACAGTTTAAGTAATTAGATTTAGACCTCATTTAGCAGACAGCTATTAGCAAGAAGTAGTTAGTCAAAATCTTAATGTCTGAAGTCAAGATTTGACCCTAGGCTTTTAGAAGTCAAGATTTGACCCTAGGCTTTTAATTAATACTGTCGAGTGAGCATATAGTCGGCAATGTAATTTAAATACGCAGAGCGAGTTTTTATTTTCAATCCGTCGAATTTATGCTGTATATATGCAGAGTAATAGCTCAGTCGCTCGCATAGTCAAAAAAACGACCCAGTCGCTCGTTTTATACTGAGAAGAAAAGCGAGCACGCATGAATTTTAATAACACTGGCAATTAGTTGACAAGTTTGTTAAAAATAAACCAATAAGAAAACGAGCTACGCTGTGGTAGAAATACGCGCGATTAGCTCGCTATAAATATGTTAGGCATATTCACATAGTCGGAGTGTATTTGATGGTTTGTACATCGTGCTTTAATAATTATGGTATTCGGCAAACAAGCCTTTTGGTAAAGAAATCAAATATTCAAAAGCAATGCGATAATTGTGGTTCCATCGGATATCCCCTTAACTTGGATGAATTAGCAGATATTATGGGGAAGTTCTTTGTTAATGGCTCTATTCCCCCTGAAATTGGTGGTCCGGCACCTGTTTATCAATTCAATGAATACCATAATTCTAAAGACATTAGATTTTTAACCGATATTGATAAAGATCTTCAATTACTTTCAGAAAAACTAAATGTGGGGCTTTTTCATTATGGTCCGCCATTATGGAGACTTGGGTATACTGAGCACTATCAAGCACTTGTTTTCGATAAAGTGGAAGGGGAAAAGCGAAGTCAGGTTTGGAAGCAGATAATAAATAGCTGTGAGGAAACTACCTATAATGTAGGTGATGTTTTATACCGTGTAAGAACTGGTAATAAGATGCCTCCATCAGTAGAAGGTGAATTTGATACGCCCCCAGTAGGCTTAATTGGCGAGGGGAGATTTAATTCAAGTGAGTTGCCAATATTATATTGTGCGACTGATGTAGAGACTTGTATTCACGAAACACGTGCAACTTTAGCTGACTATATTGTTGTTGCAGAACTACTTGCCATAAAACCATTGAAACTATTAAATTTGTCTAAAAGTGAGTCAACTGGCGCTACTGAGTTTGAACAAGTTGGTAGAATGTTACAAAGGCTGTCATATGCAGGAAAAAATGAATATAGCATTTGCCAAGAGTTAGCCTTGGAAATCCAGAAATATGGCTATGACGGGTTTATTTCTCTTAGTTATTTTGGGCAAGCTCACAAATCCGAATTGTATAATATTTCATTGTTTGGTTACCCGTTAAAAGAGAAAAAACTCTCTATCAAATCAGTTAATAGGTTGATCATCGATTCGGTTTCATATGAATATAGGTTTGGCCCAACAAATGACAACTATGTTTTAGATAAATCTAAGTTGAGTGAAATTAGTAAAAAAATGAAAGCTCTTACTGAAAACCCTGATATGAACCCTGACGATTTTAATGAAGCTTTCGAAGAGCTTCGTGCTTTACTAGGTAAACGAAGTTTCGTACCAATTTAACATATGCCTAACAAGCGCTTCAAAACGGAACATGCTCCTCACCCGTTTTAGTGGACACCTCCTCATCACTTTGAGAAGGCTAACATGCCTAGATATACCCAACCTAGAAAGACATGGTTTTACCCCGTTAATTTCAAAATCAAAGCAGTCGAACTAAGCTTACGAGACGATGTCATGTCAAAGGACGTTGCCGAGGCGCTGGATATTCATCCGTTAATGCTTAGTCGTTGGCGAAAAGAATATCGAGAAGGTAAGTTTAAAAACACGCCGCGCTATCAAAGCAACAACAAAACAATGAGTAAACTCCCAACAAAAAAAGAGCTGGATAACATTCAAAAGCTTAAGAAAGAAAATGAGCGTCTCAAGCAGGAGAATGACCTGCTAAAAAAGTGGCAACGGTATCTGGCGGAAGTACATCAGAACGATTTGGATTCATCCAAAAGTTCGGACAAGCCTTAGGCGTCAAATACTTGTGCTCTTGGCTTAATGTGTCGCGTAGTGGGTTCTATGCTTGGCGTGAGCGTACAGTGTCAGCTAGAGCGCTGTCAGATGCTAATTTGTTGCTTAAGATAAAACACGTCTTCAATGTCAATCATCAAACCTATGGTAGCCCACGCGTATTTCATGCGCTAAAAAAAGAAGGTGTAAACACAAGCCAAAAACGTGTTGCCCGCTTAATGCGAGAAAACGGTTTAAGAGCTAGGGCGCTTAAGACTTATAGTAAACCAGCGAAGGTTAAGTTCTTTTATAAAGAGATAGAAAATAAACGCAAAGATAGTGAAAAGGCCACAGCAATCAACCAACAGTGGTCTGGCGATATTACGTATTTAAAAGTCGGGGCTCGTTGGCATTACCTTGCAGTGGTTATCGACTTATATTCACGTCGAGTAATCGGCTGGGCGTTTGGTAAAAACAAAACAACGGAGCTTACGTTAAAGGCGCTAAGGCTTGCGATAAAAAAACGACAGCCAACAGAAAGTGTATTATTTCACACTGACCGAGGTGCAGAATACCGTGCTCACGTTGTACAAAAGTATTTGGCTAGCAAAAACATCAAAGCCAGTATGAATAGGCCTGGGTGCTGTACTGACAACGCAGAAGTCGAGTCGTTCTTTCATTCGCTTAAAGCAGATTTAATTCGAGGAAATAAATTTGAGAGTAGCGGTAAACTATTATCAAAATTAAAGGTTTACCTAAATTACTTTTACAATAGACAGCGATTGCATTCGAGTTTAGGATATAAATCACCTGCCGAGTTTGAATCGGCAGTTAATTGAAACGTGGACGGTGTCCACTTTATCGGGTGAAGATCAACAAAAACAGTTGGCTATTGTTCGTTCCTCACAAAATTATAGCCAACAATTTTTGTCCGCTTAAGTGGGCGTTATATACCTATGAATAAACGACTAACATTTGCAGCACTGTTTGTGTCTTTTAATGCTGTTGCTGAAGTATCAGATAAAATGGCAACAATTCCTGAGTTGTGGCTTCAAGGTTTTATATTCGGTATTCCTATTTATTTTTTAACAGTATGGCGTAAAGATTTTCTAGGTCTTGGTATTTTGTTTACGGTATTTTTTGCTTACGTTGCATATGCAACACTTAGTGATCCTTATATCGGCGTTGGAATAATCAAAGAGCAAGGTAGGCCTTTTATAATTGCGTCATATAGTGCAGCGGTAATCATTGCTTTATGTTCAGCTTTAGGTTTAATTAAAAACAAAGCTAAATTTAAAAGCGCTACATAACAGGTGACTAAGGTTATGACTGTCCGCAAATCACAAATATGTGACTATCAGATTTAGCTAAGACTTATTCAGTTAAACAACCGTAATATTTTACGGTTGTTTCTAAACTATTCGCTTCACAGCTACATGGCGTAGCTGTGTGCGTAATCTACAATACGTGCATTTTGGCTTTTTAAGTATTCACGGCCTGCTTTTACACCAAGCTTATGATCTTTACGTAGATCGTCGTTTGTACTGCCTAACAATTTGCTGTGCAGTGTTTCGTCTGCAAAAATTTGTATAATTTCTACATCACTTGGCGGGTTTGCCATAAAGTTTAGCTCGTCTAAGTAAGCTTGTTCGTGCTGAATTAGGTAGTCGAGTGTTTTTGGGCAGTAACCGGCAGCTGTAGCAAGCGATCTAAGCTTTTGAACCCATGCAGATTGCGCTTGAAAATCAGCATCTACCGTTCTAATAACCACAATTTTACGTGCCCCACGGTTATACGCTTCGCGTACTGGTAATGGTGCTGCTAGCCCACCATCAAGAAAAAAGTCTTCTTGGACTTTGTTTATTTTCGTGGTTTCGTTAGCCGCTTGCGCATTTAACCAAGGCGTTAATTTAACACCTTGTTTGTATAAAAATGGTAAAGCACTTGACGCTTTTAATAGCTCTCTCCATTGATGCTCTTCACCCGTTGGTGATAAGTAATACGCTTTTCTGTCTCGTGCGTTTGTAGCAGTAATAAGTAACTCACGTTCACCTAAAGACGTTTTAGCTGTTTTAAAGTCAATCGCTCTATTTACTTCTTTTGTTTTATCAAAGTACCAGTCTAAATCAACAATGTGTTTTCCCATTAGGCCGCGACCTAGCTGAAAAAAACGTTTATTACGAGACAGCCCTCTAATTAGGCGTTTAGCGTAACCTTTTTGACGTGCTAAATAACTTGTTAAGTTTTGTGAACCTGCCGACGTACCAATAAATAAATCAAATGGGTCGTAGTTTTGCTCTAACCACGCATCAAGTACACCTGCGGTGAAAATCCCTCGCTGCCCGCCACCTTCAGCAATTAACGCAACCTTAGGCTGAGCTATTTTAGTTACTGAAGAAGCTGTTGCGCTGTTTAGAGAGTTCACGGGGTACCTGCCTTTAATTTAATAATGTTTGTTTCAATAAATACATTTTATAGAATTAAAGTAATGCCTTAAAATTGATTGTTTAAATCAGTTTGATTGATAAAACAGAACGATAGATCACCTATTAATACACTTAACTAATAGTTACTAATGCGTTTTGTTTTATTTTAAATATTTAGGCATCACATCAATTAATTTAAATTGTAAATTACTGATTGATGCCACTACTTTACCAAGCCTTAGGTGTACGCTTGCTTAACTAAAATAAAAATGAGTGTTGACGAGTGTATTAAATAGCTAAGTAACCTATTTTACTTAGCTATAAAGAATTAAGCCGTTTGTTTATTAGCTTGGCGCTCTAACTTGTAGTTTTCTGAATTTAAGCCTTTTTTCCAGTAACCTGATGCCACTATGTTGCCCCTTGGTATTGAATGCGTGTTAGTTAATGCTGCTTTAAGCTCACGCACTAGCCCAGCTTCAAGTGCCATAAATACAATAGGTGGCTGTTCATAATGCTGTAGTGTGGTTAATGCATTAGCCATCTCAACCTCTGGCGTTGTAGTTATTAACCAAGTGGCCTGACGCGTTGAATCTAAGCTGATTATATCCGCATCAGTTGGGGCATGAATAAACGCGTCAATTTTGGCGTTTATTGGCAATTGCTTAATGTAGCCTTTTATAGCGTTTACTGAGGTCAAATCGCCTAGTAACACATAATGTGAGTGCTGGTAATTTTCAAGCTTTTTAGGACCAGGGCCTGCAATAGCCAGTTCATCACCTACTTTAGCGGCTTTTGCCCATTTAGTTGCAGAGCCTTGGTGCATATTAATAACAAAATCGAGCGTAATTGCACCATTACTTTTATTTACATTTTGTATTGTGTACGAACGCATACACGCCGTTTTTAAATTGAAGTCGGCCACACCGTTTTTTGGAATAAGCACTTTTACATAACTGCCAATGTGATCGGAAGTTAAATCTGTAAACTCTTCAGAGCCTAAAACTATACGTTGTAAATGCGGGGTTATTTGCTGTGTGCTTAATACTGTTGCTTTGCGTACTTTTTTTGCCATATAAATTAACCTCATTGATTAAAAATCACTGCTTTATAAAGCAGACATTGCACAACGCCCCATTGGTTGATAAAATCAACTATATAGATTTAATTGACTTTGTCAACCATTTGGAATGTATTATGAACACCTCTTTAGCCAATACGCTATTTATGTTAATGCAAAACTACCGGGTAACCATACGCGAAGCCATTAATGCCAGCGAGCTCGGTTTAAATGCAATGCATGTACGTTGCTTGCATATTATTGCAAGTACTTCGCAGTGCACAGCAAACGACATTGTGAATAAAACCCAACGAGATAAGGCTCAAATAGCGCGGCTTGTAAAAGAACTTATAGCTTTAAAGCTTATAAATAAGTGTGCCAGCGAACACGATAAGCGCTGTTTTATTTTAACGTTTACCGATCAGGGTGCCGTGCTTTTTGAAAAATTACTGGCCGCTGAAAAACATGTAAACGATCAAATGTGTAAAACGTTAAACCCAAAGCAAATCAATGACTTTTTAAACACGGCTCAGCAAATGATCAAAAATATGCAATGATCTTTACTTCATTACTTGGCATAAGTTAAACAAAACACATATACTGTACACTTATACAGTATATGTGTTTTGGTTGTTTATTTATGTTTGTTATTCCTATTTATATAGAAGCAGGTATTTGCGGGTTTGAATCTCCTGCCGCACAATACACTGAGCTTGGCGTTTCCCTTGATGAGCTATTAATAAAGCACCCTGATGCCACTTTTATTGGTATTGCGTCGGGTAGCTCTATGCAAGAAGTAGGGATTTTTGAGGGTGATTTACTTGTAGTAGACCGAGCAGAACACGCTAAAGATGGCGATGTAATTGTGGCTAATTTAAATGGCTTATTTGTGTGTAAGCTACTTGATAAAACAAACGCTCGATTACTATCGGCTTCGCCTTTATACCAACCCGTTAATATTACGCCTAGCGATGAATTTCAGCTTGAAGGCGTAGTCAGTTTGTCAATTCGTATGCATCGCCAAAGCCCTGAGTTACTTTCATGTATGCCTTAGTCGATGCCGTGGCGTTTTATGCCAGCGCCGAGAAAGTATTTGATCCCGCCATTCGTTCAAAACCTGTGGTTGTGCTCACTAATAACGACGGCTGCGTATGTGCGGTATGCCCTATTGCGCGACGTTTAAATATTCCTAAATTTGGCCCTTATTTTAAAGTTAAGCAGTTACTAGAACAAAACAATGTGGTTGTACGCTCTAGTAACTATGAACTATACGCTAATTTAAGCGACCGAATGATGAGTGTGATTGGCCGTTTTTGTGATACCCAGCATATTTACAGTATTGATGAATCGTTTTTGCACTTTAGCGGCTACGAAAACGTTGTAAAAGATTGGCATACTTACGGGCACCTTATTAGACGAACCGTATGGCGAGAAACAAAACTCCCCGTTGGCGTGGGGTTTGGGCCAACGCCTACACTTGCAAAAGCGGCAAATCATGCAGCTAAAAAATTAACAGGCTTTGACGGTGTTGCTGTCATAAATGACGAAGCAAGCCGGCGAGCTATTTTACAGCGCATGGACTGCCAAGATGTATGGGGAATTGGCAAGCGCTTAGCTAAAAAGCTAAAAATAATGAACATAAATACCGCATGGCAGCTTGCACAACAAAACCCAAAAACTATGCGCCGCGCTTTTAGTGTGGTGGTAGAGCGCACAGTAAGCGAGCTTAATGGCTTAGTATGTTTAAACTGGGATGATGTACGCCAAGATAAACGCGAAATTTACTCAACTCGCAGCTTTGGAGAGCGTATTTATGAACCAACCGCTCTTAAAACCGCTTTAATTAACCATGTCACTATTGTGGGCAAAAAACTAAGAGCCCAAAAGTCGCTAACAAAGCAATTATATATTTTTGCATCTAGCTCATCTCATGAAGATGTATTTTATAAAAAGTCTTATATGTATCAGTTTAGTATGCCAACAAACGATACTTGCGTTATGGCCAATGCGGTGTCTGAGGTGTTTGAAAAAATTTACCAACCTGGCGTGCGGTTTTATAAATGTGGTGTAGGTGCACTAGAACTCACCGCTGAGCAATTTCAGCAAAATGACTTATTTTCACCACAACAAGATAACCCAAAGTTAATGGGCTGTTTAGATGCTATTAATACCCGATACGGCAAGGGTATGTTGGGCTTAGCAAGTAGTAAATTAAACGATCGCTGGCATATGAACAGAGATTTTTTATCGCCTCAGTACACAACCCGTTGGCGAGATATACCAAAAATAAAATGCGATTTATAGACGCTTTAATTCAAACTTGCACTGAACACTAGCATTTTTAATCAAGTATTCTAACTGTGTATCAGAAACAAAATTTAGCGTACGGCTAACATCTAATGTATCGTTATTATTGTCACACCGGTCTTGGCGTAAATACATTGTTAAACCAATATTCGTATATTTAAACTTTGTAGTCACTAGGCAAAAATCAGGGACTTTATTAGTTTGTGTACCATTATGTAAATCAATAAAAGAAATTAAACTGCCAAGTCTAAAGCCCAAATCGGTATTATTTTTATCAAGCCACATTAATGAGCCTGAATCGCAATAGCGAGTATCGCCAGAAACTAATTCATACTCGCCAACTTTACTATTAAACAAGCTAACAAACTTAGTTTTGTTACTAGGCAAAATCGTTTTAGCAAAAGACTGGTTAGCAAAAAATAAACAACAAACACACAATAGAACTTTATAATTCTTCATTAAAGAAACCTAACAAGTCACAATACAATTAGCTTAACACATTAAACCTACTTACTTATTTTAAAATTTATGCAAAAAAATCCCTTGATAGCAATCAAGGGATTTAATAGTTATACAATTAGACTGTTGTTATTTGTGAAACAACTGTGCTCTTCTATAAACAAACAAAGCGGTTAAGAGTAATAAGAAGAAACTTAAAGACCCCCCTCCACTTTTATCACCTTCTTTAGGTGTTGGCAGTGCAACAGGTACATCATTAACGGTAACGATAACACTTTGCTCTGTCTCCCCTTCACCATCAGAAACGCTGAGTTTAAAGCCAAGTTCACTTGTTACAGATACACTTGGCGCTGTAAACGACAATGTATTTGAATTAGCATCTTCAATTGCGACTTCTATACCTTGTGTTTGAACCCAGCTATAAGTAAGTTCAGATGACTCTTTGTCTGTCGCAGTTGCTGTAACGCTAACGTCTTTACCCTCATCAACCGATAAAGAAGATGAGCTCAAGTCAACTGCTGGTAATTGATTAACGTGCATAAAGGTCACTGTAAATACCTCTGTGAATTGCTCGTAACCATCTGAGATTAATAAAGTGATATCTGTAGTGAACGTTTCCTCTAATTCACCTACAGTCAGTGACGCTTTACTGTCTGTCTCTAAAGGCGCCAGTGATAATTGAGGATGATCAATACTCCACTCAAAACTTAGCAAATCACCATCAGGGTCTGTTGTTCCTGACGCATCAAGCTCAGTAGTTGAAAGCTCTTCAATGGTTGCTGGAATTGTTACATCTAAAACAGGCGCTTGGTTTAAGCTTTCTTCAGCTAACTTAGCAACTAATTCAATCACACCATTAACTTCACCGTCTAAGTCAAATTCACTGCCGTCTGTTACTGCAAAAGTAAAGCAACCTGAACAAATTTGCTCGTACACGTTACCAGTTAGCTTTGCGACCGACTGCCAACCAGTATTAGATAACAAACGAATTTGCATTTCTGAACTTAAAATAGAGTTAACATACTCTGGTATTGCAATCTCAGCCGTACCCGATGAGTTTGAAAGTGTAATATGGATATTTACAATATCACTTTTAGCTTGAAAGTGAGGTTCTGTAATGTCTAAGCTATCAAAGTAAGTACTTAAATCTTGCTCTAAAATAGACATATCAGCAATCATTTGCGTTACAGTAGCCTGTTTAATGTTACCTACTGACAAGTGATTAAACTCATCGATACTACGAACCATATCACCTGAATCTAAAACAGCTGAATGCGTAATAGAAGAGCTATCTAAGTAATCAACAATGCCGTCTTTATCGCCATCGCTCACACCTTCTTCAGCATCAGGAATACCATCACCATCAGTATCTAACTCAGGATCATTGAAAGTAACTGCGTCAATCACACGTAGACTAATTTTATCCGTTGCAACAGCTTCGCTATTTTGTTTTATAGTGAATGCAATGTCTAGATTATCAGAATCTGTAAGTAATTGAGGCGTAAATGTAATATTCCATTTTGAGTGACCAATTTTATTTACAAAGTAATCACCTTGTGATGATAGCTGAAGCTCTATTGAATTATCAGCTGCTGCACTAGGTAAATTAACTGCATGAACATCAACAATAAAGTCTGACGAATCACGTTGAACTACATTGCTTATTACTTTCCCATCTTGATATAGATTAGTAATAAATTCAGGTTTTGCAGTTTCATTTAGAAAAACTAACTGGCTGGTATCATTTCTATCGGTAAATGAACTACTTCTCGTATTAATGCGAATATTAGACGCATTTTCAAAGAACTCACGTTCTAACTCTACCTTGACAAGCCCATGCAGGTTTGTAGATATATATTTACTAGTATTATTTCCAATCAGATCAAAGCTTACTGAACCATAAGGGCTTTTACCACTTATGAATAAATCAATAACCGCATTACCATCTTGGTAAACATAGGTAGTGGGCTGGATACTAACCTTAGGAAAAACACGAGCATTTACTTCACCTGTAGAAGTATTACCCGCTCCATCAACGGCTGAGACAGGAATTAAAATATCCCCCGTTCTGAACACAAAGTTGCTATCAATATCGATAATAGCTACATCCGATACACTATCGTAGATAGCATTAGAGTTAAATAATGCCGCTTTTATATGATCAATTGAGCTGCCATAAACATCGACTGAGTAATAGTCTTGTATAACCGGTGGCGTTGTGTCAACTAAGGTTACCGTTTGAATAGCCGTCGTTTCGTTACCAACAAAATCACGAGCAACCCATGTAATTTGATGTTCACCAAGGGGCAAGTAAGACCCAGAAGCAGCATAAACATAAGGTTCTAAATGCCCGTTATCAGTTGCCTCAGGAACAAAAACATTTATAACATTAGTATTTTGAGACGTTGCTTCAAGAGTAATTGGTTCTAAACTTGATACAAAAACAGGAGCTATATTTTCACCCAAGCTAGAGTCAGTTGGGTGACTATCTTCACTATCTAGCACACCGTCGCCATCTGTATCTGTAGAAAGCGGATTACTCGACATCTGATACTCGTTTAAGTTAGATAAACCGTCGTAGTCTGGATCATTTGATGCATCATAAGAATCAAGTGCATTTAGTCCATTCTGTGCTTCCCAATAATCTGGAATACCGTCGCCATCAAAGTCACTAACTACATCCAGCTCAGCAGTCCATGAGATATTATCAACTGAAAAAGGCATACCTGCTAAGTAAGGACTTTCGTATTTTATCTTCACAATATTAAAACCATCATTTACCGGAATTAACAAACGAGAGCGATAATGCTTAATATTGTACTGAGTACCGTTAACACTAATTTGGAATGATGAGTTACTGTTTGAAAAGTAATCTAAATTAATGAACCCTGCCTCAAATAACCCTGCAATTGCAAAGCCGCTTATGCTACCTGCTGGAGAAGTATTTAGGCTTAAACTTGATGTACCATCAGTAGACCAATTAGTATTAAGCTGCCATTGTGTAGTATGTTCTGCAAGCTCAGTAAACATAGCTGGCAAAAGCCCTTCTTCAAAGCTTTCATTTAGCTGAGAAAAAGACTGCACAGTTGATGTTGCGTCATTAGCAACGCTTTGCCCATAGAACTCTTGGATATTAGTGTAACCATCAGCATCAAAATCTAAACTTGCATCCGAAGGGTCAAGTGGTAGCAAGCCATTATTAACTTCATAGCCATCACTTAACTCATCAGAATCTGTGTCAGCTGAATTTGGATTTGTTCCTAGGTTATACTCATCAAGGGCTGAAAGGCTGTCAACGTCATTGTCAGATTGTGCATCACTTGCATCAAAACGATTTAAACCATTTAGTAGTTCCCAGTAGTCTGGCATTTGATCGTTATCAGTATCGGTTTGATCACCGACTGGAAGCATAGCAAAGTTATCAAGCCATACTGCATCAGCATCAGTTGATACTGATCCGTCTTTGGTATATTTGAACTCAATCTTATGCACCCCTTCACTAATATTAACTAAAAATGAAGTTGGTTCAGGTGCTTCTAAATCTCCACGCTCAGCAAAACCAATAACTTCTTGGCCATCTATAGTCACCATAAAAAAGTCACAACAAGATTCAGAATCAATTTTATAATCGAACGCTAAAACCCCTTCTTCAAATAAGCCCGTGACAGTAAACCCGCTAAACTGAGAATCAGAGATATCCCCCGAGCGAATACTTTGTGAGCCCTGTGTGGCAAAGTCGTTTGTGATAAACCACGGTGCACTTGAGTCTACAGATTCAATCATCCATGTTGGAAGTGTATCGCTTTCAAATGACGTTGTGATATTTAAAGCAACAGGGTAAGAAGCATCTGACTGAGGGTCTGTATTTGCTTGATACTCTGTAAGGTTAGTAAATCCATCATTGTCAGTATCTTGTGACGCATCTGCGGCATCTGTAAGATTTAGGCTGTTGTTATACTCCCACCCATCAGGCATTAAATCGCCATCAGTATCTGAGTTGTTAGGTAAACCGTTATTTAAAAACTCAAGAAGGTTAGATAAACCATCGTTGTCTAAATCTAGCGCTGAATCGTCAGTATTTATATCCAAACCATATGATAATTCCCACATATCTGACATACCATCACCATCAGAGTCAGGGAAGTTAGGCCCAATATATAAATTATCGATAAATACGGCGTCTAAACCTTCAGACACTGTAAAGTCTTTAGTGTACACAAACTTAACTGTATTGAACCCAGCAGGTACAGGAAAAGAAGCCACCTTCCAGTCAGTTAAGCCTGACTCATCAAGGACTAATGTATCGTTAATATAAACTTTGAAAAAGTCATAATTTGTTTCAGTTTCCAATAGGTAGTTAAAGTTAACAAAACGATGTTCGTCACTTAAAAATTGAAACTCAGTGCTCGTTTGTTGCGAATCAGTAATATCACTGCTAGATAACACTAAGCTATCATGACCGTCATAATCAGTAATAAACCAAGGCGCTTGAGGATTTGAAGAAACTAAAAATTCAGGGACTATTGCGTCATCAAAGTTATAGGTAGTTTCGGGAAAAACAGAAGGTTCAGAGTTTGGATCAGTTGGGTCGCTGTTGCCATAATACTCAATTAAGTTAGCCCAGCTATCGGCATCAAAATCAAGTTCTGCATCAGCTGCATCGAGTGGATTAAATGCAAAAGTGACTTCCCAACCGTCTGGCATACGATCAGAATCTGAATCCGCATTGTTAGGCATCGTCATGTAGACGTTTAATTCATCGTAATCAGATAAACTATCAGCATCAGTATCAACTGAGTTTGGAAGAGTATTTGCCAAGTATTCTTCCAAGTTAGAAAGGCCATCTTGGTCTAAATCTAAATTGGCATCATCAGCATCTGAAGGGTCTAGTCCGTATAAAAGCTCCCAGTAATCATCCATTAAATCTGAATCAGTATCGACAAACTTAATATTATCGCAAATAACTTCTACTTCATTAAATGCTGAAATTACATCAGATGCATTATAATTTAGGTCAATTGCAGAGTTGATTGCACCACATGCACCATCAATAAAACCACTTGAATTAACCCAGTAGTTTTGATTTGCCTTTAGCATTATTTCAAATGCTTTTTGAGGATCCCAACCTTCAGTATTTGAAAGCAGGAAAAAAGCACGATTGAAAACACCACTACTAAAGTGAACATCCATGCCGGGGTAAAAATCGCTGGCTTTATCAATAGAAACGCCATCTAATGAAGGCGTTTCAAAGTAACGAAGAGCTGGATCTACTTTTGAAATATCCGCCCCTGATAGCCAGTCGGTTTCACCACGTAAAAAATATTCTGCGGTTTCGCCTGCCATATCAGAGAAAGACTCGTTAATTCCGCCTGATTGATTAGAGTAAATTAGATTGGAGTTTTGACTAGTAAAACCGTGACTAACCTCATGAGATACAATATCAAGTGAAACCAGCGGGTAAAACCTATCAGCGCCATCACCAAAGGTCATTGCTTGGCCATTCCAGGTGGCATTTTCCCAGTTATCCCCACTGTGAACTCGCATTAACAATTGAAATGTAAGCGGTGCAGTGTTGTACCATTGTTGATACATATCAAAAACTGCGGTTCCAAATGCATGAGCGTCATTTAATGGAGAAAAAGCACCATTTATTTCTTTATGTGTATTACGATCACATGTGAATGAAAAGGCTTCACTTGGCTCAGAGCCCGATTCCATAGTGACCGTTTTTACTTTGTCATTCTCTAAAAAACAGGTCTCACCAACTTGAGTAACATTAAAGGCGTCTTTATCTGTACCGTATTCATATTGGCCAATCTTTTGATTACCACCAGGTCCTGTCCCGTCAACACTTTGAATATTGTCCCACAGTTCAAAAATCTGATAAGTCGATTCACTTATTAAACCTATTGGCATTTTTTCAATGCCATTCTCAGTTACTTTGAGTTCAATTAAGCGAACGTAGTAAGCTTTTCCATCATGAATATAAATGTAGCGCTTATTATTTATTATTTCACTCTCTAGTGAATCATCTAATTTAGACTTAGTCAGCAACGATTTAACCGCCTTTGACTGATCAAAAGTGGTGCTCGCGGTTTTATTCAAAGATGTAAAGTTAATATTTTTAGCAAAAAAACCACTAATATGTTCGGAGTTAGACTGAACTCTAATTTGCTGACCCCACACTGGAACCCCAGAAAAGTATTGCTGCATCTTTTTAGAAGATGCATTAACTTGTTGTGAAAGGCTCAATTGAGGTTGTTCTAATTCTACAAAATAAGAACTTGCAGAAGGGTTATTAGCTATAGAGGCGTTTTGATTTAAAAGTTGCTTAACTTCTTGGGTGGATGATTTATTTATTCGCAGTGAAACAGCAGCTTGAGAACTTAGAGTGTTCAAAAAGCAAAATGCTATCAATCCTGATGAAAGTGTTTTATACATAACATTCCTATGTCGTATATTGTAATTATTCAGTGTTTATTCATATAAAAACAGTTAAATGTAACATATTTGATAATGAAGAGTCATTCAAAAAGCTAGTTTAATAGGTACAATTGTTAACTAATGTAAAAAGTAACTAAATAATTAATTGAAACTATGATTTGAATTTTAAAGGTGTAAAAAATAAATGATAAGCGTACAAAAAACTGCATAAACAAATTAAATATCTACGCAGTGCTCTGTTTCAAAAAATCGTTAAAAACAATGCAAAATTAGCGTATTACTGCCAATATTTTGCGAATAATTGCGGATAGGCTTGTTTTAAAAATTTTGCTTTGTCTTTAAAGCGTTTGCCTGCGGGTTGGTCGCCTGATGGCACGAAGGGTAATTCATCCTCGTTGCGCTCTTCATATAATAAGCCGGCGATAAGGTCGTACTCGTCAATGTATGGATAAGGCTGTTCATTTAAGTGATAAACAGGTGTACATAATGCAATGGAGTCGGCATTAACGAGCGCGTTATCAAACACTGTTTTACCGCGTGAAATAAGCCAACATCTAAACTCACTAAAACCATATTCGTCATTGCAGCCTGCCATAACAAACGCAGCGCCAAATAAATCCCATGTAAAACATTTGCGCATATTTATGCCAAAAAACTTATCAAATGCAATAAGTTGCTGATCGTCTAAATTGCTTAGGTTTGCTTTAAGGTGGTCGCTTACACTTTGCGGATCAAGGCCTAAGTCGGGTGTAGTCACTAATTCCCAAAAAGCCTGCTCTGATAACGCTGCCATTATAAAATCTCTTTTACTCGGCCAACTTGGCCATCTTCTAATCTCACTTTAATACCATGCGGGTGGTTTGGTGATTTAGTTAATAAACGCTCTACCACGCCTTCGGTTAATGTACCGCTTCGTTGATCTTCTTTTAAAACAATATTAACTACAGTGCCTGGTGATATTTGCGAACGAGAAGGAACAGCCATTATTTAAACCCTAAATATAATTTTTTTAATTATAACGCCCAACTGCAGGCAAACCAACAAAACCCATTTTAATTGGCAAAAAACACGATATGTGACGGTTTTATCGTCAATTTAATACCCGTTAGTTGAGTAATAATTATAGATTTAAGGTGTTCAATCTCAGAGTCAGCGTTATTAAGCGCTATAGTATCTTCAAAATAGCAGTTAACTTTTAAGGTGTTAGCTTCGTTATTTAAATCGACAGTGTGAGTAAGGTATGCAAAATCGGTCACTGAGTCTTTTATAGACTCACAGGCTTGAGTCAGCGCTGCGCGTATTTGTTTGTCTCGTTGTTTTTGTGTTTTAGTCATGAGGAGGATTATTTACTTTTTTCTGCTTGTTGTTTTTTAAATTCTTCGTAATTTGAGTCTTGCTCTTTAAGGCACTCATAATATTCTTTATCAGCTTTGTAATTACATTCGTTAAGGCGGGCTGATTGCAATTGTTCAAAGCGTGCGTCGGAACTACACCCGGCTAAAATAGGTAATCCGATTATAAATACAGCACATACTTTTAATTTATTAATAACCATTAAATTTCCTTACACTATTGCTTTTAAAAAGACGTTAAATTAAGCCGAATATATTGTATATTAGCGCCATAAAAATCTTCGTATTTACAGGACCACTTATTATGATGTCGCAGTTACAAGCCTTGTTTCAGCGTATAGACAAAAGCAAGATATTTCAATCATTTGTTATAGCTGTCATTATTGTTTCTGCCCTTACTGTAGGCGCTCATACCTATAGTCTTCATCCTACGGTTGAGCTTGCACTTAACTGGATGGATATTGGCATAACCGCATTCTTTTTAATTGAGCTGATTATTCGCTTTGTTGCAAGCAAAGGCATAAAAGACTTCTTTTCGAAGGGCTGGAATATATTCGACACCATTATTGTATTGGGTAGTTTATACCCCGCTGCGGGCTCTACAATGCTAATAGCGCGTTTACTACGTATATTTAGAGTGCTCAGGTTAGTGTCGATGATACCGGAGCTTAGATTACTCGTTAACTCCTTGCTTAAAGCAATCCCGCAAATGGGCTACATAGCTCTGCTTATGTTTGTTATTTTTTATATTTACGCCGCTATGGGCAGTATGATGTTTGCCGACATTAACCCCGTGCTTTGGCAAGATGTGTCTATTTCAATGCTAACGCTATTTAGAATAGCGACCTTTGAAGATTGGACCGACATAATGTACGAAACA
Organism: Pseudoalteromonas marina; assembly: GCF_000238335.3. Classification (NCBI taxonomy): domain Bacteria; kingdom Pseudomonadati; phylum Pseudomonadota; class Gammaproteobacteria; order Alteromonadales; family Pseudoalteromonadaceae; genus Pseudoalteromonas; species Pseudoalteromonas marina. The sequence goes on along the minus strand of NZ_AHCB03000012.1, from coordinate 690,827 downwards.
ATGGCGGTGTATGAGCTAAGCTGGATTTACTACCTGACCTTTATATTTTTAACCGCCTTTGTATTTTTAAATATGATGGTTGGCGCAATTTTAGAAGTAATGGGTGAAGAACACCGAAATGCACGAGAAGAACAGGCCGATAACGACTCGCTCCCTGCAACACAAGGACAAGTTAACGAATTACAAGCGCAAATAGCAGAGTTAAAAACATTGCTGAGTAAAAAGTAACAGTTTAAGCCTCACAAAATATGTTTGTGGGGCTTAAAACTCAATTAGCCTGTTACTCATTTGATGTACTTTCTACTGTTTCAAACGATATCACGTCCTCCACTTCCATTTTAAACGCTTCTAAAAACGCATTTTTTAATACCGACACCACTGCCTGAAACGTAGATATATCGGTGTTGTTTAATGTGCCATCGATCGGTATGCGCGCAGCAACTAACTCAGATTCATCATTTTCAAGTAATTCGCTGAGTATATCTATGCTGCCTTCAAAAATAGCAGTGAACAATCCGTCATCGTCTTTTTCTATATCTTCACGCCACGAAAAAACACTCAAGTCATAAACACCGGCCTTTGCATAGCCGTTTAAAACATTGTCTTTTGCAGCAACCTCCATTGCACCATCTATGCCACCAGCTTCAATGTCAAACGGGGTATACACTTTAAAAACCGTTTCTAGGTGTTTAACCGAAAAACGTTGAACCTCTACATTAAAGTCAAAATTTGCTTTTTCACTAAATGGGTCTAATTGACCTTTAAGAGACAATGCAGCTTCGCCCATTAAATCCCCTTCTACGTTTAACGAAGTCACTAACGTTTTTGTGAGGTTTTTAGCATTGGTTATGTTATTAATATTTGCATTAATATTTGAGATATAGGTAGGTTTATCACCCTCGCTGGTGGCATTAACTAACGAAACTTTACCGTTATCAATACTTAAAGTGTCAATTGAAAAAGGGACTAAATTATTAGCAAGCCCTATCCAGGTTGTTTCGTTTTTAACTTGTTTATTTTGCTCCGTTTTATTAGGGGCTTTGTCGTAAACCACAATTTCAGGATGGGCAAATTGCATTTTTGTCACTAAATTCCCTTTCAGTAGTGCAGACCATGAAAGTGAAAAATTGAGGGTTGCAACGCTAAGTAGCGGTTTAGGCGCTAAATTATCCTCTTTGGCATAAATTTTTATGCCGTCAATAGCATACGCACCACGGTATAAATATAAATCAACGTCACCTACGTGACCTGTTATTCCCTGCGTGTGTTTAATTTGTTGATTAACATAATATTGAATAGCATGGGGCGCACCAACACGGAATATTAATAAAAGCACAGTGATTAAAACAAAAGTAGTAAACCATTTAGCTTGAGTAACCTTTGAAATTAACGCCATATAACCATCCTTATTTGTGTAATTATGAGCATGACAATGTGTAAAAACTACACAAAATAAGCACAACTGCGCTGTAAAGTACTTAAATTACTGGGTGCACGCAAAATACTATTTTAGCTTTTGCAATGGGTATGCCACACAGACAGTTATTTAAAAGCCACAAAAGAGTGTAAAAGGAAGGAATAAAAACTAAAAAGGGTTAGCACTATGCTAACCCTATGAAATAGAAAAGTTAAAAAACTGGAATTACTCAGCGTCTACAATAATGCGAAGCATACGACGAAGTGGCTCTGCTGCACCCCATAAAAGCTGATCGCCCACTGTGAATGCGCTAATATATTTAGGTCCCATAGCAAGCTTACGAATACGTCCCACTGGGATACTTAACGTGCCTGTTACTTTAACCGGCGTTAAATCGGTGGATGTAATATCACGCTCATTTGGAATAACCTTAACCCATTCGTTGTGCGAAGCTAATATTTCTTCTATTTTCTCTACGCTTATGTCTTCGCGTAATTTAATAGTCATTGCTTGGCTATGACAACGCATTGCGCCAATGCGAACACATAAACCATCAATAGGTACAGACTGCTGGGTAGAGCCTAAAATTTTGTTAGCTTCAACTTGTGCTTTCCATTCTTCCTTTGATTGTCCACTTGGCATAGGCACGTCAATCCATGGGATCAAGCTACCTGCTAATGGCACGCCAAATTGATCTTGTGGTAAATCGCTTGAAGCCATTTTTTCACTGACTATTTTATCAATTTCTAAAATAGCTGAACTTGGGTTATCGAGTTGCTGAGCAACACTTGAATGAATAGCGCCCATTTGTGAAATCAGCTCTTTCATATTGCGTGCACCCGCACCCGAGGCTGCTTGGTAAGTCATGGGGCTTACCCATTCAATAAGGTCTTTCTCAAACAAACCACCTAAAGCAAGGAGCATTAACGACACAGTACAGTTACCGCCAACAAAGGTTTTAACGCCTTGCTCTAAACCTTGAGTAATGACATCTTTATTTACAGGGTCAAGCACAATAATGCTGTCATCACTCATACGAAGTGCAGATGCTGCATCAATCCAGTAACCATCCCACCCCGATTCACGAAGTTTTGGGTAAACCGCTTTGGTGTAATCGCCCCCTTGACACGTAACAATAATATCCATTTTTGCAAGTTCAGATACATCGCTTGCATCAAGTAGCGGTTTTGCATCACCCGCTAAATCAGGACCAAGTTGTCCGGCTTGTGAGGTAGTAAAAAAAGTGGTGTCTATATTGGCAAAATCATTTTGCTTTTCCATACGCTCTAATAACACAGAGCCAACCATGCCACGCCAACCGACTAAACCTACTTTTTTCATTGTTTTATCCACTGTTTTGTTCATAAAAGATGCCTTAATACATTAAAAATTAAATTCATTGCGTGAGATTCAATTTTCAAGTTAACAAACTAACACTGCTAGACGGCTAAAACTAGTTAATAAAACAGAACTTAAAAATTTTTCATGCGAAATTAAGGTATAAAAAAAGCCCTGTATTTAATACAGGGCTTATAGCGCGAATGTATAAGGCTTAACGCAAGCTAAAACTAAAATTCATAACTATAGCTTAAGCTAAACTCGGTGCCTGTTTCTTGGCCCCAAAGGGTTAACCCTTCTTGCTCTATTTGTTTTTCTTGGCCTAAAATATTCTTCACTTTAAAATTAACTTTAGAGTTAAAGTTAGGAAAATAAGAATAAACTAAATCAAGTGAGTGAAATGACTTTTCTTCAGCATCTTCATTCCCACGCGTACCTGGTACGATAATTCGCGGCCCAAACACATTGTAAATAACCGATGTTGAATGAAAACCGTCATCTGAATCGTAACCCATTTGTAAGTTAGCAACCCATTCAGAGTGGCCTACTAAACGGCGTTTGTTGTTAGTAACAATATTTGAAACGGTATCGGCTTCGAGTGCTTCTTTAAGTTGCGTTTCAAATAATGAATCAACATTATCTGAGTCATTTATACCTAAATTGACGCTCGAATCAGATAGCGTTACGTTACCCGACAAAAATGCAGACGACCAATCTTTATTGATAAAACCAAAGTCAGTTAAAAAATCTACCTCAATACCAGATAGCTTACCCGACTGCGCATTAGCCGTAAGTAATTGCGGAGACGCACCACCTACACCTGCAAGTTCAACCATTTCAATTGGGTTTTCTATGTCCTTGTAAAACAATGCAACTGACAGGTTATTCCCTGTTGGCATGTACCACTCAAACCTAAAATCAACATTCGTTAATTCAGAGCTTTGTAAGCTAGGCGAACCACGAACCAAAAATTCAGTAAGCGGGTCAACAAAGAACGAGGTACTTACATCACGTAAGTCTGGGCGAATAGTGGTTTCACTCACGTTTAAGCGAAACTGCATTTCTTCATCCATGATGTACGTAACAGCAAGTGATGGAAAAAAAGTATCTTCGTTAATGACAACGTCTTGAATTTCTTCAAGCGTGTTTTCGAATAAGTTTGAATGTGCCTGATAGCCAATTGATACTTGTTTGAAATCTTCCCAGCGAACACCGCCGGTAATACGCCACGTATTTTCAAAAAAGTAGTCAGCCATAAAGTAATAAGCATCTAACTTATGCGCTGCGCTGTATTTGTCACCGTCAGTTGTACCATCATCAAAAATACCTGAACCCGTAGCACTTGTGTAAAACGCGTCGTTTGATGTGTTTGCATCAGCAAAAATATCGCTAATGTTATTACCAAACGTAAACTCATCGCTTATACCACGGTGCGTTATGCCAAATTTAACATTGCTTGCATCACGTTTTTTTTCTGAAAAGTCACCGCCAATTTTAAGTTCGAGCTCGTAGCCGTCCCCATAAAAAGGTAACCCCATGTTCCAACCAAATGTTTCTACGTCATCGTGAAGTACCTGGTATTCACGCGTAATATTAGTTGCTGCAACATCTTGAAGCTGCTCTGACTCAAAAACACCGTCGTTATAGTTTTGTTGAAAAACAACATCTAAACCGCCTGGTGCGTTACGGTTAGCTCTACTTAAGCCACCATACCAATCAAAAAATAAATTATTTAGCTCTGGAAAGTTATGCGTGCCTTTAAGCTGAGAAGAAAACATTTCACGTTCTTCGTAGCTAATATCAACACGGCGAAGCTCAGTCACACCCTCTTCGGTTTCATTGGCATCGTAATAGTTACGATTACGAACCCGATCGCTCATGTCGTGTAATGCAATGTTAGTCAGCTCAAATCGATGGTTTGAGTTAAACTCATAGCCAAGATTTAATGTTCCGCTCCAGCGAACATTTTGTTCAGTCGATGTACCATCGTAATATTGTGCAAAACATTTGTTTTCACAACCCAAACTACCTAGGCTTGAACCACTTTGTTCTTGAACAACTTCCCATTCGTTGTCATAAGAAACAGCCGCAAGCACACCAAAGGTGCCTATTTCGCTTTCTAGTCTGTCGCCCACGGCAACAGAAAAGCTCATAGCTGGATCAACATCTTCCTTGCTAATGCCTACACTCCAATCGAGCGATTGAATAAGGTTTTTACGCTCTTCAAGCGTAGAATTAATATTGCCTTCAAGGCCTGCGTCGCTGGTAAGTGCTGTAGTAAATACATTAGATAGCGCACGTGTGCCATCATCACGGCCCATCCAATCATCATCACCGCCTTCGTAAAAGTAGCCAGAATCACTATTTGACGTGTTATACGATGAGCCTACTTGAACTTTAAATAAAAAGTCAGACGGAATAGACTTGGTACGAATGTTTACATTACCACCACCAAAATGCGCAGGCATATCTGGTGAAAATGATTTTTGTACACTTAAGCTTTCGATTATTTCAGATGGAAATAAATCGAGTGGCACAACCGAGCGAGTAGGATCGGGGCTTGGTACATACATGCTATTTAATTGTGTACTTGAGTAACGCTCACCTAAACCACGCACATATATAAATTTACCATCAACTAAGGTTAAGCCTGTTACACGGCGAAGAGCCGATGCAGCATCACCATCGCCGGTGCGTGAAATTTGGTCGGCACCCATAATATCAGCAACAAACGCCTGATTTTGGCGTTCTTGCAGTACTGCACCTGCGCTCCCTTTGAGTCGTTGCCCTACTGCAACCACTTCTTCTATTTCTTGCTCTTGAATGTCGGCTTCTGCAGCAGCAGTATTTACCGACCAACCAAATAGTGCAGCCAAAACGGCGCAATTTAATGTTGATAAGGCAAGTTTAGAGGGTTTATAAGAATTCATTTTTATACTCCGAAACAAAACAAGACATTAGCCGGGCTTTCGCCCGGCCTAAAGCGTTTAAGGTTAAAGACCTACTTTTACCCAACCCGCTGTCCAGTCTGTTTGTGCATCCATTGCACCAATGTAATCTACTGTATCAAAGTAGCTATCTAGGCTAGAAGAATCAAAACCTGCACCGAGTAGTAATGATTCACTTGAAGGCATGTAACCGTTACTCGCTAGTGCAAGGCTTGCAGCTGTTTGCACTGAGTTACCAGCTTGACCTAAGAACCAAGACTCAACATTGCCATCACCAATTGCTTGAGTACCAAAGTTGTTAGCTGTTTCACACGCAACCACTGAGTGAGTGATAGTAAGTGAACCGTCTTCGGCACGTGGTGCTGAATCAGAACCTACACGTAAACAGTTTGCGTAATCTGCGCCACCCGTTACCACTACGTTTTTAAGTATGCCCGCAGTACCTGCACGTAAGCGAATACCGTTTACGCCTGCGTCACCAATAATGGTTACATTAGAGATAGTAGGCATAGTAAGCGGTGATGCATCTGAATCAAATTCAGAGTTATCAGCTTCAATCGCGTTATCGCCCTCAGAGCCTGATTGTTTGATAAGTACGTATTGCGCTTTACCCGTCCAACCAAATGACCAATCTAAAGAGTCGTCACCAATATTTGTAAGCACTAAGTGGCTGATGTTTGCTGTGCCACCGAAAAACTCTACGCCGTCATCTAGGTTTTCATGAACGTGGATGTAATCTAACTCTGTTTGGCTACCTACACCAGCAAGTGATATACCGTTTAGTTCATCACCATTACCTAAAGTTTTGCCTGCTTGTTTTACAGCAACATACTTTAACGTACCTGAGTTATCTTCTGGGTCATTACCACCAAATTGGCCAGCATCACCTTCAGCAGATACACCACAGTTTGCAAGTTCATCAGCTGTCGCTTCACCTTCTTGGTCGCCACATGAGTTAGCCGGTGCATTACCTAATAATACTAAGCCGCCCCATTGACCAATCGTTGTTTCGCCACCCGTTACATCTTGGATAGATGTCATGGTGATAGGCTGAGTTGCTGTGCCTACGGCCTCAATTTTTGAACCACGACGAACAACTAAAAAGTCATCACCCGATTCACCAATTAATGTTGTACCAAACTGAACATACAATGTTGTGTTATCTGCGCGGTCATTACCAACAGCTGTACGCCCTTTTAAGATCCAATGTGCATCATTTGTTAGTGTTACATCAGCTGTGAATACCACATCTGAATTTAACTGATAAACAGGCTTATCGGTAATAGCTGGGAAACTTGCAGACACATCTGTTGCTAGCCCTTGCTCTAATGCGTTTTGGATATCAGTTGGGAAGCTAGGTTTAATAGCAACGGTCCAGCCTTCCATCCAGTTATTATCACCGTCAAACGCACCAATGTAATCGGTTTTAGTGAAGAACGAATCAAGGCCAGAGGTATCAACACCTGCACCAAGTAAAGGTGAACTCGACTTAGGTGTATATCCATCAGTTGCTAAGCTTAGGTTTGCAGCCGTGAGTGTTTGGTTACCTGTTTGGCCTTCAAACCACGATTGAACGTTACCACCAGCAATTGCTTCGCTACCGAAGTTATTATCTTCATTACAGGCTACTACTGAGTTTTCAATAGAAAGCTCACCCGATTCTGCATTTGCTACCGAGTCAGAACCTACACGTAAACAGTTTGAATACCCATCTGGGCCAGTGATAACAACATTACGAAGCACACCCGCTGTACCTGCACGTAAACGAACACCGTTAGTACCATCTGCACCTACAATAGTTACGTTAGAAATAAGTGGCTTAGTCAATGGCGTTGCATTTGAATCAAATTCAGAGTTATCAGCTTCAATGGCATTATCGCCCTCAACAGCACTTTGTTGAATGTAGATATTTTGTGCACGACCTGTCCAACCAAACGACCAGTCAAATGCGTCATCGCCAATATCAGTCAGTACAATGTTACGTACGTTTACTGTACCACCAAAAAACTCTACACCGTCGTCTAGGTTTTGATGAACCTGGATATATTCAACCTTAGTTTGTGAACCTACACCAGCAAACGAAATACCGTTTAGCTCATCGCCATTACCCAGTGTTTTACCAGCATGTTTTACAACAATGTAACGAAGAACACCTGAGTTATCATCGCTGATATCACCACCAAACTGACCTGCATCACCTTCTGCCGATACACCACAGTTAGCGAGTTCTTCTGGTGTTGTCTCACCTTGTTGGTCGCCACATGAGTTAGCAGGTGCATTACCTAGTAATACTAAACCACCCCATTGGCCAATATTTGTTTCGCCACCCGTTACATCTTGAATAGATGTCATAGTGATAGGTGCTGTTGCATTACCATTAGCGTTAATTTGTGAACCACGGCGAACAACTAAGAAATCGTCACCAGTTTCACCAATAAGCGTAGTGCCCGCTTGAACGTAAAGTGTAGTTGCATCAGCGCGATCGTTACCTACCGCAGTACGGCCATTTAAAATCCAATGTGCATCGTTTGTAAGCGTTACATCGGCTGTAAATGTTGTATCTTGTGTTAAACGGTAAACAGGCTTATCGGTAATTTGTGGAAATTCACTTGATACATTGGTCGCTAAACCCTGCTCCAATGCATTTGAAATATCTGTTGGGAAGCCACCATTAATACCTACTGTCCAACCTTCCATCCAGTTAGTTGTACCATTAAATGCACCAATTTGCCCATTGGCAATAAGCGGTGAACCCGGCAGTGGTGTGTAACCATTATCATCAAGCATTAAATCTGCTGGAGTTAGCGTTTGGTTGCCGTCTTGAGCTTCAAACCACGATTTAACATCGCCGCCATTAATCGCTTCACTACCAAAGTTGTTAGCTGTTGTTTGACATGCAACAACTGAATTAGTAATAGTTAATGTACCATCTTCTGCGCGTGGTACAGAGTCTGAACCCACACGTAAACAATTTTCATAGGTAGCTGGCCCCGTTACGAATACATTACTTAATGCGCCCGCAGTACCTGCACGTAAACGAATACCGTTGTTACCTTCAGCACCTACAATTGTTACGTTTGAAACAGTTGGCATTGTAAGTGGTGTTGCACTTGAATCAAACTCAGAGTTATCAGCTTCAATCGCATTATCTCCCACGTTTGCAGCTTGTTGAATGTATACGTTAGTTGCAGAGCCTGTCCAACCGAACGACCAGTCAAGTGAATCATCACCAATGCTGGTTAATACAACATTGCTTACATCAACTGTACCACCGAAAAACTCGATACCGTCATCAAGGTTTTCGTGTACTTGAATGTAATCAACAGTTGTTGCAGAACCTACACCGGCAAACGAAATACCGTTTAGCTCATCGCCATTACCCAGAGTTTTACCTGCTTGCTTAACGATTAAGTACTTTAATGTACCTGAGTTATCATCTGCAACATCGCCACCAAACTGGCCGGCGTCACCTTCAGCAGATACACCACAGTTAGCTAGCTCATCGGCTGTTGCTTCACCTTGTTGGTCGCCACATGAGTTAGCAGGTGCATTACCTAATAATACTAAACCACCCCATTGACCAATGGCTGTTTCACCACCCGTTACATCTTGAATAGAGGTCATAGTAATTGGCTGGCTTACCGTACCAACCGACTCAAGCTGTGAACCACGACGAACAACTAAAAAGTCATCGCCAGATTCACCAATAATTGTTGTGCCTTGTTGAATATAAAGCTTTGCGTTATCTGCACGGTCATTACCTACTGCTGTACGACCATTTACAATCCAATGCGCGTCGTTTGTAAGTGTTGCATCGGTAGTGAACGTTGTATCTGCTGTTAAACGATACACTGGCTTATCAGTAATTTCCGGAAATTCGCTTGATACGTCTGTGGCTAAGCCTTGAACAAATGCGTTATCAACAGTGGTAGGGAAACCAGTTGTGCCGTTTTGTGAATCATCACGAGATGACGTTTCACCGCCTGTGTCTGAGCCGCCTTCAACAACGTTTGTTATTGTATCGCCTTCGTTAATTGTTGTGTCGCCTTCAGATACTACTAAGTCACCACCACAACCCGCTAAAGATACTGCAGTTGCAATCAAACTAACTTTGAATAAGTCAGATAATTTCATTGTTCACTCCGTTAAAGTATTTAATTATTTTGTTAGCGCTTTATAAAAACTCAAGTCACTTTAAAGCACTTAATAATGCGTTAAGGTCACTTGAGTTATCAGCAGGGCTTACCTTACGGGAGCTATATGACACTGGAGTTACACTTTAATAAACATAACATGACAAAACTATATTATTAAAATTCAACAGCTTAATTGCTACAGCAATAAAAAAAGCCGACTCAATTATTATTGAGCCGGCTTGCGTAGTGCGATTATGAAATTGATATTACAAGCACCAACGAAGTAGTGACTTGTTGTTTTAAAATTTAAAGCAGAGCGGTTCTTAACGTTTCAGCATGTACTTTTTCACGTTTAACATACTTAATCCATTGCTTAGCCAAACGCTGTGATTTTTTGTGTTTTTCAGCTTGTTCAAACGCTAAAATAGACGCATCGAAATTTTGCAAATTGTACTGCGCCATACCCAGTGCGACAAAGGCATTTGACTCAAAATCAAGTCCACCTTTATCAAGCGCTTTACGCGCTGAATCAGCAGCATCTTCATAGTGCTCTGTATTAACATACACCTCAGCTAAACGCTGATCGTATTGCCCATGATCTGATAAATCGGCGGCTTTAACAAAATACTCTATCGATTTTTCATCTTCTTTTGCTTGGATCATCGCCTCGGCAACAAACGCATAGTTTTTAGCTGTTTTTTCGGCAATGCCATTATCTATTGCTTTACTCATAACTTCTGCCGCTTTAAAAGCAAGTCCATTGTATAAGTAAACTTGAGCAAGTTGGCGTAAGTCGGCTCTTGATGTTAAAAACCCTTGCTGATAGGCAGCTTCAATAACAGCTAATTGCTTCTTCTCATGCCCTGTTTCACCATACATACCCGAAAGCTGTACCCAGTATTCTGGTTTATCATAAAGCTTAACCATGCGTTCAAGTACTTCAACCACTTTGTTAGTTTGATTTAGTGAATAAAACATAGCGCGCTGTAATACAAGCCAGTTTTCTTTTGGGGTTTTACCTTCGTCATCACTTAATGAAATAACTTTAGTGATGTAGTCTAGGCCTTGCTTATAGTCTTTTAACTGGTAATACGTTTGTGCACGAAGTAAGTAATACCCTTCAGGTATTGGCTGAGTGTTAATCTCATCCCAGTTATCCAAAAAGGCAATGACTTTATCGTAATCGCTGTTTGCCATTGCAAGCTGCGCTAAACTAAAAGTGGTGCTTAAACGCAATGTTTCAGGGATCCCTTCTTCTGCCACAACGCGTTCAAATGAAGCTATCGCTTTTGGTAAGTCATTTTGATTGTAGTAAATGAACCCGTAAAAATTATGCATCATGGCTATTTCGTACGAGTTCATACTTGAAGAACGTTCATTAATGCTATCGAGCGCTTCAAGTCCAGCTTTTACATCGCCATCGTCTGCCAATTTTTGTGCGCGAGCCAGTTGGCTGTATACTTTTTCACGAAGCGCAGGAACGCGTTTTGTTTTTTGCTCCTGCGCCGCTTGAGCACTTGCAATTGATACGCCAGGTAACAAAGTTAGTGCACTGGGTGTAACAATACTGAACCCTATCGCAGTGGTACAAAGTAGTGTTACTTTTAAAAGTTTAGTTTTGGTTAATAATTTCATAATCGCCTCACGGTCTTTTCTAGTTAGCTACTATCCGCCAATTTGAAAAGATATTTTGTTCTGAACACCCGCTACTTCAACAGCTTCACCGTTGACAACACGCGGTTTATATTTAAATTTAAGAGCAGCGTCCATTGCAGCCCGATCAAATAACGACTCAGGCTCTGCTTTTAATACTTGCGGGTCGCGAACGGTACCTTGCTTTGTTACAGTAAATTCAACAATCACATACCCTTCAATACCGCGCGATAGCGCACGACGCGGATAAACCGGTGCAACTTTTACAATGGGTAAATACTCGCCATCGCTCGTTTCCAGTGCTAATCCACCCGCCAGGTTCACTTCGGCGTCAACATTAGCACCAAAGTCAAAGTTGTTAGCGTTGGCATTAGCATCACTACTTTGCATTTGTGGCGACTCCATTGGTGGTGGCGGCTCTTTTGGCGTAGGTGGCTTTTGTGGTTTACGCTCTTTCTTTTGAACACTTTCTTCTTTTTTCAAACGAACAAAATCAAGTACATTGCCTTTAGCTGGTTCGCTCATTGCCCCTTCACCGCCGGTTATAAGTGCTTGCATGCCCAAAAACAGCATAAACGTGACTACACCGGCAATAATTAATGCTACTAAATAACGCATTACTTACCCTTACGCTTCTTGAGCCGCAATTGAAACATCAAACACACCTGCAGCGCGTGCGGCATCCATTACTTTAATTAACGTATCGGTGGTTGCTTTTTTATCGGCTTGAATTACAACGCTACCTTGTGGGTTTTCAGCTTTTAAGCGTTCAATATTTGCCTGCACTGCACGAACATCTATTTGGCGTTTGTTAATCCAAATTTCACCCTTATCTGAAATAGCAACTAATATATTGGCTCTTTCTTTTTTAACCGCAGTTGCGGCTTCTGGCCGGTTTACGTCAATGCCTGCTTCTTTAACAAATGAAGCTGTTACAATAAAGAAGATAAGCATAATAAATACAACATCTAGCATGGGTGTCATGTTTATTTCTTCAGCTTCATCTTCTTGCATTAAATTACCTAAAGGCGCTCTCATTTTTATTCTCCTGATATGAGCGGGTATGTTTAGCCGCTCATAAAACTTATTTAGTGATCTAGCAACATGCTATCTTCAAGTAGTTCTACTTCACGTTTGGCTTTACGTTGTAAGTACGTTGAGGCAAATACACCAGATAATGCCCCTACCATACCCGCCATTGTAGGGATTGTGGCTTTAGATACACCTGACGCCATAGAGCGCGCACTTCCGGTGCCTGTTATAGCCATTACATCAAACACTTCAATCATGCCCGTTACTGTGCCAAGCAACCCAAGTAGTGGGCACAAAGCCACCATGACATTGATAAGCGGAAGGTTTGCATTTAAACGCATACTTGCTCGCGAAATCATAGCTTGGCGTATTTGCTCAGCATTCCAACTATTGCGTTCGTTACGCGTTGACCATGTTCCTTTAATGCTATTTTTGTATCCGCGAAACCCGTTGAAAAAGTATATAAATCGCTCGAGTATCAATAACCACATCGCGAAGATTAACACCCCAATGACCAAGAGGACTTGGCCACCGGTGTCGAGAAAATCACGGATAGCATTGATTGAGTCAATCAATAGCACCATGGTTTATTCTCCCTTCTCGCTTCGCTCAGCAATGATACCTGCGCTTTGCTCTTGTAAAATAAGCAGTAAGCCTTTTGAACGCGTGTTTAGTAATGTGTATATAAACACTGTTGGGATTGCCACAACTAAGCCAAGTACGGTCGTAACTAGTGCCTGAGAAATACCACCAGCCATTAGTTTAGGGTCGCCAGTACCAAATAATGTGATTGCTTGGAACGTGTTGATCATACCGGTAACTGTACCTAGCAAGCCAAGTAATGGGGCAACAACAGAGATGATTTTTATAAGCGTTAAGTTACGTGTGATTTTTGGCATTTCACGTAAAATTGCTTCACTTAATTTAAGCTCTAACGTGTCGTAAGCAACATGTGGGTAGTCGTCTTTTACTTTCATTACACGACCTAGCGGATTGTCGTCACGCGCTACTGAATCTTTTAATTGGCGACGAATTTTCCCACCAACAAGTAACAATGAAATAAAGCGCTCAATTGCAATTAATAAAGCAAGCAAACCAACACCTAAAATTACATAACCAACCGCACCACCTTGATGAACTTGCTCTGATGTATCTGGTGCTTGAACAAGTAAGCCTAAAATAGAGCCTCCTGTTGGGTCTAATGCAAACTGTACAACACCACTTTTAGCATCTTGTAAGTCAGCAGCTGTAGCAGTATAACGAGACACTGGTTGGCGAGTAAGCGCGCTCAGCGTGTTTGTTCCTGGGTTATATTCTAAGTATTGACCCTGTGAAATTAAGTTAAAGGCACCAACACGAACAACTTCTTGCTCTGCTTTATTTCCACCTTCAACAATAACTGAAGTATTAAAGCGACTGACTTTACCTTGCTCAGTCATTTCACGTTGCAGCTCGTACCACACCTTTTCAATATCTTCTATTGAAGCAAGCTTAGACGTTGAACCCATTTTTTGAGCTAACTCGTCCATAAAGTCACTACGGCCCGGTAATTCTGCTGATACAACCGAAGTAGCAAACTTATTGCTAGAGTCCCCAGCGACTTGCTGTAATACCCCAAATAACTCTTTAAGTGATCCCATTCGCTTAGATAAGGTATCGGTTAAGTTTGCTAGTTTAACTTCGTTTTCTTCAAATTGTGTTTCAAGGCGCTCTGATTCAACAAGCATTTGGTTACGCTTTGCAGTTGTATCATTTAACATTTGAACTTGCTGGTTTTGGCGAGAAGTAAACTCCTGCTCTCGTTGTTTATTTTGCGCACTTTGAACGGTCTTGCCGTTTTCTAATGTTTTTAATAATGAATCAAGATCCATTGTTTCTGCCGCAGTGCTAACGCCTGCAAAACCGAGGCTTGTAACAAACAATGCCATTTTTGTCATTTGAGTAAACAATTTCATTTTTAACCTCTTATTCTGCTGCGTGTACTGGCAGAGTTAGCATATCTGGGGCAAGTTGCTTGCGCGCAATACGTAAACCTTTGTTGATTTGACTAATTGTTGAATCTGGTAATGTTTCAAACGTTTTAGTCTCTGTGTTGTAGCTACCAGCGTGTTTACCATCACGTGTTAAGTAAATCAGCTCTAATCGGCCAATGCGTAAAAAGTCAACTTCACGCTCTTTACCGTTTACATCTAACAATGCGGTGTAAGCTTCAATAGTGCGCCCGTAGTCTACCTCTACTTGGTAAGCTTCTAGCACACGACGAAATTTTTCACTCGAGGTGATATCAGCGCGGTCCATCATGGCTTTCAGTGATACTAAACGCTTAGCGCGCTCGTCTTGCAAAAAGGGAATGTCTAACGATACAAACTGCTCAAGACCTGTGATCATTCGCATCATAAGTGGTGTAATTTGGCGCTCAATAATAGAAACCTGATCCATTGATAGGTTAAGCGATTCCATTTCTTCAATTTGATTATTAAGCTGTTTATTTAACTGCGCGTTATAAACAGCTAAACCGTCAATCTCTTTATTGAGCGTTTTAAATTGCTGTAAACGTCCTTGCATTGAATCTGCAATCTTGTCTATTTTTGTTTGTGATTGCGCAGCTGATTTATTAATTTCGCTGCTTTTATCAATAACCTTATCTAAATCGTTAGCGTGTACTGCTGCACTTGCGGCCACAATACCAGCTAAGATTAATGGTTTAACGCCTTTCATCGCATACACCTTTACTCGTTAATTAGCGGATTTGCTAGGTTGTATTTCAAGCCAATAAACAGAGCTTTAGTGGCTTGAATAATTCAATGAAGGGAAGTTTATAGATAAAAGATGACAAGGATGTTGCGCAAAAAAGTCGCTTTTATGACAGCTGTCATAATCAGGACTTATAGCAGAATAAAGACGGTCGAAGCGTTAAAATTAACGCTGCCTAATCAATAATATTTAAAATTTGGCTGTAAGTGCTTTGCCAGTCTGTGTAATTAACGCCAATAGGATAGTAGCTGTTGTTATGAATAAGTACCAAGGAAGGAAAGCCATTAATAGGCAACGCATTAACAAATGCCAACTCGTCACTCAATTCATTATTTAATGATGAGCTGACTAATTCATTTGCAAATCCCTCTTTATCTAAACCAATGCCTTGAGCAAGCGCTACTAAGGTGGCTTCATCAGAAGGGTTTTGCGCATTTAAATAGTAAGCACGCTGGATTGCTTCTATCATTTGCACTTCTTTATTGGTTTTACGCGCGATCAGAGCTGCTCTACAAGCCGGGTAAGTAGAACGTCGAGGTTCGCAATTACGCCAAAAGTCATAATTAAACTGGGTACCTAATTGCTTTTGTATTTTATGCCACGTACCTTCAAGCATTTCTTTCATTGCTTTTGGCATAGGCTGCTGACTATCGGCAGCTAAGCCGCCCACTTTATATTCAACAATAATTTTATGCTCAAGTTGTTCTTTTAATTTTAGCCACGTAGGTGCATAGCCCCAACACCAACTACACATTGGATCGTGTATATAAATTAACTTACTTTGAAACATAACAACTCCTACATAAAAGCTGAAACAACTTTATTTCGACCCGTTTCCTTTGCTTTATAAAGGCATCGATCGGCTTGTTTTAAAGCATCATTGTAATCTGATAGTTTATTTACTTGTGCTACACCTATGCTACAGGTAAGTGCTACGTTTTTACTATCAACATTCAAAAGTGTTGTATTGGCAACACTTTCTCTAAAGTTGTTAGCAATGTGCTCTGCAGTTTGAATAGTCGCTTTTGGGAGAATTACCACAAACTCTTCACCACCATAACGCGCTTTTATTGAATCGCTGCTGAAGTGTGACTCAAGCATTTTAGTAAATTCTATTAGGACAGTATCACCACAATCATGACCATAGTTATCATTAATGGATTTAAAGTGATCTAAGTCCAAAAGTAAAATTGAGAACGGTAAATAATTATCGGGATTATCGCTAACCAGCTTAAAAAAATGAGATGTAACAAAACGCCTATTGGCAGCCCCTGTTAGCTGATCGGTATACGCATCCTTTTTTTGTGCCAAAGTTATTTCAGCAATAGATTGATGGCTTTTATATCTAAAAAATTCACCAATCAACGAAAAAATAAACACCAAACTAAACGAAGCCATAAAACGTGATTTTTCTACAAAACCGTAATCGACCTGCCCAAAATTAGGGCCGTATAATAGCCCTAAACAGCAGACCAATAAAAACCCACTAAGCCATAACCCTAATTTAACACCGAGAGTAGCAAAGGTAACAACTGGATAAAACATAAGCCAATACAACGCAGTGTTCTCTTTACCACCTGTGTAAATAAGCGCAATACACATAATAAAAATGATTAGCATGGTTATTAAAGACACAACCTCTAGCTTACCGGTTTTGAAGAAGTAAACAGTGCAGGCAATGATCGTCATATTAGCAACGAGCAAAGCCACACTTAAGATGGGCGAATACACATCATAATTAGATAGAAGTAAAAAACCCAATATAAGAATAGCAAAGGCTATCATTGTAAATAATGAAAGTGCTTGACGCTGCCTGTCTGAGTTGTAAACGCTATCTATGTTAATTAAATTGCGCCAATTTGACTTAGCTAATTTTTCCTCTTCCATATCTATACTCTAAACTTTTTAACCATTTGTTCTAAATCACCGAATTGTTGCCTCAGTTTTGTACATTCGTTTAGAGTATTATTTAGGTTGGTTTTACTTTGAATAGATAGTTCGCTGATAGTTTGTATATCTGCATCTAATGATTTAACAACTTGATTTTGTTCTTCTGTAGCGCCCGCAACGGCATGGTTAGCAGCACTTATTTGTTTTATATCCTCTATGACTTGCTGCATTAATTCTCCAACTGCATCAGCTTCTGACACGCTTTTTTCACTGCCTTGCAAACTTGTTTTCATTAACTCCACAGCCAAAGTTGACCCTTTTTGCAATTCTATGACTGTTTCTTCTATCTCTTGCGTTGATTCTTTGGTGCGATGAGCTAATTGTCGAACTTCATCAGCCACTACTGCAAAACCACGTCCGGCTTCACCTGCACGAGCTGCTTCAATAGCCGCATTCAATGCAAGTAAGTTGGTTTGTTCACTCACGCCTTTAATCACTTCTAAAACATTACCAATGCTTTCTGTATGTGCATTTAAGCTATTAATAGTTTGTTGAGCTTGCACTATATTGGCAGATAGCTCATGGATCCCAGCAACATTATTGCTTAATATTTCTTGGTTTTGTGTAGAGTGCTTATTCGCATCTTTTGCAAGTGTTGATGCGTCAGATGCACTATTGAATATATCTGATGTCATCCCTGTAAATTGATTAATTGCAGCTGCAACGCTATCAGTACGCATACTTTGATCGTCATACATCGCAAGTGAAGAATGAGTTTGTGATAGCAGACTGGCTATTACGCCATCAAGAAGTATTGTTGTATTTTTAACTTGTTCGATTGATGATTGAATTTTTTCAATAAACACATTGAATGAATGACTTAGCTCACCAAACTCATCGTCATTTTCTATCTCTAAACGGCGTGTTAAATCACCTTCTCCCTGTGAAATATCTTTTATAGCGTCATTTAACCGATTCATTGGACGCATTAAATAACGAAGTAAAAATTGCATTAAAATTACAATGACGATTGTACCCACAATTAAGTAAATAAATGCCGTTTCACCAAAACTAGATACACTAGCAAATGCTTTTTGTTGATCAATAACAACCCCTAAATACCAATTTACATTTTCAATACCACGTATTTTATTAAACGAAACTAATTTAGTTTCGCCAGCTATTTGATATTCAACAAACTCGCTACTAAGTAATGGTTGGGTGCCAAATAACTCAGCGATATTTTTTAGGTTAACATTGCTTTGTGGGTGACTTAATATTTGGCCGCTGTCATCGAGTAAAAAACCATAACCCAGCCCTAAAAAATCAATATTATTAATAATTTCTGTCACAGTTTGCATATCAATATCAGCACCAGCAACACCAACAAAACGGTCATTTTGGTTTATAGGCACAACAGCAGATATCGTTAACTCGTTAGTTGTTACATCAATATAGGGAGTAGTAAAGGCAGTATTGGTTTTGTTTTCGACTAGCTTATACCAAGGACGTGATGTTGCATCAAAATCTGGCGGTAAAACAATGCTTTGATCATTTAAAATAAAATTACCGTTAGATTGGCCAATATAGGTGTTTTTAAAACTACCTGCTAACCCTGCTGTGTTTAATTGTAGTAATGTAAGCGTACTTGGATCTGATGGTTGGTGGGTTTTAGCAAACGCACTAACAATGGCCAGCTTTGCATTTAACCAGCTAGCTATATTTTGAGAAACAGATTCTGAGTTTTGTTGCAACACGAGAGCAAGCTGATTTTGTGTTTGGTTTTTTAAGGTAAAGTAGTTATTTACAGTGAATAACCCTAATACCAAAACGAGTACAACAGACGCTGCTATTGTGACTTTTGTCGTAAACTTGAATGCCCCAAACATAAATGCCCTTTAATTTATTTTTAGCATTCTAGTTTTAGCAAATAATGTGAGCATTGTCTTAGCTATTTTCGGTTTTTCCGAAAATAGCAGCTAAAAACAATGAAAAAGGACTAGATAAACTTAATTACAAATTTTAAGTAGTTAATTTTACATAAATAATGTTCAATAGATAAAACAATTTGGAATGTTCCATATAAAAAGAAAATAATAATGACTGAATACGTATTCAGCCATTATCATTCATTACATTTTTTACCATTTTTTAGCTAAACGAACAGCATTTAAACCATACCAAGCTATAAATACGTAACATACCATAGGCACGAAAAAGCTATCTTGAATATTTACGGTATCGGCAATATACCCTTGTAGTAAAGGTACTAATGCACCACCTACAATCGCTAAACATAGCCAACCAGAGCCTTTACTGGTTAACGGGCCTAATTTTTCAATCGCAACAGAAAATATAGTTGGAAACATAATTGAATTAAACAACCCGATTGCCAATACTGAATACAAAGCGACATCACCTTGTGTAAAAATAGTGATTAATAACAACGCAATAACACTGATAGCATTAAAGGCAATTGCTTTAGAAGGCGCAATTTTTTGTAACAACGCAGAGCCTACAAAACGCCCAACCATTGCTCCGCCCCAATAATAACTAATAAGTGCCGCAGCAGCATGCTCTTCAAGCCCAGCAATGTGTGCTTCACCAAAGTAATTAACTAAAAAGCTACCTATAGCTACTTCACCGCCTACATAACAAAATATTGCTACAACCCCCATAGTAAGGTGAGGTGCTTGCATTAAAGAGCGAGTTTCGGTGTCTGTACTGTCTTCCTTATGGGCTTCAATTTCAGGTAACTTTATAAATGCAAACACAATGGCAATTAATAAAAGTGCTGCAGCCAACATTAAATAAGGCACTTTTACTGATTCTGCCGATGCAGCAGACGCAGCCAATGTACCAGCAGTACCGAAAAAGAGAATACCTCCTACGTAAGGCCCTACTGTAGTACCCAAGGCATTAAGCGCTTGTGCTAAGTTTAATCGTGAAGAGGCGGTTTTATCAGGACCAAGAGCCGCAACGTATGGATTAGCTGATACTTGCAATACGGTTATACCAGCAGCAAGCACGAACAATGCGCCTAAAAACAACCAATACTCATGCACTACTACTGCAGGGTAAAAAAGCATACAACCAATCGAAGCAATAATAAGCCCCGTTAAAATACCTTTTTTATAACCAAGCTGTTTAACTAAAATACCAGCGGGAATAGATACAATGAAATAGGCACCAAAAAAGCAAAACTGCACTAGCATTGCCTCAAAGTAGCTAAGATCAAATACGCCTTTTAATCGTGGAATCAATACATCATTTAATACTGTAATAAAACCCCATAAAAAAAACAGGGTTGTCATTGCAGTTAGGGGAAACAGATAATTTTTGTTGTGCTGTTTATTAACGCCATAATCGTGATGTGTGTTCAGTGTGCTCATTTTTATTTTCACTCCATTAACAAGTTAAACTGATTCTACATTGTTAATAAGTTGTTTGGGCACAAGGTGATTAGAACGTTCCAAATCATCATGCATATTCAAACTGCACATTCTTCTGAAACAGTATTGATTAAACGCTCAGTTTCACCGCTATTAGAAAATATATATAAGGCTTGATTTATATCATCTAGCACTCCAAGCCAGTTAGGTGTTAGCTTACTTATAGCAAAATACAATGAGTTATAATGGAGTGGTTTGCCATCTTGCTCAACAGCATTAAGCAGTGCTATTTTTTCACTTTGGTTAAGCTCAGAAAACGTAACTGAATGGGTTAACACCGAAGGATCGCCTATAATAAGATCGACCCGCTTGGCAAAAAGTAATTGCATTAACTGCAAATCGTTTACCGCACTAATAACTTTAAACTCTTCATTATCCATCATGGCATCAAATTCAGGCGTGTTTTGATATCCTCTTACAACACCTATTGTTGAGCCTTTTAATGAGTTTAGATTACCTGTAAAAATACCAGGTGCGTTTTTTCGCTTTAGAAATACAATATTTCCACCTTGAAACGAATTTGAAATACCAAGCAGCTCTCTTCTCATTTTATTATTAACATAGTCTGAAGGCGCAGTGTCTTCAATAAAGTACTCAGGCATTAAAATATCGGCTTTTCCAAGTTCCGCATTACGCACAGCTCTTGCCCAAGGTAAAAATTCTAAATAAACGCTGTAACCCTGACTATTAAGAACAGCAACGGCAAAATGATAGACCCACCCTTTGTTACATAAGTCGTTACTTATATAAGGCGGCCAATCTAAAGTAACAATATGTAATGTGCGTTTACTATTTGGGGCGCTATATAAAAGCCCCGATTTATAACGCTGCCCTTCTACAGTTTTAAGGCTATTTTTATGAATGAAGGTTACGCTTTGACTCGCGAAACTAAAACAACTAATAAAGGACAACAAAAAGACTACAATGCGCATAATAAAGCTATCGTCAAACTAATAGTCAGTTAAGTGTAGGCGTTATTTACACTTTTGAAGGAGAAATAAATCTAGAGAATGAAAAATTGGTAGAACGTGAAATTGAATATAGACAGTGTCTAATGCCAACTAGCAGATTTAATTGGCATTACAAAAGTTATAAAGCAGGTTTAACCCATTTCATTTTATTATTGGTGTCACGCGAACTTATTATTGTGTCATCACTGCTTTTAACACCACCTAATTTAGAAAGCCTATCGTAAAGTACTACATTACAGGTTGCAGCTAAGTTCATACACCCTATAGTAGGAATGTAAACTACTTCATCGCACCACTTTAGTACGTCTTTAGGAACAGAACCGTCTTCTGGGCCCAAAACATAAAATGCATTTTCTGGGTGCTTAAATTCAGGGAGCGGTGTAGCCCCTTCAATTAACTCAACAACAACAACGGTTGCCCCTTCAGGTTTTACTTTTTCTAGGCTATCAGTAGAGGTTAATGGAATACGTTCAACCACATTTTTAGTATCGGTATGAAATTTTTGCGCATTAAGGTATCGATTACCCGTAAAATAAACCTGCTTTGCGTCGTAACACCCAGCAGCTCGTAACACACCGCCAACGTTAGTAGGGCTCTTCGGGTTTATTAAACCAATACTCGCTTTTAACTTGCTCATTAATCGCAATCCTTTGTTGGCCACTCAGCAATGTATAAATCAAAATCATCTAATTTTACATTACTGTCTTTGACTGTTTTATCTTTTACTGAAATACCGAGATCATGCATAAGTGTTTTATCGCCGTTATTTAATAACGGGTGCCACGAAGCTAAACCACGCCCTTCATGCAGGCGGCGGTAACTGCAGCTCTGCGGCATAAAGAAAATATCTTTAAGGTTTTCTTTGGTTAGTTTTACGCAAGAAGGGACAAGTGTTTGGCGGTTTTCGTATTCGCTACACCCACAGGTATTATTATCTAAATACTGACAAACAATATTTGTGAAAATGAGCTGTTCACCTTCACGTAGCTGATCTGTGGGGGAAAAATCGTCTTCGTCTTCACTATCTATAAACGTATTTAAACAACATTTACCACAGCCATCGCAAATAGCTTCCCATTCATTTTGGCTCATTTCGCTCAAGCTTTTTGTAAGCCAAAACTGTGTATTTGCTAACTGTTGATCAAACATAGTGTTCTCGCGCCCTTTTTAGAGCGCGCATTCTAACGTATTGCACTAAATGGCGCAAAGCGAATACCTTAAATTGATAAGCACTTTACGCTATTAATTAACGCTGGGTTTTCACCCAACGCTTTATTTTTTTCTCCAAAATAGGCATAGGTAATGCGCCATCTATTAATATTTGCGTATGAAACGCTTTAATATCAAATTGAGAACCTAGCTCTTTTTTACAATAATCGCGAAGTTCTTTAATTTTAAACTCCCCTAATTTGTACGAAAGTGCTTGCCCTGGCCACGCAATATAACGCTCAACCTCTGCCACTACATCGCTCTCAGCCATTGATGAATTAGCAAGCATGTATTGTATACCTTGCTCGCGCGTCCACCCTTTTGCATGAAAACCAGTATCGAGTACTAAACGCATTGCCCGTAATTGCTCGTCAGCCAAACGCCCATACCACATATACGGATCGGTAAATAATCCAAGCTCTTTTCCTAAACTTTCTGCATACAGTGCCCACCCTTCAGCAAAAACCGTATACCCACCAAATTTACGAAAATCAGGTAAACCGTCTATTTCTTGTTGAAGAGCAATTTGAAAATGATGACCAGGTGCCGCTTCATGAATCGAGAGTGTTTCGAGTAAAAACTTAGGTTGTGCTTTTAAATTAAAAGTATTGATATAAAAAATACCCGGACGTGAACCATCTGGTGCTGGGGCTGCATAAGAAGCACCCGCCGCAGACTGAGCACGATAAGCCTCTACTGGTTTAACAATGTAAGGCGCTTTAGGGGCCACATCAAATAACTGCGGTACTCTAGCATCAATTTTTTTCTTCACATTTTCGTACGCTTCAATAAGCTCATCAGCGGTATTAAAGTAGAACTCATCTGAATCACGCAAGTGGGTAAAAAATGCGGGCAAATCGCCGTCAAAGCCAACGGTATGTTTTACCTTTTTCATTTCGCTTAAAATACGTGATACTTCGCTTAAACCAATATTGTGAATTTCGTCAGCAGATAAGTTAAGCGTTGTGTTTTTCTTTATTTGGTATTCGTACCAAGCTTTACCATTAGTAAAATCACTGTAGCCTACTGACACACGACTACTAGGTATATAATCGTTAATTAAAAATGTGTGCATGCTTTGATAAGCCGGCACTAATTGCTTCATGATTAAATCGCGGTATTGCGCTGTTATTTCTTGTTTTTGCTCAACTGTAAACGAATTTGGTAAGTTTTTTATAGGTCCCCAAAACAGTGAATCTTCAGCCTTATTTACAACATGCGCACTAAATTGTGGGGCTAACTTTTTTGCAAGTGGCAAAGGTAAAACAATATTTTGTTTTATACCTTCAGCCATAGAAAGCTCAACACTTTTAAGCCATTTGATATAGCCATCACTACGTTTTAAAAAATTATCGTAATCCTGTACTGTTTTAAAAGGTTGTGCACTTTGCCCAGAGCCAAATCCAGCAAACACATTATGTGCTCCCGACATTTGATTAATAGGCAGAAAGTAGCTTGGAAATTGCATCCCCTCGAGGTTAAGTGCAAGGTCACGTTTTAAAATCTCATAACTTAATAACGCTTGCCCTGTTAATTGTTGTGAATCAATGTAAGCAAGGCGTTGTTGATACTTTTTATAAAAAACCGCCTTTTTGTTACGATTTGTCGCTGAAATTGCAGGAGTGAACTGATCATTAAATTCATTTTTACCGCTATATGTTGCCATTATTGGCGAAAATGCAAGCGACTCGTTGTAGTATTGGTCAGCAAGCACGTCTAATTGCTGCTCGGCAGATAATTCTGAAACCACAGCATTTATAGATGATGAAACCGGTTTACTATTATTTTGTTGAGACGTTGTGCTACTACACCCCATTAGCGCACCTATCACTGAAGTAGCGACCAGTGCTAATTTTAATAATTTCATATTAATCCTTATAAAAAACTCAGCTCGATTATGAGCTTTAAATTAAGCTAAATAAAGTAGTAACTTAGTCGTTATTTTATTGCACTTTTACTTGAGCTTGGTAAAGTCAAAACAACGTAACTTTCATATAAAAGAATTAAAAAGTGAAAAAGCACCTATTATCAGCCTCAATAGCCATATTATGTTTGAGCAGTCTACCTGCCCAGGCAGTCACCTACATTTCTGCAAAAGCCATGTTAGATGTAGAGAATGGCACACTCATTCAATCGCCATTAATTACTATTGATGATGGTGTGATCACCTCAATAGAACGTAATAAAAAGCCGCAACTAGGTAAAAATGATGAACTTATTAACCTGCCACAGTTAACACTAGTCCCTGGATTGATGGACATGCATGTACACTTAACGAGTGATCCTACTGTTTCTCGTAGTGAGCGCTTGGGTCAATCAATCCCACGCATGGCAGTTAAATCAGCTTATTTTGCTAAAAAGACCCTTGAAGCAGGTTTTACTACCGTAAGAAATGTAGGCGCAGATGGTTATAGCGTTATTGCGGTGCGGGACGGTATTAATGCGGGTGACATTGTAGGTCCACGAATTTGGGCTGCAGGTCCTTCACTGGGTATAACTGGCGGGCACTGTGACAATAACCGTTTACCGCCTGAGCTAAAATATACTTCAGCAGGTGTTGCAGACGGACCATGGGCGGTTAGAACAAAAGTACGTGAAAACATAAAGTATGGTGCAAACGCTATAAAGTTTTGTGCTACAGGTGGTGTTTTTTCAAAGGGTACCAAAGTAGGTGTACAACAATATTCGCTTGAAGAAATGAAAGCCATTGTTGAAGAAGCGCACATGCGCGACCTGCCCGTTGCAGCACATGCACACGGCACAAGCGGCATAAAAACAGCCATCATCGCAGGTGTTGACAGCGTAGAACACGCAAGCTTTTTAGACGATGAAGCCATAGCCCTGGCTAAAGAACATGGCACTTGGCTTTCTATGGATATATACAACACAGAATACACATTAAGCTTTGGCGAACAAAATGGTGTAGACGAAGAAAACCTAAACAAAGAACGCCAAGTTTCTAAAAAACAAAGAGATAGCTTTAGCCGAGCTGTGAAAGCTGGTGTGAACATGGTATTTGGAACCGACGCTGCCATCTACCCACATGGTGATAATGCAAAGCAATTTTCACGTATGGTTGAATTTGGCATGACTGAACTGCAAGCTATTCAATCAGCGACCATTAACAGCGCTAAACTGCTGAAAATGCATAACAAACTAGGGCAAATAAAAACGGGATATGCCGCCGATATTATCGCTGTTGAAGGAAACCCATTAGAGAACATTTCAACATTAGAGCAAATACCGTTTGTGATGAAAGCTGGTATTGTTTATAAAACTGAAAAATAAAATTTAAATCTAAGTTAAGGCCGGCTTTATAGTGTTAGCCTTTACTTTTAACGTTAAAATTCATTAAATTTTAATTCTCAATCCTAAAAACACTAAAATTAAAAGCTCAGTAAAACAATGTGTTAAAGCTTTAATAGCATTGTTTTACCTGATCTCTATTGTCACTTTTAGTTTATTACTCTTAATTCGGGAGAGTTGTTAAAGAAAATCATATTGCAATTTGTTTTTCTTAATTGTCAAATTCGTCCCCTCCTTTATATTTGTTTGGTTTTTATTAACTAAGCTGGCCTATTTGTATAAAAAACACGCAAACAGTTGTTTTAATCTAATATTTATTGAACTTTTAGTATATTTTGCAAATAATAATCATTACCATTACCGTAAATAAATACGAATGGTTATCATAATGAAAAAGTTTAAATACTCACTCCTCACCCTTGCTTGTTTAAATGGACAAGCCGCTTTAGCAACAACCACTGCAGAACAAGATATTGAACACATAAGTGTTTATCAAAAACAAAATCAAGTTGTTATGAGTTCGGGTCTTGCCACAAAGTCAGATATGTCCTTAATGGAAACCCCTGCTCCTGTTGTTATTATTGATCGTGAATTAATGGAATCACAGGGCGTAGACAGCCTACAAGATCTTGTCCGTAATGTGAGTGGTTTAACCCAAGCGGGTAATAATTATGGTATTGGCGATAACCTGGTTATTCGCGGTCTTGACGCCAATTACACTTATGATGGTATGTATGGGGGAGCTGGACTTGGAAACACCTTTAATCCAACTCGCTCATTAACCAATGTTGAGTCGGTTGAAGTGTTAAAAGGCCCAGCTACAGGTTTATATGGTATTGGTAGCGCTGGTGGTGTAATTAATTTAATTGAAAAAAAACCTGAATTTGAAGAAAAGCATAAAGTCGCTTTAGAGCTTAGTCAATGGGACAGCTACTCTCTTGCGTTTGACAGCACAAATGCACTTAGCGAGAACTTAGCGTATCGCGTAATGGCTAAAACAGCATCAAGCGATGGCTTTCGTGATTTAAAAGAAGAGCGTGATGAAATTTATACATCACTTAAGTATGTGTTAAACGATAAACAAGACGTTATGCTCTCTGCTGCCTATATTAAGGATTCAATTGCTGTTGACTCAATTGGCCACCCTATTCGCATATACAACGCAGAGACAGCGAATGGCTTAACTGCTGGTGAAGTAACCGCTGCAGACTTAGTAAATGATCCGACAGGCAATGGCTTACAACTGACAAGTGAACAGCAATTACAATTAGCGAACTCTCTTTCTGCAACAGATGGTTTAACACCCTATGACTTTGGTACCAATGGGATTATTTCACCAATGGCCGATGATAATGAAGGTGAAGAATTACGATTTAAGCTTACGCATAATTACTTTATCACTGATGACTTATTCTTAAACCAGCAACTACAGTACCGTAATTACACATCAAGCTTTGCTCGTCAAACAGGGGCTTTTAATTACGTGTACTCAACTCGCAGTGGCGTTATTAATCAAGACCCTCGTGCTCCTTTAGTTGAAAATGATGTACTTTATCCATTTGCAGCTAGGCGCCAAGAGTATCGCCAAGTAGAAGCAGATGAAAAATCATGGCAGTACTTTTTAGATTTAAGATACGACTTTGAGATAGGCGATATTGATAACGAACTCTTAGTTAATGCAAATTATGAAGACCGAGATATTGGTTTCAAACAATACTCTATTTATGACAGCGATAAAGTAATTTACGACACCGATGGTAATGTGCTTTATCAAGGTGCTTTACCCTATATCTATGACATGAGGCAACCAAATTGGCCAATCGGTGGCTTTGACGATTACGACCCACTAAAAACGAGTGATTATAATAAAAAGGTTCAAGCATGGGGAATGGGCCTTCAGCATGTAGGCTATATTAATGACTCACTTACTACACGCATAGGAGTCGCCTATAACCGTATTAAGCAGAGCTACGAACATAATGGTGTAGATGAACGTTACAGTTCAAGCCGTGCAGAGCCAACCCCTGAGGCAAACACATCTGATTCAGGTTTAACCTATAATTTAGGTGCTACTTATCAGCCTACTGAAGATTTTTCTGTGTTTGTTAATCACTCTAAAGGCCGAACCGCATACAGTGTATTAGGCTCTGTTGCTGGTAACGAAGCAGATAGAGAAGACTCAGAGTCAATAAGTAATGACTTAGGCTTTAGGTATAAAGCATTTGACGACCAGCTACTAGCTACTTTAGTTGTGTTTGAAAGCGCTCGTACAAATCTTGAATACAGTAACCCACTGTATGAAGCTGGTGTGTCTGGCCCTGATATAGTAGAAAGCTACTTTGATGGCGAAGAGCAAACCAAAGGCGTTGAGCTTGATTTAAATGCGTATTTAAATGAGCAGTGGAAAATAAATGTTAACGGCGTATATCAAGACGCGCGTGATAAATCTAACCCCAATAGTAGCGCTTACGACACTCGTCAAAAAGGGGTGCCTTATGTAACTGCAAGCACATGGGTTACTTACTATGCAAACATATTTAATTTACCCGAGTCAGTTAATATTAGTGGGGGTATTACTTTCGTTGATAACAGAAGTACTAACTCAAGTTCATTTAGTATTCCTGATGGCTATGTACCTGGCTACACTGTTTACGATGCTGCAATTTCGTATACAACTAAACAGTGGAACATGCAGCTTAATTTAAACAACCTATTTAACAAACAGTATTATTCTAAAGCGATGTTTTTAGGCGGTATGCCAGGTGAAGAGCGTAATGCTAAATTAAGTTTTAGTTACACACTTTAGCGGTTAAAATATATGGGTGCTTGTATTTACAAGCGCCCTTAATATTTAAAAACTATACATAAAATGGCTTAAATTGTATTTAAGCCAAACTAAGATTATTTTAGTGCACTTAATGCCTTGCTATCGCAAATCAACATGCTAGCATTTAATTTCTGAAATTACTGAAAGTTAATGATATGACTTTATCTGAAAAGAATTTTACCTTTGTGATGCATTGTGGCGAAATGGGCAGCCGTTGGGGCTTTAACCGTACAATAGGCCAAATGTGTGGTTTACTAATCATTACTAAAAACCCGATGACAGCGAATGAAATTGCCGACTCACTAAGTATCTCTCGTGGTAATGTAAGTATGGGCATAAAAGAGCTGCAATCTTGGCAATTAATTAAAGTTCAGCACATTCCGGGTGATCGTAAAGAGTATTATGCGCCTGCAGGCGATATTTGGGATATGGCTAATCGAGTATTTGAAGAGCGAAAAAAACGTGAAATCGATCCAACGCTCAGCCTTTTGCGAGATAACTTACTCGACGAAGCGAATAACGAAGAAGAAGTGTATGCCCAAAAGCAAATGGAAGAAATTCACAACCTACTTGAAACGGTCACTAAATGGTCGTCTGAGTTACAGCGTTTAACTCCCGAGCAGCTCAACAAACTTATGAAACTGGGATCAGGAATTGGCAAGGTCATCGATTTAAAAGACAAAATTTTTAAAAAAGAATAAAGCCGCATTTTGCGGCTTTATTTTTTATTGAACTATATTTTTGGGTATCCGATTCTATCAGACAAATAACCCACACTCGTTGCAAAGTAATAAGAACGGTTCCAATGCATTAACACTTTGTAATTATCATAGGCCAAAAACATACGGCCGTTGATATCATCAGGCATAACCAGTGCTGCTCGTACATCAACGTTAGGCAACGCAGTACCGTCTGCTCTTCTCACCCCTAAAGCCTGCCACTCATCGAGTGAACGCTCAGAATCATTCCAATACTCAAGCCATTGTTTACGTGTTTTAGTACCACGAACTAAAATATATTTATTGTCAAAGTTATCAGGAAGCATAACTTGACGACCCCAAGTTAATGAGTCGTTCCACCCTTCTTGCTTTAAATAATTAGCAATTGAAGCAAACGCATCTTCTTTTGTAGTCCAAATATCTTTGCGACCATCATTGTTATAATCAATTGCATAAGCATTAAAAGACGTTGGCATAAATTGAGTTTGCCCCATAGCCCCAGCCCAAGAACCTTTAAACTTGTCTAAAGTAATATGACCCGATTTTAAAATGTCTAAAGCCGCCCACAACTGGCGTTTATAAAGTGCTTCACGGCGGCCATCAAAGGCAAGTGTCACTAATGATGAAATAACATTGTGACCGCCTTGAATAGTACCAAAGTTACTTTCAAGACCCCATAAAGCGACTATAAAGCGTGCTTGTACGCCAAACTCTTTAGCTACTTGCTCAAGAATATCTTTGTTCTCAGCATAAAGTTTACGAGCACGGTCAATTTTCCATTGTGGTACACGTTTTGGTAAATAGGTCTCGAGTGTTTCTTTCACTTCTGGCTGGTTTTTATCAGCTGATACCACTTTCTCTTTATACGTCGCAGTCGCAAATGCACTATCAATTAACGACGTTTCGTAGCCTTTTGCGATTGCTTCTTCTTTTAGGTTTACTAAGTAATCTTTAAATTCGGCTTGTGTTTTGGCAACAACTGACGAACTCAAGCATAAACCACATAATACAACTGCCAGTTTTTTAATCACGATCGGCTCCATTTTGTTTTCTTAGTTCAGTAAGCAAATTATCTTCCGGTGGTGGAAGTTGTAAATAGTATCCTTGATCGGTTAATGCACCCTTAACGGTTTCCAAATCCGCACCACCTAGGTGCTCACGTTTAGCTAAGTTGATGAGCATCACATATTGAGGTTTGCCAAACATAGCCATTAGAGGTTCTGGAACTTTGCTAAAATCATCTCTTTTTTCAACAAATAAGAAGGTATCCGTCTTTTTCTTACTTTTATATACCGCAGTTAACATTATGACCCTATAAATTCTTGCACAACAATGCTGCACACTATACCATGAGAGTAATAATAAGTTAGAAAATTTAGATTAGAAATTTTGATTAAGGCCTTATTCAGCCTGTGTTTATCTAATTATAATTTCTTATCATACAATTCAATTGAGCGTGTATGTCGGACCAAATTTTTGAGTTAAAAGGGAATCTTTTTACGTTATCAGTTTTACATCTTTATAGTGCTGATATAAACCTTTTAGCAGAACAATTGTACGTAAAAATAGCCCAAGCCCCTCGTTTTTTTGAAGGAGCCCCTATTGTTGTCAATTTAGAAGAAGTAAAAAGCAGTTCTTTAGACTTTGTTCATTTAAAGTCACTTATCGAACGAATGAGCTTCAACGCAGTGGGTGTATGCAATGGCTCTGATGGGCAGCATGCAAATGCCAAAAAAGCTGGCTTTTCAGTATTAAATTATTCGCAAGACGTAAAAGCAGAGCCCGTTGAAAAGCAACCAAACACTTCAATTGTCGAAAAAAATATTATACTTCCAGCACAAATAATTAACGGTACTGTACGCTCGGGTCAACAGGTGTATGCAAAAGACCGCGACCTTATTGTATTAGGTGCTGTTAGTCATGGTGCAGAAGTAATAGCAGATGGCAACGTACATATTTACGGAACCCTTCGTGGTCGCGCAATAGCGGGCGCAAAAGGATTAGAAAACGCACATATATTTTGCCAAAAGCTAGAAGCAGAACTTGTTTCCATAAATGGCAACTACTGGATCAGTGACTCTCTACAAGGTGAGTTTTGGGGCAGTGCAGTGCAAATACAACAAAAAAATGAATCATTAGAAATTTCAGCTTTGGTTAAAGGATAAATCTCATGGCAAAAGTAATTGTCGTTACCTCGGGTAAAGGTGGTGTTGGTAAAACAACATCAAGTGCCGCAATAGGCACAGGCTTAGCATTAAAAGGCTACAAAACGGTTATTATCGATTTTGACATCGGTTTACGTAACCTTGATTTAATTATGGGGTGCGAGCGCCGCGTTGTTTATGACTTTGTAAACGTCATAAACGGTGAAGCAAACCTAAACCAAGCACTTATCAAAGACAAACGTGTTGAGAAGTTATTTTTACTGCCAGCATCGCAAACGCGTGATAAAGATGCACTAACTCGTGATGGTGTAGAACGCGTTTTAAACGAGCTAAAAGAAGACTTTGATTATATTGTATGTGATTCACCAGCAGGAATTGAAGCGGGTGCGATGATGGCAATGTATTTTGCTGATGAAGCGATTGTAACCACCAATCCAGAAGTGTCATCTGTACGAGATTCTGACCGTATTTTAGGTATTTTGCATAGCAAATCTAAACGCGCTGAAGAAGGCCTTGAAAATATCAAAGAACACCTATTATTAACACGCTACAACCCTGAGCGTGTTGCTAAAGGTGAAATGCTTTCGGTAGAAGATGTACAAGACATATTAGCTATCGATTTGTTAGGTGTTATTCCTGAGTCACAAGCAGTATTGAGTGCATCAAATTCAGGTCAACCGGTAATATTGGATGGCGAATCAGATGCTGGTCAAGCATATGCTGATGCCATAAACCGCTTACTTGGTGAAACCGTCGATTTTCGCTTCTTAGATGTAGAGAAAAAAGGCATTTTTAAACGGATTTTTGGAGGCTAATGTGTCGTTACTTGACTATTTCCGCTCAGAAAAGAAAAACAGTGCGTCTCTTGCAAAAGAGCGATTGCAAATCATTGTCGCACACGAACGTTCTCAGCGTGGAACACCTGAATACCTACCACAATTAAAACAAGATATTTTGGATGTAATTCGAAAATATGTGAACGTTAATAGTGATGCCGTGCAGGTACAATTTGATCAGAATGAAGACGACTTAGCTGTATTAGAGCTAAACGTAACTTTACCTGACGAAGAAAAGAAATAATTGAAGAATGGGCGCGTTAAGCGCCCTCTTTATAACTAACAACTACTAGAATATTAACCTTTTAGGTATCCCACTCTTTTAAAGCTTCTTTAATAAAGCTATAACGCCAAGAGTTCAATAAATCTGGCTTTATGTGTGTCTTTTTTTGCTCTGCCGTCAACTTCCAATTCCAGCTGATTAATTGATTAACTTGTTTTTTAGATGCTAAAACGTCCTCAGGAATATTATTAGCTTTAGCAACTTTCGTTATTTTTTGCTTAATATCTTTTGCCGTTTGTTTATAATTAGGAAAATCTATTAAACGTTTCAACACTTGCGGGTGCTCGTCAACGGCAATTGCTTTAGCTTTTTCTATACACTTTAAAATCTCAACCCCTGAGCGATTAACTTCAATCGATTCTACACCCGGTATTTGACGCAATGAATTTAAACTAGATGGCCCTCGCTTAGCGATTTCGGTCATGTTATGTTCTTTCAACACAAAATTAAGAGCAAGGTTTTTACGTATTGCTTTATTACGGCGCCATATAGCTAGCTCTTTTAATACAGCTAATTCATGTGGTTTTAACTGCCAAGCATTTTTAATATCTTTATAGAGCAATTCATCCGGTGTTTGAAAAGCTCGCTTATTAGCAATTAATTCGCTCTCATCCAAAACAATCTCAAACAAATCAGCTTTGTTGATGCGATCGATAATTAATTCGAAGCACGGTAATAAATGAAATGTATCAGCGGCGGCGTAATCCAGCTGCTTAGTGGTTAACGGGCGCTGTAACCAATTGGT
This sequence comes from Pseudoalteromonas marina, assembly GCF_000238335.3. Classification (NCBI taxonomy): domain Bacteria; kingdom Pseudomonadati; phylum Pseudomonadota; class Gammaproteobacteria; order Alteromonadales; family Pseudoalteromonadaceae; genus Pseudoalteromonas; species Pseudoalteromonas marina. Next base: position 657,146 of record NZ_AHCB03000012.1, on the reverse strand, counting down.
ACGTGATTCGCTTTTATCTATTTCAATACCTAGGAGTGTTTTAACCATAAGGGCAAACCCCATACAGTTTCCTTCACCAAGCAATTGCAAAGCAAATTGAGTATCAAACAATGGTGCAGGAACAAACCCAGCATATTTTTGAAATACTTCAATGTCTTCAGATGGTGAATGAAGCACTTTTAAAACTGCGGGGTCTTTTAAAACCTGCCAAAAATCAAATAACGAGAGCTCAGCTAAAGGATCGATAAGTGCTAGATGCTCACCGTCAAAAACCTGAATGAGTGCAACTTCTGGATACAAAGTGCGACGACGCATGAACTCGGTATCAATAGCTAAGATAGGTTTATTTTGGATCTGCTCAACAAAGGTATTAAGCTGAACTTGTGTTTGAATTAATTGATATTGCACTTAGTCTCCTACAATAAAAAAGCCGGCTAATGCCGGCTTTTTTATAGTTTTCTAATCTTTCAAGGCTCGTCTGAGTATTTTACCTACGTTTGTTTTAGGTAACTCATCCCTAAACTCAACGAGTTTTGGAACCTTGTAATTAGTTAAATTATCACGACAATGGTTTATTATATCTTTTTCAGTTAAAGAAGGGTCTTTTTTAACAACAAAAACTTTAACTTGTTCACCGCTGACATCATGAGGAATACCAACAGCCGCCACTTCAAGCACACCGTCGTGCATTGCAACAACTTCTTCAATCTCATTTGGGAAAACGTTAAAGCCAGATACTATGATCATGTCTTTTTTACGATCTACTATATAGAAGAAGCCTTCATCGTCATATGTAGCAATATCACCTGTTGCAAACCAACCGTCTTGTAAACATTCGGCTGTGGCATCTGGGCGCTTATAATAGCCAAGCATAACCTGAGGGCCTTTAACGCATAATTCGCCAGGCTCACCTTTAGCTGCCTCTTCACCATTTTCAAGCATTAGCTTAATGTCAGTATTTGGTGCAGGTAAACCAATAGAACCGTTATAAGACTCTAAGTCGTAAGGGCTAATTGTAACAAGTGGAGCACATTCAGTAAGGCCGTAGCCTTCCATCAGTTTTGACCCAGTCACTTTTTGCCACTTTTCAGCAACAGGACGTTGAACCGCCATACCACCACCTAACGACATTTTTAGGTGGCTAAAATCAAGTTCATCAAAACCTGGGGTGTTTAGTAAACCATTAAATAATGTGTTAACACCGGTGATTGCTGTAAATTTAGTTTGGCTTAACTCTTTTACAAAACCCGGCATATCACGCGGATTAGTAATCAATAAGTTTAAACCACCATATTTCATGAACGTTAAGCAGTTAGCCGTAAGTGCAAAGATATGGTAAAGCGGAAGTGCAGTAACAACCACTTCTGTTCCACGGTTTAGTACCTTATCTAAACAACCAGACACCTGCTCAAGGTTACCCACCATATTACCATGGCTCAACATAGCACCTTTAGATACACCGGTCGTACCGCCTGTGTATTGTAAAAATGCTAGGTCAGATAAATTTAATTCAGGGCGTGTGTAAGCATTTTCGTCAGCGTTTAACAAATCTGAAAATTTAATCGTGTTTGGTAAGTTGTATTTAGGCACCATTTTTTTAACGTGCTTAACAACAAAGTTAACAATGTGCTTTTTAAGGCCACCCACCATGTCACCAACTTGTGTAACCACGATGTGTTTAACGTCTGTTTTACCTAAAGCCTTTTCAAGAGTATCTGCAAAGTTTGCAAGAATGAAAATGGCGCTTGTGTCTGAATCTTTTAACTGATGTTCGAGCTCACGTACAGTGTATAAAGGGTTAACGTTAACTACCACACACCCTGCGCGTAAAATACCTAAAATAGAAATAGGTGTTTGTAATAAGTTAGGCATCATTACGGCAACTTTGTCGCCTTTTTTGAGTCCCAAATCATTTTGAATATACGAGGCAACTTTTTTAGTTGCTGTGTCTATTTCTTCATACGACAACGTTTTACCCATGTTTGTGAATGCAGGTAAATCTTTGTAATCAGAAAAACTTTTTTCGAACACTTCGAGTAACGAGTTGTAATGCTCAGGATCGATTGTTTCAGGCATACCTTCTGGGTAGCGCTTAAGCCAGATTTTTTCCACTCTTAGCCCCTGTTTATAGTTATATTTTTATTAACCTTAATCTAAGTAAGGCACTTTAACAATTGAGCAAATACTCTAATGCGGGAATAATCCCACATTTAACGTCAATATACAATTAACGTGCACCACTTTGCACCATAAATGCTTGAATGTGTTCATAACATTCTTTGCTACTTTGCATATGGCAATGGTGCCCGCCCTCCACATTAATTACACTCAAGTCATTGTAATAATTAATATATTTTTCTAAATTTTGTTTTACAAACGCGTAACCTTGGTTACCTAAAATTAATTGGCATGGTGCAATTAATTCTTTTATTGCACCAATACATTGCACTTCATCAAACCTAAAACCTGAATGATTTTTGAGCTTAGGATCGGTTGTTAGTGCAAAACCCTTAGAGACTGTTTTGATATTTCGTTCCATCAATAGCGAAATTAATTCAACATCTAAGTCGGTTGTTTTAGACCGTGCCTCGTAAATATCTTTTTTACAGGGATATATTCTTGTTTTTTTATTATGCGTTCTTGCACGATTAAGCACAGCATTTTTTAGTTGCTCCGTAACTGCCTCGCTGGGTGTTGTTACGCAGCCAATACCCTCAATAAAATTTACCGATTTAACCATTTGACTAAAGCAACTGGCGAAAAGACCCGCGACCATAGCTCCCATAGAATGCCCGACTAAATGAACTTTGTCAGCACCAATGGCTTCAATAAATTGATAAACATCATCGATGTAATCAACAAAATAGTAATGAGCGTCATCACTGCGCCACGATGTTAAACCATGTCCAGAAAAATCAATACAGTACCAAGTTTGCTCTGGCTTTTGGCCATCAAGCATGGGCTTAAAACTATTACAATTATCTAACCAACCGTGAAGTGCTATTACTACCTCTTCACCAGAGCCTATTTTTAAACCATGAATATCTAAATTACGTGTTTTAATATTAAATGGCCGCACATAAACCCCTTTTTATTTTTGTAAATTTATAACATACAAGTTGTCAGACCACTAAATAGTTTCACTAAATGTTTGTTATTTTAGTCGCTGAGGCTACAACTGCAACCTAGAAGAATAAATAAAAACCGTCATTTATTCATAATGTTATTTTTAATTTAGCTCGACTATTATGTGTGTATTTTTTGTTATTTGGTGTTTCCTAATAGATGTTTTAACGGCTTTACAATAATTTTTACGCACAATAATCAGCTTATATATAGCTAAATCATCATTTGTCGCAATCTATTAATTTATTTATCATAGTTAAGGTATACAATAATTTAGCTATTAATAAAGTACACTCAAAAGGTACATAAAACATGAAAAAACAACTAAGTGTGTTAGCTCTAATGTGCACTGCATCTGGTGCAATGGCCGAAACTGCACCTAAAAATGTAATTTATATGATTGGTGATGGCATGGGGCCTGCTTATACTACTGCTTATCGTTATTTTAAAGATGACCCCACTACAAAGTCTGTTGAGCAAACCGTTTTTGATACCATGCTGACAGGAATGGCGCGTACTTACCCTGACGATCACACAGTTGTAACCGATAGCGCCGCAAGTGCGACAGCGTTGAGCAGCGGGCATAAAAGTTATAATGGTGCAATTGCCGTAGATACTGATAAAAAACCACTTAAAACAATGCTTGAAATCGCTAAACAGCGAGGCATGACTACAGCCCTATTAGCTACATCACAAATAAACCACGCTACACCAGCAAGCTTTGCCGCTCATAATGAATCACGTAATAATTACGACGAAATTGCTAATGATTATATTGATAATAAAATCACAGGCAAACTACCCGTTGACCTAATGCTGGGTGGTGGTACTAAATACTTTATTCGAGACGACAGAAATTTAGTTGACGAATTTAAAGCAGCGGGTTACCAGTATGGTGACGATATTCAAAACCTTGATCAAATTACGCAACTTCCAGCTATCGGTTTATATGCCGCTAAAGGCTTACCTTTTGCGTTAGACGAAAACCCAACAAGGTTAACTAAGCTTACTTCTAAAGCACTCGACCTTCTAGACAATCAAAATAAAGATGGTTTTTTTGTAATGATTGAAGGTAGCCAAATTGATTGGTGTGGGCATGCAAATGATATAGCCTGTGCCATGGCCGAAATGGATGACTTTGCATCTGCTATCGAAAAAGCTAAAGCGTATGTTGATAAAAATAAAGATACTTTATTAGTTATAACTGCTGATCACTCTACAGGTGGCTTAACATTGGGTGCGCACGGCCAATATAAGTGGGAAGCAGATGTTGTGCATGGCGTAAAAGCAACAGCAGGTACAATTACACAACACTTACTTGAGTCTGATGATTTAAAATCAGTGTGGAATAAATATACCAGCATTGCATTTACCCCTGAAAACAAAATAAAACTTGAGCAAGCTAAATCTATGGGTGACAAAGCACTCAACTTAGCCGTTAAAAGTATTATTAGTGACACAAGCTTTACTGGATGGACTACGGGTGGCCATACTGCAGTAGACGTACAAGTTTTTGCTTATGGTAAAGGGAGTGAACAATTTGTTGGTTCTCAAAATAATACAGATATAGCTGATAAGTTAATACACTTTATAGAACAGTAAAATACGTATAAAGCAAAAAAAACCGAACAATGTTCGGTTTTTATTAAAGGTTGATTACTTTTAAGCGTAAATATCTACCCCAATTAAATTTTGTACTTCAGCTCTGCGTTCTAAATTTGCAAACTCAGTATAGGTAGAAATGGCTTTGCTATTTTTTGCACTAGGCTGGTCGTAAATTGTTTGGCTGAAGTTATCACCCTTTGCGCTAGTTTTGAACAATCGATTAGCAAGCTCAACGCCCTCGGCACTGGTTTTTACATAATCAGTATTTGTTTTTTGAGCAGCAGCTTGATCTGCCAAACCTTGTGGTCTTGCAGTTACTCCCTTAGCAGGGATTACTCTACCAGGAATATCACCTGTAAAAAAACCAGAGCCAATAGGCAGCGTCATCACGCTTCTCCAACCTTAAACATAACTAAAATTATGATTTAAAAACAATCAATTTGCAAATTAACGCGGTACTGTTTTATTCGCGCCCTGGTAACTTTTTCCATGTTACAGTATCACGAACGTACTTTGGTTGGGCATCACTTGCTTGAACGCCCTGGCCTGCAATAAAGGCGGCATCAACAAAGGCAAGCATAAAACGTGCATCTGGTAATGTTATGTCTGTATTAATAGTGATGTTTTCAAAGTTTGCTAATGCATCAGGGTACGTTTTAAAACCTGTGCCTACTGCAACTGATGCTTCGTTACTCGTTATATACTCATTAGTTAAAAGTTCAGGTTTAATAACACACTCGTTATTAACTAATTCCATTAAACCATTATTTTCTTGGTATTGTGCAAAGTAAATTTCACCCATACGCGCATCTATACTTGGAAAAACAAGTGAGCTGTTGTTTTGCTCGTATGCTTGTTGCGCCATAACAGCCAATGTAGAAACACCTACCAATGGTAAATTAGTTGAGTACGCTAACCCTTGAGCTATAGCAACACTAATTCTTACGCCTGTAAAACTACCGGGCCCTTGGCCAAAACCAATAACATCCAGTTCTTTTAATTTACAATTTGCTTTGGCCAATAACTCATCAATCAAAGGTAGAATTTTTTGACTATGCTGCTGAGGGCACTCTTCAAAATGATGAAATGTCTCTCCCTTATAATGTAAAACAAGTGATAGTGCTTCTGTTGAAGCATCAAGGGCAAGAATATTACTTTTGATCATTTTATTACTCTAATTAATTTGTTGTAAAAATGTATTAGCGACTTCTAAGCTTCGCGTACGACGCATTGCAGGTAAGCTTTTTAAGAACACTTGACCATATTGGCGTGTTACTAATCTATTATCACATATAACAAGCACGCCTTTATCTTTGCTATCACGAATTAATCGCCCTACACCTTGCTTTAAGGCAATAACTGCTTGTGGTAATTGGATATGTGCAAATGGGTCTTTTCCCTGCATTTGGCAATCCTGCATTTTAGCTTGCAACAAGGGGTCGTCTGGCGCTGCAAAAGGCAATTTATCTATAATAACACAGCTTAATGTACTGCCTCTCACATCTACCCCTTCCCAAAATGATGCCGTACCGAGTAGAACTGCATTACCATGGCGGGTAAATTTTTCTAAAATAATCCGCTTAGACATTTGCCCTTGCATATAAACGGGGTAGTCTATTTGCGTTGTGAGCCCCTCTGCAACTAAATGCATCATACGGTAACTTGTAAAAAGCACAAAACAGCGCCCTTGCGCTGATTTTATAAGCTCAAGGGTTAATTTTACAATAGCATGAGGCATATTATCAGCATGCGATTCTGGCAAGTATCTTGGCAAACACAATAATGCTTGGTTTGGGTAATCAAACGGGCTGTCAACCATCATGCTTTGTGCTGGTTTTAGCCCTAAGCTTGCATTAAAGTGGTCAAGCTTATTATCAACCGAAAGTGTTGCAGAGGTAAACACAAATGCAGCACCGGTATCTTGCATCATTTGTGAAAATTTTGCCGATACATTTAACGGCGTAATATTTATAGTTAAAAAGCGCCGTGTTGTCTCATACCAGTAACTAAAACCCGTTTGTGCTGTATCAAAAACCCGCTCTAATTGACCTTTAAATGCTAAAGCCCGTTCAAACGGGTGTTCTATTTTATCGCTTCTGTCTAAGCATAGTTTTAGTACTTGATAAACAAAGTCCAAATCACTAATGACACGATGCAGTGCTGCACAGATTTGCTTATCGCTAAGCTTTTCTCGCCAATCACCTCTACTGCCATCGACACCAAACTGCAAGCGTAAATCAGCTACACTGGTCTCTAATTTATTTAAGCTTTTACCAAGTTGTAACATATCAGGAATTTCAGCTCGGTATATCGCGCGTAAATCGTTAATTAAATCCACCAGCTTTTTAGTACTTACACTTTCACCAAAATAGTCGCTGGCAATTTCACTTAATTGGTGAGCTTCATCAAAAATATAAGCGTCGGCTGTGGGCATCAATTCAGCAAAGCCACTTTCTTTAACAGCCATATCTGCAAAAAATAAGTGATGATTAATAACAACAACGTCAGCTTCAGCAGCAGTTAAACGCGCTTTTCGTATGTAACACTCTTGAAAGTCTGGACACTCTTTACCTAAACAATTATCTGCAGTGGAGTTCACATAAGGTAAAACTTTGGCGTCATCTTCTATACCAATACAATCAGCTAAATCGCCTGATTGTGTTTCACTTGCAAATTTAGCAACCATGGCAAGTTGATGCATAACATCGGGATCGTCTGTAGGCACATGCGCAACATGTTGATTTAGCCTGTAAGTACATAAGTAATTAGCGCGACCTTTTAGTAAAGCCGTTTTTTTTGTAGCACTGAGTGCCTTTACTAATTGAGGTAAATCACGATGATACAGTTGCTCTTGCAATGCTTTAGAGCCAGTAGAAATAATTGTTCTACCCTTAGACTTAAGCGCGGGTGCCAAGTAAGCGAACGTTTTGCCCGTACCTGTGCCGGCCTCAACAACGAGTTGGGAACTGTTTTTTAACGCTTGGGCAACTGCAACGGCCATATCAATTTGCGGTTGACGTGGTGTGTAGCCATCAAAAGATAACGCTAAGGGGCCGGTTGCACTAAACAATTGTTTGATAACAGCAATCACATTTTAAAAACAATAGCGCGATTTTACGTAAGGCTGTAACCAAGGGCAAGCAAATCCCCCTCCTAACAAAATATAAAAAATTAAAATTAAGTACTAAAGACTGCAAAAGCAGCAACCCATATAAAATATTTACTTACCAATATTTGAAAAATCGAGAGCTAAATGCGGGTAATAGTGATCACAACTTTTGTTAATAAGTGCCGTTGGCATTTCCGCAAATTGCCCATGATCTTTTAAATACTCCATATGCTTTTCGCCGTCAGCAGTAAATTGATGAAATAAAGAGTGGTTTACTCCATCAAATTCTAATGGCTTTATATTAACGAAATCACACAGCTCTTTATTAAAGGCAGGTGTTGATTTCACCCACTTTCCCTCAATAAACTGCTCTACATAAGCGTGCATTGTAAACACATCATTTTTTAGTAACTTGTCTAACTTAGGTGTACTTAAATGATTACGAACATCTGCCAAACCCAAGCGGGCAGGAATATTAATAGCTCGGCTCAATGCAATTTGTAATGATGCCTTTGGAATACAGTATGCTGCTTTATTGTCTAAGCAATAGTCACTACTAAGTGACTTTGCCCCATCTAAAAGTGTAAAAGGATCATATTTAATTCCATCTCTTACAAGATAATAAATTGAAACGGCCTTAGTGCGATCGTCATGGCCTTTAACATTTTTCAACCAGTTATTTATTTCACTGTGCTTTTGATTAAAATAAGCATTATTTTGTATATACTGCTGCAAACCATTCCCCTTTGTGACTCTGATTTTTATAAATTAAAATATTTAAAATGCATTTAATATGAAACAAAACAACTTTAAAACAATCACTTAAAAAATAACCGCTATTTAAAGTAGGTTTTAATGTTACTTTTACAAAGATTAAAATAATATGTCTTCACGGGTACTTTTAACAGTCCGATTGGGCCAAATTAAATTATGAAAAATATAGCAATTATTGCCTACGAGGGATGCTGGGCAGTCAGCGTATTATTAGCTAAAGACTTTTTTACCATTGTTTCGTTACTCGACTCGCATTATTTATTACCTCAAAGTTATAACGTAGAAATAGTTACGACAGACGGTGCACCTATAACAAGCTCAAGTAATTCAATTGTTGTTGCCGATAATTCGCTTTCTGACAAACCGTATGATTTAGTGATTATTCCACCAATTGAGGGCTCTAAATTAAAGAGTATGCCCTCTAGCAGTATATTAATAATTGAATGGTTAATACCTAAAATCAATAGTAGTACGTCTATTCTCAGCTTAAGCACTGGTTCTTATTTTTTAGCCGCCACAGGCGAGTTAAATAAAACAGCCATTGCAACTCATTGGAGTTTGGTTAAACCATTGAGTAAACTATTTCCCGACTGCCAGTTTATTAATCATAAATCGTATTTAAAAATGGGAAGTATCTATACAACGGGCTCTTTTGAGGCGGGAATAAGTGTACTACTAGAAATAGTTGCAAAAGACAAGGGCGATCGCTTTTCCCAGCAATGTGCCACACATTTACTTATTTCTGACTCTGGTAAGTTAAATTTTGCATTACCAAAATATAGTAGCCACAGAGACGAAAAAATTAGTGAAGTGCAAGACTGGATTTATAATCACTCAAGCAGCGTAATCACAATCGTTGAGTTAGCAAAATACTTTAATTTTAGTGAGCGCAATTTAAAGAGGCGATTTACGCAAGCAACCGGTATATCTATAAATAGGTACGTGCAAGAAGTGAGAATAGACAAAGCTAAAAAACTGTTACTGTCTACAGATAAAACCGTAAACGAAATATCAATTAACGTAGGCTACGAAAACAGCAGTTTCTTCACCCGCCTGTTTAAAAAAAACACAGGGCTAACACCCGCAAAGTGGCGTAAAAATGAATAACAAGTTTTAATTTTATGAGCATTTATGCCCATGTGTCTAAATGCTCAATACCATCGTCATCTTTATTAACGCTTTTTTTATGGGTTGGTGGTTGAGTCTCGTCACTTAAACCGTTTAGTTTTTTCTTTTTCTGTAATTCTCTCTTTTTTTTGTTTTCAAGTTCCACTTTTTCACTCGCAGCGCTACTTTGCACACCTGCAATATGGAATGCACCTTTAGATTCAAGCGACAGCCGCGTTATTCTACCCAAATAAGGGATCATTATATCCATTTATAAATCCTTAAAGCCAAAGCCTAGTTATGAGCAAAAATCAACCAGCTGATATAATACAAACTAATTCAGTTACATCTATAGTATCGGCAGTTATAAGATATGCTTTAATTAAGCTTAAAAAACACTTGCCATTGTGATGCATAATATGTTTTTATAATCGCGAAATTTATTAAAACAGATATTTGTTGAGCGTTACGTTAGTAACGAGCAGCACAAAGGAAATAAAATGCGCTTAAACCTGACAACAGTACATCATCACCACCATTCACCGGAATAACCTGTCAGGTCTTTCGCTGAGAGGTTATTCCTAAAAGGAACCTCTGGCGATTCATAACACATTGATTCATTTTCGCCCTGAGGTTCCCCTCGGGGTTTTTAGTTTTTAAATTAAAGGAAAATGAATAATGAGTAACACAAATCGTCTACGTATCGCCATCCAAAAAGGCGGTCGCCTGTCTAAAGATTGTCAAGATTTACTAAAGCAACTAGGCGTAAAATTAAACCTACGTGAACAACGCTTAATTGCACACTCAACCAATATGCCAATTGACGTACTTCGTGTGCGCGATGACGATATTCCGGGCTTAGTAATGGACGGTGTTTGTGATTTAGGTATTGTTGGCGAAAACGTACTAGTAGAAGTACAAGCCGAACGTGAACGCCAAGGTGTACCAAGCGAAGTTAGCAAACTAGCAAAACTAGACTTTGGTTACTGCCGCCTTGCACTTGCATGGCCACAAGAGCTTGGCCCACGTGATAAAAGCTGGTTTGAAGGCAAACGTATTGCAACAACCTACCCAGAAATATTAACGCAGTGGTTAAAGCGCGAGGGCATTAATGCAAGCACTGTAATGCTTACAGGCTCAGTAGAAGTAGCCCCACGTGCCGGTCTTTCAGATGCAATTTGTGATTTAGTTTCTACCGGTGCAACGCTTGAAGCGAACGGCTTGATTCAAGGTGATACAATTTTAGAATCAAACGCGTGTTTAATTCAAAATAAAGACCTGCAAGATGAAGACAAACTAGCGCTAATCAATAAGCTTATGCCGCGCCTTCGTGGTGTTAAACAAGCTAAAGAAAGCAAATACATTATGCTACACGCGCCAAAAACTAAACTTGATGAAATTTGCGAAATTTTACCAGGCTCTGGCCAACCTACTCTACTTGCACTTGCTGGTAACGAAGAGTACGTAGCGCTTCACATGGTAAGCAGCGAAACATTATTTTGGGAAACAATGGAGCAGCTTAAAGCCCTAGGCGCTAACTCTATTTTAGTAATGCCAATTGAAAAAATGATGGAGTAAGTACCATGCTTCGTTGGAATGAGGAATCTTCACAAGTACAAGCAGCGGCGCTAATGCGCCCTGCGGTTTCTGCCAGCGCAAAGGTTGAAGCAATATGCCAAACAATTATGAGCGATGTGAAAGAGCAAGGCGATATAGCCTTACTTGATATGGCTAAAAAGTTTGATAATAGAGCTAACCCTCGTTTACGTGTACCGCTTGATGAAATAAACGCATCAGAGCAGGCACTAAGCGCAGAGCTTAAATACGCAATTGACACCGCTTATGCAAACGTTAAACGTTTTCACGAAGCGCAATTGCCTAAAGATATTAAGTTATCAACCCAACCTGGCGTTGAATGTGAACTGAAATATCAGGCCATCGAAGCTGTGGGCATTTATGTACCTGGTGGTAGTGCTCCACTGCCATCATCGGTTATTATGCAAGGTGTACTTGCACAATTAAGTGGTGCTAAAACCGTCGTACTTGCAACCCCTGTGCAAGGTGATGAAAGCATTAACCCTGCGATATTATATGCAGCTAAGTTATGTGGCATTACAACTTTAATTGAAAGTGGTGGCGCAGGTGCAATTGCCGCAATGGCCTACGGCACTGAATCAGTGCCTAAAGTGAACAAAATTTTTGGCCCAGGTAATAGCTTTGTAACGATGGCAAAACAGCTTGTTGCGCAAACAATTCCTGGTATGGCAATCGATATGCCAGCAGGCCCCTCTGAAGTGTTAGTAATAGCAGATGAGCGTGCAAACCCAGAATTTATAGCCGCAGATTTACTCTCGCAAGCTGAGCACGGCGCAGACTCGCAAGTTATTTTATTGTGTAACAGCGAAAGTACCATTAAGCAAACGCAGCAGGCACTTACACGCCAGCTTGCTAAATTAAGCCGTAAAGATACAGCCGAGCAAGCTCTGGCTAATTCATCACTTATTTTAGTGGACTCTGTTGAGCAAGCATTTGATGTATCAGCGCGATATGGCCCTGAGCACTTAATTTTGCAATTAGCAGATTCAACACCTTACTTAGATAAAGTAAAAAATGCAGGCTCGGTATTTGTTGGCGACTACACGCCAGAATCAGCGGGCGATTACGCATCGGGTACTAACCACGTGTTACCTACCTACGGTTATAGTGCAACTTATTCAAGCTTAAACTTGCTTGATTTTTTCCGCACTTACACAGTACAAACTATAAGTAAAAGTGGCCTAACACAGCTGTCAAAAGCTATTTTGCCACTAGCAGATGCAGAAGGCCTTGATGCACACGCAAATGCGGTTTCAATTCGTTTAGAGGCAATTAAAAATGAGCAATGAGAGCGCACAAGCGACTAGCTTATTACCACAAAATATTGCAGCTCTTGCTGCCTACAGCTCTGCTAAAAGTGAAAAGCTAACAGGGTCAACGTGGTTAAATGCCAATGAAAGCCCGTACGCTAAAAATATTGAGCTGAGTATTGAAGATTTAAATCGCTACCCAGACCCACAGCCGCAACTGGTTATTGACCGTTATGCTGCGTATGCAGAGCTTGAAAGCGAAAACGTATTAATGACGCGCGGCGCCGATGAAGGCATTGAGCTTTTAGTACGCACCTACTGCGAACCTGCAAAAGACAGCATTGCGTTATTTTTGCCAACTTACGGTATGTACAAAGTAACCGCTGATACGCACAACGTTGCTATCAATGGCTTAACCCAAGCGTTATTACTTGATGGCAGTGTTGATGAAATAGTTGAGGCAGTGGGCAGCTCAAAACTGGTGTTTATTTGTAATCCAAATAACCCAACCGGTAGCTTAACCCCCCTTGAAAAAATAAAAGCACTGGCAACAGCGCTTGCCGGTAAGGCCTTAGTTATTGTTGATGAAGCCTATATTGAATTTTGCCCTGAGCAAAGTGCTACAGCGCTGATTAACGAATATAGTAATGTAGTGGTACTGCGCACTTTATCTAAAGCGTTTGCGCTTGCAGGGTTAAGAACCGGTTTTACACTTGCACAAGAAAGTGTACTTGCACCTATTCGTAAAGTGATTGCGCCGTATCCGGTATCGGGTGTGGTAGCAAGTATTGCAGCACAAGCCATAGCGCCTGATGCAATTACATCAATGCGCCGCCAAGTGAGTATTTTAAATAGTTTAAAAGCTAAACTTGTACAGTGGTTAAACGCATCCCCTGCTGCATTAAAAATTCTAACTGGTGAAGGTAACTTTGTTACCTTAAAATTAGCCGACAAAAACTACTTTAAAGCAGCACTTGAACAAGGCTTAGTGATGCGCGCGTTTACCCTATACGGTGAAGACGATTGGCTACGTATCTCCATTGGTAATGAGCAAGAACTTGAGCAAGTAAAAATTTGGTTAGATGGCCTTGATAAGCCAGCAACCTCACCTCTTTTATCAGGACAAGAAGTATCATGAGTAACCCCTATTTATTTATTGACCGTGACGGCACCATAATTGAAGAGCCAATCACCGACAAACAGGTAGACAGCCTAGAAAAATTAGCGTTTTTACCTGGTGTTATCCCGGCTTTATTACAGTTACAAGCCGCAGGGTACCGCTTAGTAATGGTATCGAATCAAGATGGCTTAGGCACAGACAGCTTCCCGACTGCTGACTTTGACATAGCTCAAGATAAAATGATGGATATAATGCAAAGCCAAGGCATTAGCTTTGATGAAGTATTAATTTGTCCACACTTTGACGAGCAAAACTGTGATTGCCGTAAACCTAAAACAGGTTTATTAACTGAACTTATGCGCTCTGGCAAAGTTGATTTAGCACGTTCATATGTAATTGGCGATCGCCAAACCGATATTGGCCTTGCTCAAAATTTATGTTGTGAAGGCATTTTGTATGATGGCAGCTGGCCTGCCATTGTTACAAAGCTTACAACTGCCAATCGCGAAGGCCGTGTTACGCGTAACACCAAAGAAACCCAAATTGATGTAGCCATAAACCTAGATCAAACTAAAAACGGTAGCATTGAAACAGGCCTTGGCTTTTTTGATCATATGCTTGATCAAATTCGCACCCACGCCAACATTGGTCTAAATATTAAAGCGAAAGGCGATTTACACATAGACGAGCACCACCTTGTTGAAGACATAGGTATTGCCCTAGGTGTTGCGCTTAAACAAGCGCTTGGCACTAAATCGCAAATAGCGCGCTATGGTTTTGCGCTACCTATGGATGAGTGTAAAGCTGAAGCACAAATTGATTTATCGGGCCGCGCTTCATTTGTATTAAACGCTAACTTTAGCCGCGAAAAAGCCGGCGATTTAGACGTACAAATGGTTGAGCACTTTTTCAAAAGCTTAAGCGATAATGCCGCTATTAGCCTTATTTTATCGGTGAGCGACGGTAACTGTCATCACCAAGTAGAAGGCTTATTTAAAGCATTTTCACGTGCCCTTCGTATGGCAGTAGCACAAGACACGACCCAACAAACAGCCAGCTCTAAGGGATGTTTATGATTGCCATAATTAATACCGGGTGTGCCAATATAAATTCAGTTCGTTTTGCGTTTGAACGCTTAGGTCAAACGCCAACGGTCATTACCTCGCCAGAGCAATTAGCCGGCTTTGAGCGTGCTATATTACCAGGCGTTGGACATGCATCTGTTGCCATGAAGCGTTTAGTAGATAACGGCTGGCAACAAGCTATAAATGAATACCAGCGCCCTCTTATGGGTATTTGCTTAGGTATGCAGTTACTGTGCGAAAGCACCGAAGAAGGTAACGTTCAATGCTTAGGTAAAATACCAGGCCAAGTAAAGGCCCTTGATGTTGGCAATTTAACATCGCCGCATATGGGTTGGAATAACTTAAGCGTAAATAAAGAGCATGCACTTACCAAAGGCTTAACACAAGACGAGCAAGTGTACTTTGTACATAGCTTTGCGCACACCGTAAACGATGCAACACTTGTAAGCGGCGAATACGGCCAAACCTTTTCAGCCATAGTTGCAAAAGACAACTACGCGGGCATGCAGTTTCACCCAGAGCGCAGTGCAAAAGTAGGCACACGTTTATTACAAAATTTTGTTGATTGGCAGTTATAAACGGCCCATTAACCAACAATAAAGAGATTATTTGTGATTATTCCAGCATTAGACGTATTACAAAATCAAATTGTTCGTTTATACCAAGGTAAGTACGACACCGCTCAGTTTTACCCTTTTGAGCTTGGTGCACGTTTAAAAGAATACGCCGACAGCGGCGCAGGTAAATTGCACCTTGTAGATTTAGAAGGCGCACGCGATCCAAGTAAAAAACAGTGGCAACATATTCAAGCTGCAACTAAAGCGCTTAACGTACCGTACCAAGTGGGCGGCGGTATTCGCTCAGAGCAAGATGTAAGCGATTGGCTAAAAGCCGGTGCTAACCAAGTTGTTATTGGTTCTATGGCGGTAGAAAAGCGCGAGCAAGTAAAAGCCTGGATTGAACAATTTGGCGCCGAGCACTTTGTTATTGCTCTTGATGTAAATAAAACAGCCACGGGCTGGGCACCTGCTACCCATGGTTGGTTAAGTGAATCTGAGTTTGGTTTACTTGAACTTGTAGATTTTTATGTAAGCTTGGGTGTTATTGACTTTTTATGTACGGACATCAGTAAAGATGGCACCATGACTGGCCCATCGTTTGAGCTTTACGAAGATTTAACTCGCCATAACAGCAGCATTAAAGTGCAAGCTTCGGGCGGCGTAAGCTCACTTGATGACATTAAAAAGCTTAAAGAGCTGGGCGTAGGTGGCGTTATTTTAGGTAAGTCACTACTCGATGGCGCATTTAGTGTTGAGGAGGCGTTGGCATGTTATCAAAACGCATAATCCCGTGTTTAGATGTAAAAGACGGCCAAGTAGTAAAAGGCGTTAAATTTAAAGGCCATGAAGTTGTTGGCGATATTTTAACAATGGCAAAAGCCTACAGCGATGCCGGTGCCGATGAACTGGTTTTTTACGAAATCAGCGCAAGTGTTGAAAAACGCCTACTTGATGTAAATTGGGTAGAGAGTATTGCCCGCCACATCGATATTCCATTTTGTGTGGCTGGCGGCATTAAATCGGTAGCCGATGCAGCACGTGTACTAGAGCGTGGCGCTGACAAAATAAGTATTAACAGCCCCGCTATTGCCCGCCCTGAGCTTATAAAAGAGCTACATGATGAATTTGGTAAGCAATGTGTTGTTGTAGGTATTGATAGCTTTTACGATGAGGTGACCGGCGAGTATTTAGTGTATCAATTAACCGGCGATCCTAATGCATCAAGCCGTACACGTTATAAAACCGAGGAATGGGTTAAACGCGTACAAGACTTAGGCGCAGGCGAGATTGTTTTAAACTGTATGAACCAAGATGGCGTACGTAACGGTTACGACAATGAGCAGCTAAGTAAAATGCGCGCATTATGTAATATTCCTTTAATCGCATCAGGCGGTGCAGGCAGTATGCAAGACTTTGTTGATGTATTTAAACAAAGCGAAGTCGACGGCGCATTAGCAGCAAGCGTTTTTCACAAAAATGTGATTAACATTGGCGAATTAAAACAATTTTTAACCGATAACCAAGTGGCAGCAAGACTATGCAAGTAACACAACAAAACCAAACTCAAGTAGATTTTGCTAAAAGCGAAATGATCCCTGCGATTGTTCAAGATGCTCGCTCTGGTGTTATTTTAATGCAAGGGTTTATGAACAGCGAAGCACTAAAGGTGACGCTTGAAAGTAACAAAGTAACCTTTTACTCGCGTTCAAAGTCACGTTTATGGACCAAAGGTGAGTCATCAGAAAACTACTTAAACGTAGTATCGGTGCATACCGATTGTGACTACGACTCAATTTTAGTACTGGCTAATCCAGAAGGCCCAACATGTCACTTAGGCACACAAAGCTGCTTTGGTGATGACGCTAAACCTAGCCTGAGCTTTTTAGCGCAATTAGAAGATGTGATTGTTGAGCGTAAAAACGACGACCCAGCAAAAAGCTACACCGCTTCATTATTTGCTAAAGACTTAAGCCGTAGCTGTCAAAAAGTGGGCGAAGAAGGCGTAGAAGTAGCGCTTGCCGCAATGAAGCACGATAACGATGAGCTTACTAATGAATCGGCTGATTTAATTTATCACCTTACTGTATTATTACAACGCCAAGGCTTAGCCCTAGAAGACGTTGTAAAATGCCTGCAAGGTCGCCATAAATAACGCGTGCTAAAGTAAATTAAAAAGAGGCTCATATTTTATGGGCCTTTTTATTTTCCCTTTTAGTTGAATAAATGATGTGTGTTATAGTGCACGGCTCAATTTATCGGTTACTGTGAACTATGAAAAACTATATTACCCTTCTTATTATCGTGTTTATTTTAGCGGGCTGTACAAGCAAAACTAATCAGACTACAACCAAAGCTACTACAACGAATCAGTCTGCAAAAACCACAGTCACATCCGATGAATGTAGCAGCATAAATAAACTAATAAATGGTTATGAGTTTGGCTTTAATTCAATCAAAGCAGATAAAGTAAATAACCCGTTTTCAAACCAATGGCACACTAATACTCATGTCATTGGATCTGCCTGTACAATTACTTTAAATAAGTCTGAGCAAGTAAGTTACCAATGCCAAACACCTGTTAAAGCGCAAACGCATGCAGTAAATTCGCATCAAACACTTGCTGAACAGTTACGCCAATGCCTATCAAAAACAGGTTGGTTTGAAAGCCAAAAAGAAACAGCTAGTTCAATTTACAGCACCTTTGTACTTGATACTAAAAATCCGGTTATTACACTGTCTACAAATCAAGAAGGTAATGGGTTTTCAACTCGCTTTGAAATTGCTCCACCGTTAGGATTTTAATAATGCGAAAAACAAATAAAAACACATCTAAATTAAAAAGCGACTGTTTAGGCATATGTGAACGTCGCAGCGGTTATTGCACTGGGTGCGGTCGAACTAATGAAGAAATATTTGATTGGATCATTCTCTCTCAAGAAGAAAAAAACGCCATTTTAGCACAGCCGCGAGCTGACTTAAAAAATCCATAAATTTGCCACTTGCGTGTAACAGCCCCTCTTTAGTATTGCTAAAAATGCTAGGGGGTGAACATCATGGCAGCATTATTTGTAATAAACTTAGCGCGCTCAACGCAGCGACTCGCAAATACTCAAACGCAACTGGCACGTGTTAGCTTGCCATTTGAACGTATTGATGCCGTAGATGGCGCACAATTGAGTACACTACAAAAGTACCTACATTACAGCCCGCAATTGAATAAACAACAGTATCACTATCCGCTAAGCAATGGCCAAATTGGCTGCTATTTAAGCCACCGTAAAGCATGGCAAAAAATAGTTGATGAGAAATTAAAATACGCGATTGTGCTCGAGGATGATTTTTATATTGATGACAGCATTCATAATGCGATAAAAAATATTGAGCAGCTACAGCAGCCCTGGCAACTTATTAAACTCGCAGCCTATGAAAACCGCACTCGCCCTATTGCCTATCAGCAAAACCTAAATAACCACCAGCGATTAGTCATACATAAAAAACTAATGACCGGCTGCTGCGCCACAGCAATAAGCTATGAAGGGGCTAAGCAATTACTTAAAGCCACAGCTCAATTTGGCCGCCCTGTAGATTGCGACTTACAACATATTTGGGAAACCCACGTAAATGGTTTTTCGCTTATGCCATACCCTGTTTCGCAAAATACAGACATACAGAGCGATATTGCAAGCTGCGCTACTAAAACCAAGGTTAAAAAAGCTTTTTTGCGGCGTAAAGCACAGCAAATTAAAAGCTGTATTTTTAATAAGGTTTATACAAGCGCCTTTGTAAAGAAATTTAAACAAAATGAAAAAGGAGCCTCAAAGGCTCCAAGTTTAATTACTCAACGCTTATAACATCCTTAAAAGTTGAGAACCTGGTATGCCAGTTTGCGGTAATAACGCGGGGGTAACTGCAAATACTTCTGGAATTTTACTACTGATTTCGTTCATTTTTTTGCGGTTATTTTGTTTATCATAAACATAGTATTTAAGGATATTTCCGTATACATCATCTTTTGCATCTACCTGCTCTAGAGTTTTTAAAGCCTTATCGTAATCAGCAAGGTAAATGTATGCCAGTGCTAAGTTATCAGCAGAGCCAACATGTAGTTTCCCTCCAAGCTGTTTTGATAAATCTTCAAGCTCTTCAACTGCAAGCTCATAACGCCCTAGTTGTATATACGCGGTTGCTAGTGAATTTTTTAAAAAGTAAGGCGGGTTACTACCAGGCTCATACCATTTTTCGTAAGCACTCAATATATCTTCATATTGCTCGAGTTTAGAGTAAACGTGATTTAGCAGCCTAAAGCTTTGTAGTTTGATTTCAGCTTCTTCAAAACCAGCAAGTTTATCTCTATTTAAGTGCCATTGATGAATGCCTTGCGCAGCTTGGGTTAACAGTTCAGAGTTATCACTTTTTGCCCCTGCTGCACTTTTAAGAAGTTGTTCAAGTTGTTGATTATAAGCTTCACTTTTTACAGGTACCTGAGAAGTTTTACTACTTTGCTGTTTACTACTCGTATTACCATCTACAATTTGCGCTGCAGCTAAAGCACTAAAAGACATTGCCGCCGCGACCATAATCAAATATTTACATTTCATTGTTTTTTCCTTGTTTAACATTTTGATCCTCTGAATATTAAAGCTCTTAGAATGAGCAATATTCAAAAGTGGGGGGGTAAAAAAGTTGTTTTTACTTATAACGTTTTGCTTTTTTAGTAATAAGCTGGCTAAATCTAATTGGTATTTATCTTTTAGCTTTTCCATACACAATTCGTCACAGCTAAGTTCAAGTTGTTCTCGCGCTAAACCAGTTAACTTTAAGCAGATAGGATTCCACCAAAAAACGCTTTCTATAAAACAAATAAGCCACGTCCAATAAATATCACCTTGTTGTAAATGGGTTACCTCGTGCTGAATGACTGAATCTAATTCTTCACGATTTATCATCGTCGACTCTAACCAAATAACAGGCTTTATTAATCCTGTAGCAAAAGCTGGCTCTGTATGGGTTGTTAGCCTAATTGAATACTGATTGTTGATGTGTTTAAGTTCAGGACTTGGCTTTGAGTTAATGTATAGATTTTTTATAAGCTTTACATATAAGCCCATGCGTAATAAAAACAATCCAAAACCGGCTAAAACTAAAACCATAAAAACATTACTAAGTGATGGCAATAAGTCCCATATACCCATATCGCTTTGTAATTCGTCCTTAGTTGCTACTTGTTCAGCGTTTGGTATTAATTCTTTAACATCGGGAATCAATTGCGCCACGTTGAATGTGTAACGATTTGTCCCTTCAAATAACGGTAGCTGGGAAAAGTACTGCCAAGGGACAAACCAACATGCCAAGGCAATCATTAAAATGTAAAAGTTTAATCGTGCAGGGGCATTTTTTAATCCTTTTACTGTAAGTAAAATACATAAGCTAATAAGCGTGCAAGTTAGTAAATAATCCGTCATTACCCTCTCCTTTAATCTAACTTCTTATTTTTTAAAAGCGTTTGTAAGTATTCTATATCTTCATCATTTAGCTTTTCTTCTTTGATAAAGTGGGCAATTAAACTACGAGAATTACCTTTAAAAAATCGTTGCATAAAACTAGGCATAGCTTGCTCCGATAACGTGTCTTGAGTCACGATTGTTCTAAAAACAATGGCTCGCCCTTCAAGCCCACAGCGCTCTATAGCACCTTTTTGCTCTAACCTATCTACAATAGTTTTGACTGTTGTATAAGCTACTTGTTTATCTTTTTGCTTATCAGCTAAAAGTACTTTATGTAGTTGACTTGCGGTGCAGGGTTCTTCCTGCCAAAGCAGCTGCATAATATCCATTTCAAAATCACTAAGTTTCATTGTTGCTCCTATTACTACACTTGTAGTGGTACTGTTACAAATGTAGTAGTAAGAAATCTTAGTGTCAATACAAAACTGTCATATGAATAAAAAATAAACGGTTGAAATATAAAAGTCTCAGGAAGGTTTTATAATAAAGATATATAAAACAACGAGGTATAATTATAAATTGATTTTAGAAAAACATAAAAAACGAGAGTATATTTTCAACTAACGCTTTTTATGTTTTAAGCTTTTATGAAAGGTAGTGAGGTAACTATGCTTTATCGAGCGCTTGGCTTACATCCGCAATTATGTCTGCAATGTTTTCAATACCAACCGACAAACGAATTAAATCGCGACTTACGCCTGCGCTTGCAAGCTCTTCATCGTTTAATTGGCGGTGTGTAGTTGATGCTGGATGACAAGCCAGCGATTTAGCATCGCCAATATTAACTAAACGCAGGATCATATTTAGCGCATCAATAAAACGCGTGCCTGCATCAAGTCCGCCCGCGATACCAAAACTTAAAATGCCTGAGGCTTTACCACTGGTGATTTTTTGGCTCATTGCATTATATGGGCTTGATGTTAAACCAGCGTAGTTAACCCAAAGTACTTTAGGATGATTTTCTAAGTATTCAGCCAGTTGCTGCGCGTTTTCGCAGTGGCGATCCATTCTTAAGCCTAAGGTTTCAAGGCCGATTAAAATGTCAGATGCGTTTTTAGGGGCAAGCGCTGCACCAGTATTTCTCAGTGGCACTACTCTACAACGCCCAATAAATGCAGCTTCAGCAAACGCGTCGGTATAAACCACATTGTGATACGACGGATCGGGCTCGTTCATCATTGGAAAGCGTGTGGCATTGGCTTTCCAATCAAATTGACCTGAATCAACGATCATACCGCCAATAGCTGTACCGTGCCCGTTTATGTACTTTGTCAGTGAGTGAACCACTATATCGGCGCCTAGCTCAAATGGCCGGCATAAATACGGTGTAGCCACAGTATTATCAACAATAAGTGGGACACCTTTGCTATGAGCAATCTTAGCTAAACGCTCAATATCGACAATATTACCTGCAGGGTTACCGATAGATTCACAAAAAACAGCACGGGTGTTGTCATCAATGGCATCCTCGAATGCGCTAAAGTCATCAGCCTTAATCATACGCGCTTCAATACCTTGGCGGGGTAATGTATGGGCAAATAAATTATACGTTCCGCCATATACTTGGCTGGTGCTCACAATATTAGTGCCTACTTCACACAAGCATTGAATCGCATAGGTAATAGCTGCCATGCCCGAGGCTACCGCTAGCGCGCCAATGCCCCCTTCCATAGCAGCAATACGCTGCTCAAGCACAGCATTGGTTGGGTTCATTATGCGAGTGTAAATATTTCCAGGTACTTTTAAATCAAATAAATCAGCACCGTGTTGCGTGTTATCAAACGTGTAGGATGAGGTATTGTAAATAGGTACTGCTGCTGATTTCGTGGTTTCTTCAGACTCGTAACCATGGTGCAGCGCTAATGACTCTAATTTCATAATTAATTCCCTTGGTAAATTATTAAAACATACCACTTAAGGGTAATTAAATGCACGTAAAAATATAAACCCACAATAAAAGAATAATATAATCTTTTAAGCTGCAAATTAAGATTAAACTAGTTAATTTTATTTTAGAGCCCCTACTAGAGCATGCACCAAACTTGTTAATTCTTATTGTCTAGTAAATTGTCACCTCAAAACATAGCAGACGCTGAATGTGAAGTGCAGATTTAACTCGACCAATTTAAGAGCAATGGCACAGTCAAAACCCAACAAATACTGGCTCATGCTGCTGTATATGGAAGTAATAAATTAAACGAAGTCTTAAATCGATTTACGTTTGAATTAGAAAACTGTATTAAAGTGTTATTTAAACACGGTAGTTACATCGCACCCGTTACAAGGTTCACTGCTAGTTAACTATAAAAACGTATCGAAAAATCAATGAGGTCCTGCTCAGGTATTGGTTTACTGAAATAATATCCTTGAGCTAGATCGCAACCAAGTTCTTTTAATATTGTGAGTTGTTCTTTTGTTTCTACGCCTTCAGCGACAACTTTTAACCCTAAACCATGCGACATAGCGATTGTTGCTTCTACTAAACTGTAATCCTCATTATTTTTTGTAATCCCATTTATAAAACCACGGTCTATTTTTAGTACATTAAACGGGTACTTCCTTAAATAACTTAACGAGGAATAACCTGTGCCAAAATCATCCATTGACAATATAACCCCTAAATTTGTTATATCGTTTAATGTGTCAGTAATGCTGGACTCTCCACTCATTAAAACACCTTCTGTAATTTCAAGTTCAAGACTTTGAGGTTCAATATTCGCATTTGATAACGATGTTTTGATAAAGTTAAATAGGCTCAGATCTTTAAATTGACTAGGAGATAAATTTACTGCAATTGAAAAATTTCTGTTGAGCTGTTCTACGTTCTTCCATCGATTGAGTAAACTGAGTGACTCTTTAATAACAAACTCACCAATAGATATGATCACGCCTGTTTTTTCTGCAATAGGGATAAACTCATCTGGTGCCACACTTCCTAGTACAGGGTTTAGCCACCTGAGTAATGCTTCTGCCCCTATAATTTCGTTCTTTTTAACATCAAATTGCGGTTGGTAATAAAGAATGAATTCATTGCGCTGCAATGCACCTCGCATTTGCTCTTCTATTGTTAAGCGTCGTTGGATTACTGTATTCATTTGATTAGTAAAAAACGAGTATGTATTTCGACCCAGAGCTTTGGCTTGATACATTGCCGTGTCGGCGTTTCTTAATAAGTCAGACACAGATTTGCCGTTATCTGGAAACATTGCTACCCCAATGCTAATTGTTAACATTAACTCTCGCCCCTCAATTGTGAAAGGTTCTCGAAAATTTTGCAGGAGTTTTTCAGCAATACCCACAGCATTTTGTTGAGTGGAAATTCCTTTTGACAAAATAATGAATTCGTCGCCACCTAAGCGACCAATTGTGTCAGCTTTTCTTAATGCCCTTTGTAAACGATTGGCTGTTTCAATTAAAACTTTATCGCCTGCTTCATGACCTAGTGAATCGTTAATTTTTTTAAAATCATCTAAATCTAAGAAAAATACCGCTGCTTTTTCATCATTACGAGTCGCCTCAACTGTTAGCTGTGATAAACGGTCAAGAGCGAGTAAACGGTTTGGTAATTGTGTAAGGCTATCGAAATAAGCTTGTTTACGAATGAGTTGCTCTGATTGGTGTTGTTCGGTTATATCTCGAATAATTATCATTATTTGGTCGTATTTTAAAACTTTGTTAATTCTTGCTTCAAAATACACCTGCCCTTGAGGAACGGACAGCTCATATTTAAACGTTACAATTTCATCTTGTTCAATTGCTTTTTCTATGTAAACTTCAAACTTTTTAGCAACACTCTTCGGTAAAATATCAAGCATATTATTACCAACAAATTGGTCAGGGGAGACATAGAGGGCATCTTGATTATTAGCATGGTAATCGATAATTATTCCGTTATAGTCCATTAAAAAAAGCAAGTCTGGGATTGCTTCAAAAATGGTTTTTAGCATTTGTTCTTTAAATGTGGCAATGGCTTGGGCTTTTTTTACATCCGACAAATTAATGTCTATACAATACATTTGCTTGTTTTTAAATTCATTTTCAAACATTGCGTGGCTTGAATAAACGTATACGTCAGTTCCATTTTTATGTTTAAGTAATATTTCTGCAGCAGGGATTGCTACGCCTTCATTGATCCACTTTGTATGAGCCTCAATTACCATGTCTCTCATAGGGGCTGGTACTATCAGTTCTTCTAGCTTCTTTCCAAGTGCTTCCTCTTGTTTATAGCCATAAAGGAGTTCACTTCCTTTGTTCCAATACACAACTCGTCTTTGATCATCATAACCTTGCACTGAGATTGAATTAACACTTTCAAATAATTGGTGCAATGAATCGTTAGTTACAAACTGTTTAGATAATTGATTTACAATTGAGTTGGCAGTCATGCTGAGTCTATCTCCTTTAAAATTTCCTTATTTTATAATAGAAGTTAATTGTTGAATTTCCATACACATATATTTAAAAAATAAGCTTAGGTTTATTTTTAATTATTGGAGCAATAAAAAAGGAGCCTTAGCTCCTTTTTTACTATTTTTAAATCCTATTTAGTATCATTGGGGTGCTCAACACCCATCCAAGCTTTGAAAAGGGCTTTTTGCTTCTCACTTGCTTGTAAATTAGCAGTTACCTTTTTAGGTTTATCAAACTTTTCAGTTAATACTAATGTGAGGCTTTGTAATGCATCACGACGAATAAAGTCAATAACCACTTTATCACCAGGTTTAAACGTCTCAAGGCTAGACTTTAAATCTTTATTAACATGGAGCTTATTAATAGCTACAATTTTATCGTTAGTTGTTAAGCCTGCTTTCCACCCGCTACCATCGCGTTGAACATGCGTTAATGTTAAAAGCTGGCCGGTATTTTTAGCCACTGCGTCTATGCTGGCAATAGCCTTAGCAGCTTGTGGTCGTTCAAAAGTCAAACCTACTTTATTAAGCAACTCGTCAAAATTAATATTTGCAGGTGAGTCAACATGCTCTTCCCACCAATTTGAATAATCGAGACCTGTCAGGTTTTGTAAGATGCTTAGTACATCTTTTTCATCGAAGCCCGCTGGTAGCTTATGATTGTTATATAGTGCTTTATGCACATCACGGTAACTTACTTTACCCGCTGTTTTTTCTAGTAGGTCAATATCAAGTACCATTGATAACAATGAGCCTTCTGAATATATATTGGTACTGTAATTACGTCCGTGATCCCCACCTTGGTTAATCCATTTATCAAAACTCGTTTCACTGGCACTTTGAACTTCTCTGCCTGGTGTTTGTAAGTGTCGATTAATGGTTTTTGTTAGCCCTTTAAAAAACTCATCTGTCGTCTCAATGCCTGAACGCACTAATAAATGATCCTCAAAGTAGCTTGTTGAGCCTTCTGCAATCCAAAGTAATTTTGAGTAATTCATATTGGTATAATCGTAAGGTACCAATCCATTTGGGCGATATGCTTTTACATTCCAAGTGTGAATAAACTCATGAGCTGCTGTGCTTATGAAACCTAAATAATCTTCACGAGAGCCAAATCGATCACGCGGCCTTTGAATTATGGTCGAATTTAAATGCTCGGTTGCACCACCAGCGCCAGAAGTAGCATGCACCATAAAAACGTAGCGCTCATATGGGTAACTATCCCAAATTACATTACCGGTTGTTACTAGCTTTTTAAGATCACGCAGCATTAATTCAACGTCGTAGTTACCCTCCCCCCAAATAACTAGTTCGTACTCACGTCCATCAACGTTAAATGAGTGAAGTTGGTTAATACCTGTTTCGATAGGCGAGTCCACAAGCACATCGTAATTAGCTGCCTTGAACGAATGAGTAGAATCTAAATTATCCATTCCAGATACTGAACGCCACTGTTTCGGAACATCTAAATTAACCGTTACAGGCTCTTGTCGAAATGATTCGCTAAACATAAAAAAGCCAGAAGCGTCTATGAAAGCGTGGCTATCATCAATATGGCGAGCACGTTTACCAAGCTCGTTTGCATAGACCTGATACCCTACACTTACTTCTGTTGGTGTATCAATGTGAACACGCCATGTGCTGTGATCAATTTTTTCCCACTTTAAGGGGTTACCCTCTTTATCTCTTGGGTTAAAGTAACGTACGCCATTGGCAAGATTTAGTATTTCATAACGACCGGTGCGCCAAGAAGGTAATTTAATATCAAGATGGGCTTGTGCTGATTTAGGGAATTGAACGCGCACATCACCAAGATGATGTTGAGGCTGTTCAATACTCAATGAGTAGTTAACATCTGCAAATGCAGATGCAGATAACGCAGCACAAATTGATAAAACTAATAACTTTTTCATAGAAACCTAATTAAGACCTTAATTGTGTTCAAGGTTAACAAGCGAACATTTAAATGTGAATTAAAAGCGATAAACACTCATGTATACGAGTTTGTACGCACTAGGTTAATAAAATTATAGAGTTTTTACCGAGATAACTACACTTAATATAAATTTGTTGTAGACTTAGAATAATAAAATTACAAATCATGGTGGCTTGCCTAGGTGTCAGAAAAATCTACTGCTACAGAGAAAAAACTTAAACAAGCAATTGGTGCGCGCATGGCACTTGAAGACGCGCGAAAACATCAAGTAGACACCCTTTCTATTTTCTCATCTAAATTATCTTTAGCCTGTAAGGGTCTAGATACGGAACTTGATAACAGACTTGCTAACTTTAGAAGCGCATTAAATAAAGGCGTTGGTTTTGATGATTTATCTCCTTTAATCGACGAAACAATAGAGCTGTTAAAAAAGCAAGAAGCCATACAACTATCGCAGCAACGTGACCTGCAAGAAAGTGTTTTATCTGCTGGCAGACAACTACAAAAAACCAAAGGCTTGCCAGAGGGTACACGCCGCTCGTTAAGAAACTTACTTGATCACGAAATGAATAACGTCCATTCCACTCATGACTTTATTCCGCTACTAGAAAAATTAATAAGCTTTTATCATCAGGCGTTAAACACAAAGCTACGTGCTGATAGCAATATTAGTTGTGAGGCCACGCCTGCACTAGCACAAAAGCTGCTTGAACTCGCTAACGACTTAGTTCTTGAAGATGAAGCAACTGTAGAAATTAAACGTATTAAGAGCATTATATCTGAAAGCGATAATTTAGGGTCTTTGCTCGATACGGCCATAAATATAATTACTGTTGTTGTTAAAAATATAAATAAAGAACGAGAATCAGCGCAAAGCTTTTTATCGTCACTTAACCAAACAATTGAAGAACTACACAAATCAATAGTCGCTACAAGTAAGCACTCAACCTCAATGGGGACTGAGTTTGAAAACCTAAATAAAAGTATTAAAAGTAAAATAGAAAGCTTAAACGAAAAAACACAATCTGCGACTTCTATTTCATCATTAAAAGAGCTTGTTGATAATGAGTTAAAGTCGTTAACTCAAGACTTTATGGCAAAAGAAAAACTAGAACGCGAAGACAGAGAAATACTTGTATCTAGTTTTAATGAGATTAATGGCCGTATTGGCACGCTTGAAACAAAGCTTACAAAATACAAAAAACGCTTAAACGATCAACGTTTTAAAAGCCTGCTGGACGGGTTAACAAAATTACCTAATAGAGCCGCTTTTGACGAACGTTACAATCACGAAATGCATTTATTTAATGTTCAGCAATCAAATGTTACGCTGGTTGTCATCGATGTTGACCACTTTAAGTCAATAAACGATAGATTTGGCCATACAGCTGGCGATATAACGTTGCAAGTTATTGCGAAAGCATTACAAAAATCGATAAGAAAATCTGATTTTATAGCGCGATATGGCGGTGAAGAATTTGTCCTATTAATGAGCGAAACCACTGTTGATAATGCAGTTGCACCGCTTGAAAAACTCAGAAAGGTTATAAAAAACATCCCTTTTAAATTTAAAGACAAGCAAATTGAAATAACTATCTCCGTAGGCGCTACACAATTAAAAAAAGGGGATACGCCGATTAAAGCTTTTGATAGAGCCGACGACGCTCTGTATGAGGCCAAAAATACAGGTAGAGACCGCCTTTGTATAAGTAAATAATGTCATTCGATTATAAATATTGTAAATGTATGACTCAGTAGTAATTTACATAAATAGCAAGGAGTACGCCCATGTTAATACAGTTAAACCCAACTGGTGTATTAGATTTACTATCTCAGTTAGAGGTTGATTTATTAGAACAATCTTCTACCAGCGAACGTTATAAATTATTTAGAAATTGTGTGTTAGCGGTACTCAATGTAGGCAGCCACACAGACGAAAGTTCGCAAATATACGACAAGTATAAAGATTTTGATATTCGCTTGCTCAGCCGAGAGCGCGGTATAAAAATTGAACTTGAAAACCCTCCAAAAACAGCCTTTGTAGATGGTGAAATAATCACCGGTATACACGAACATATATTTTCAGTTATTCGCGATATTTTATTTATTTGTCAAAAGTACGAAAAAGACCTGCAAGAACAAAAAGCCATAACTCATATGGTGTTTGATATGCTCAGAAATGCGCATGCACTTCGTGTAAACAGCGAGCCTAATATGGTGGTTTGTTGGGGTGGACATTCAATAAACGAAACTGAGTACAAGTACACCAAACAAGTGGGTTATGAACTTGGCTTGCGTGGATTGAATATTTGTACTGGTTGTGGACCTGGGGCAATGAAAGGTCCAATGAAAGGTGCCACCATTGGCCATGCTAAACAACGTATTAAAAACAATCGTTATTTAGGGTTAACAGAACCCAGCATTATTGCAGCTGAACCCCCTAACCCAATAGTAAACGAACTCGTTATTTTGCCAGATATAGAAAAACGGTTGGAAGCATTTATACGCACAGCTCATGCAATTATTATCTTTCCAGGTGGTGCGGGCACTGCCGAAGAACTATTGTACTTACTAGGGATTTTATTGCATCCAGATAACGAAAAGCAGTGTTTGCCCGTTATTTTAACAGGACCAAAGCAAAGTAAAGATTACTTTGAAAAACTCTGTGAATTTATCGAAATGACACTCGGCAAAGAAGCATTAGACAAATTTGAAGTGATTATTGATGATCCGAGTTTAGTAGGCCAAAAGCTAAAATCTAAAATGGCCAATGTACGCGAGTATAGAAAAAGTGAAGGCGATGCGTATTACTTTAATTGGACGCTTAAAATTGATCACGAATTTCAGCAGCCTTTTGCACCCACACATGAAAATATGGCAAGCTTAGACCTACATTTGGATCAACCAAAACAGCAGCTTGCAGCAAATTTACGACGTGCATTTTCAGGTATTGTTGCGGGTAATGTTAAAGATGAGGGTGTACGCGCTATTAAACAACATGGACCTTATACTCTCAGCGGCGAGCCTGCCTTAATGCAAGATATGGATGTACTTTTACAGGCTTTTGTTGATCAAGGTCGTATGAAACTTCCTGGTAGTAAGTATATTCCGTGTTACATAATAAAAGCATGAGTCGTATAGTTTGAAACCCCATTTATTATTAATTGATGCGCTTAATTTAATTAGGCGCATTTACGCAGTTGACGCAAATCAAAAACATAGCAACGATGAGCAATTAGTGCTTACTTGCAGCGAGCGTGTAGCTCAAGCATGCAAAAAAATGCTTCGCATAACGGATGCAACACATGCTATTGCGATATTTGATGGGGATAAAAGTTGGCGTTATCACTTTTATGAACATTATAAACACTCCAGAGCCCCAATGCCTGAAACGCTAAAAAGTGCGTTGCATCATTTTAAATCAGCAATAGAGGAAACCGGCATTGTTGTTTTTGAACCAATAAATGATGAAGCTGACGATATTATTGCTACCCTTGCTTGCAAAGCTGCTGATAATAAAATCACGAGTACTATCGTATCCACTGACAAGGGATTTTTACCGTATTTAAACAGTGAAATACATATTTACGATTACTTTAAAAGGCAGCATTTAGATGAACCTGCAATACATGAACGCTTTGGGGTAGATAAGAATAGACTCGTCGACTTTTGGGCGCTTGCAGGCGATAAAACGAATGATATACCTGGTGTTAAAGGCGTTGGTATAAAATCAGCTCAACAGATTGTTAATAATTACACCTCTATAAATGAAGCATTGAGTGATGAATTACTTAATTCAGGACTACGCAAAAAACTTGAAACCAATATGGATATGTACGTTATCTCCAAACAATTGGTTAGTTTAAGAACAGATATAAATTTAGGGTTTAGTTTAAAGCAGCTCAGGCTTAATTAGTCGCAAGTAAATAGCGTGTATTTATAGCAAAACGTATACTGATACCCGTGGTAGTATTTAAGGTAAATAGTGTTGAAAAAGTTTATACGGTATTTAATTTTAGGATTGGGGCTATATGCGCTCATTGCAACTTTGGTGATTGCTTTTTACAAAGACGATCCTCAAGCTATGATTTGGCAAGATCGAGAGTCATTTAACAAGCGCTACATTGAAAAACTTTCGCTAGATTCTCAAACTACACTCAACACCGTACTTGATTACCTTGGTAGCCCAGACCTGACATTTGCTAAGCGGGATAACGAACAAGTATTACAGATTATTTTTTATCGTACTCAGCATATTACGTCAGACGGGATAACGACAATGGATGAATGCACAGGTTTATTATTTAAAAATGGCCAGCTCATTTTATGGGGACCTAGTGCGTACAGTAAATATCAGGAAGAAGTTAGGTGAAGGCATAATGGATGAGCCTCTTGCGAATCGTTTAAAGCAACTGCACGAAAATACGCAGCGTTTTTTAACCGGCTATAATAATAAAGAGCAATGGCAAGCCTTATACCCTATGGCTTGTAAATTAGCTGAACAGTATAGAATCTTATACGAACACTGCCCTAATGCACTGTTGTCTAAATTAACGTTATTTAATCCTCAATACAGCTATTCGACTAATTTAGTTATAAGCCAATGTGTAATTACCGCCGGCTTATGCGCTAGCCAAAATTACGATAAAAAACTTACCGAACTTTACATAAGCGCTGCGCTTGTGGAGCATATATGTGTTTGTTCGCAGTTAAATAAGCTAGCTGAACAGTCTAAATTTAGTGCCAATGATAAAAAAATTTGGCAGCTTCGCCACCAATTCGCAGCAAAAATAATGTTGAGCTGCGGCAATAGCGCAGCCCCTATCACACATATACTCGCTAAACTAAATAAATATAAGCAAGCCCTTGTAAACACGCCTAAAACAATGCTTTACGATGGTGGAATTACCCTTGTTGCATTAGCTAATATAATAGCAATGAATATAACTCATACCCCTGCTAGAAAGCACATAAGTTTTTATCAAGCTTTAGCCGATTTATATTTGCGCACGCCAAATCTGTTTGCACAACATTTGGTTAAGTCTTACGTGGCCGACGTGGGACCCTTTTTAGCTGGTAGCCGAGTTATATATCAAGATCAAAGTATGGTTTATTTAGCTACCGACAAACAAAACCGACACATTTTAGTTAACTCAGAAAATAAGCAGAAATTAGCTTGGTATAGAATAAAAGCCCCACTAAAAGACACCCCAAAACAGTGGAAGTGTGCAGATAAAAAGCTTCTATACAGTGTGTGGAACAGTGAACATATTACTATTAACGAGCCAAGCAGTTTAGATAAACCAAGGCAACTAATTGAGTTAATTAGTCAAATTAAAGTTAACCAAGAATATAGTTTTAAAGGTTTAAATAAAATAATGGGTCATCACCCTGAGATTGTTGCGCGAGTATGTGAAGCCGTAAAACCTTATAACAAAGAACATCAAGCAGCTAAAGATCTCCGCCATAGCTTGTCGATGGTTGGATACAACAACGCACCTGCTATTATTCAGCGCGTTGTATTTGAGCAATTGGTGAATTCAACACCCCATCCACTACAAAGGTTTATAGTAAATCGATTAGACAGCTTAGTAAAAATAATGGCTTTATTGGTAGCACCCAATAAGCAGTATCAATTTGAGCACATAACTTTACCTCTTTATGCATATACTCATTTTATGTTAACCCAATGCAGTAGTCGCTTGACACGAAAAGTAGCTATCGATGAAGTGCCTAACAAAACGCTAAGTGCACCATTTAGTGCATTTTTTGGTGTAGAAAGTATTAAAAATGAACACATCGAATCATTGTTTTCACAATTGCTGAGCGATAACCCTTGGGCAAACACATTGTTACAGGCAGAGCACACAGCAAAAAAACAGCTAACAAATAAACATAAGCTATGGGTCGCTTTAAAAGTAATTGCGCAACAGGTTTTCAAACCAGAACTAAAATTAACTCCATGGCAACAGCAAACTCTCAGTGAACAACTAGAATTAAATGGCTGGAATGAAGAGCGCACTTTTTACGACCAATTAGGAAATCTACAAATATATAACAATATTTAGTTCGGTTATTACCATTATAAATACAGGTTATACCCATTATTTATTCTATAAACTGGCAAAATAAGCGTTAAATTGGTATAAATGCGCCCTTAAAATTTTCAACCATTCACATAAATGACCTAACAAGCAGCTACTCTCTCAGAGTAGTAATTTATGTGCACATCAAACTCTTTAAAGGAAAAGATAATGGCCAAACAAACCATCACAGTGATCAAAGGCGACGGCATCGGTCCTAGCATCATCGACTCAGCACTTGAAATACTAAAAGCCGCAGGATGCGATTTTGATTATGAATTTGTTGATGCTGGCCTAGCCGCTCTTGAAAAAACAGGTGAGTTACTTCCACAAGAGACAATTGATACAATTGCTAAAAACAAAATCACACTTAAAGGCCCGTTAACTACCCCTGTAGGTGAAGGTTTTACGTCTATTAACGTAACACTGCGCAAGCAATTTGGCTTATACGCAAACGTACGTCCAGTAAAATCATTTGTAGGCACTAAAGCACGTTACGATGATATTGATATCATCACTATTCGCGAAAATACACAAGGTATGTACTCAGGCGCAGGCCAAGTAGTGAGCGAAGACGGTAATGAAGCAGAAGCAAAGTCTGTAATAACGCGTGAAGGCGCTGAAAAAATCGTAACATTTGCTTATGAGCTTGCGGTACGAGAAGGCCGTAAAAAAGTAACAGCGGTTCACAAAGCGAACATTTTAAAATCTACTTCTGGCTTATTTCTAAAAGTTGCTCGTGAAGTAGCTGAGCGTTACCCACAAATTGAATCAACAGAGATGATTGTTGATGCAACGTGTATGAAACTTGTAATGACACCAGAAGAGTTTGACGTTGTTGTAACGACTAACTTATTTGGTGATATTTTATCAGACCTATGTGCTGGCTTAGTAGGCGGTTTAGGTATGGCACCAGGTGCAAACATTGGTGAAGATGCTGCAATTTTTGAAGCTGTGCACGGTAGCGCACCAGATATCGCGGGTAAAAACCTAGCAAACCCTACCTCAGTAATATTAGCGTCTATTCAAATGCTAGAGCACTTAAACATGGGTGACACAGCGGAGCGTATTCGCAGCGCTGTTGCTGATGTAATTAAATCAGGTGACCGTACTACACGTGATTTAGGTGGCAGCCACGGGACAACTGATTTCACACAGTCAGTGATCGACCGCCTGTAATTTAATAAAACGTTCAAAAAAGCCAGCATTTTTGCTGGCTTTTTTATGCCATTTAAGCGCGTTTAAATCTAATTGAAATTAACAACATAAAAATTAATAACCCGCCAAGCGCCCCTCCACTAGAGCTTGAACCGCTATTAGTTTGAGATTGTGCTACCGTTACGGATAAGTCATCACTGATAGCCTCTCCCGTAATTGTGTCTGTTATAGTTAAAGTAACAGAATAACTGCCAGCATTTTGATACGTATGACCTGGGTTTTGAACTTGAGAAAGCTCACTGCCGTCACCAAAATCCCAGCTATAAGTATAATTTTTAAACCCACCTATCACATCAGCGTTAAATTGAACCGTTAAATTATTTGTTGAAAAACCGGTATTAACTGAGAGTGGAACATTGACGTTTACATTTACGTTTTGAGATACCGACATCCCTTGGTCGTCAGTCACTGTTAGCGACAATAAATAATCACCCGAGTGTAAATAGTCATATGAAATGCTCTGTGATGCTAGCGAACTGCCATCGCCTAAATTCCACAAATAACTGTATGGTGCTAACCCTCCTGCAACTTCAGCTTTTGCCGTTAGTAGCCCTTGTGTTATTTCGTGATCAATTTCAGTAATACTCAGGGGTGCGGCAATAATGACTGTTGTTGTTGCTACCTGCTCTTCTTCACCGTTGCTTGCAGTAAATATAACATCATAGCGTCCGTAACTCTCAAAAACGTGCGAAGGGGATAACTCAGAACTTGTTCTGCCGTCACCAAAATCCCAAGTAAACGTATCAGATGGCAAAAGCGTCAATCCATCAACTGTAAAATCTGCTGTGAAATCTGAGAGTGAGTAACTAATGCCATTTGATGGCTCGTAATTTAATAATATTTCTATGCTTTGATTATCGTTTTCTTGATTTGTGAGCGTAAAACCAAAGCCAACTTGTGGTAATTTAACACCCGATTCAGCTTGTTCTGCAAAGCCATAGTCCATCTCGTCACTAAAAGAGCTGATAGCAGATAAATCGTCATCTCCTAGCCCTGCTCGTTGAGCATAAAGGCTAAATGCGGCATCTCTTATTTGAATAGCAGTATTTGCTGGTGATTGCGTGCCTCCTTTATTGATAGCACGCTGATCTGCGTCAACAACCAATGCAAAACCACTACCGGGGTGCTCAGTTGTATTGTTATCAGTGTGCGACTCATCGCTGTACCACAGTAATAATCCCGGCGAGTAACCCTCTTTTTGTAATCCACTATCTATACCCGAATAGTCACGCAACTGCAGGTAATAGTGAGATGGCATAGCAAATACATAACTCCCTACTTTTGCAAACCCGGATAAGGTCGTATTACTTTGAGTTTCTGCGTTATTTTGCCAAATTAATGAACCATTTTGCTCAATGCGCATATCGTCAATAACAAAACCATAATAATGCTTATTAGCGTCTGTTAAGTATTGTACTTGTAGCTCTATTGTTTGCCCTGCATAAGCAGATAAATCAAATTGATGCGTTAAGTATCCGTTAGGAAGTTGTGCATCAGGATTTAAAAATGAATCACCTGTAATATAAGGACCAATATTGCCATAGAAAGGGTTAGTAGGTTGCGTATAGTTACCCGCGATTGGCACACCATTAACCTTTATTTGAACTAAGTCATAATCTTGCTCAATGCTATAAAAAGCAACAAAGCTCAGCATAAGCGATTCTGTCGTGCTTGGTAAAGTAATGGTGTTCACTAAACGAGTATTAAGATTATCGCCAGTATTTGAATAATATTGAAAAACGCCTTCTACTGGCGTTTTAAATTTTTCAAGCCTTGGTGGCAATGTGACCTTTACTTGGCTTTGTGATTTAGACGTACTTGATGCGTTATTAATCACTTGCACTGGGTTCGTAAGAACCTCATCCATATCAAGGCTAAGCTGGTTTACCCAATTACCTTGGTAGCGTGTTTGAAGATACTCTAGCGCATATGGGCTAAACATTACTGGCTCAGACCCGCGTGGTGAACCCGCCCACGTACCTGACGACATAACCGACCATGAGGCTACAGGCTCACCTACCGTATTAGACTGTAAATCGTATTCATCTTTTAAACCTAAATCGTGCCCAAACTCATGAACAACAACACCAATGGCGGCATCAATAGGGTTTATTGTGTAACCAAATAGCTTTATATCACTCCCAACAACTTCAGTTGGTTGGCTATTTTCGTCTAAAACATAATAACGATGTGACCAAATTGCATCTGTTGATAAATAACCCCCGCCCGACTCCTCACCAATACTAGAATGAAAAATCATAACATGATCGATTATCCCATTTGGTTCGTCGGTAATACCATCACCGTCTATGTCATCAAGATCAGTTAAGTCATAATCAGCCAAATTAATATTAAATTGTGCAACCGCTTTTGCAACAGCTTCTTTTACAAGGCTCGGCGCATTTTTATCTCGGGTAGAGCCTAAACGTTCACCATAAAATTTAGCGTTATTATTTGCAGTTACCCACCCGTAAACTTGCCCTTCAAAATTAAGGCTGTTGCCAGAAGCCGCTTTATAATAATCGGCCGCCGATAAAAGAACCTGTCCGTCAGGGCCTTCATAGCCGTTAGTGTTAAACAGCATCTGCTGGTAATGATCATGGGAGTAGTCGGTATAAAACATATCAGTGTCTTGGGGAGTTAACTGGTTTTCGTCGTGCTTTAAATCAGGGAAATCAACTAAAATAGTTAAGACTTTAACTGTATTGACTCGATCATCTGGGGTTAACTCCGATGAAAAACTAGATTGTTGACTAGGTAAGAGCCCCTTTTGTATTGGGTTATATGTCGATAAACGAGATAGCTGGCTAAACCCATTTTTTAACGCTACTTGCACAGGTGATTTGTTATTGATGTATTCATTGTAAGACGCTTCTAACTCATCGGAAGTTAAGTCTTCTTTTTTATTAAGCCAATACAAAATACGTTCTTTGTTGGTTACACCTATATCGTGCGGAGTAGATGTTTTAGCTACAGTTATAGAGCTAAACAACGTAGTAATAAGTGTAAGTAACGCTATTTTGTTCACTGTATATTCCTCAAACAATTTGTTAAGCACATCATACCTAATAACAACTATTTAAACATGTTATAAACCAGCTTTAAGTATACGTTAGCAATCTATAATTGCTTAATACTAAAACAACAGCAAACAATGCAAAAATAAGCGCGCTGCATATTATCTCCCTAAAAACTTCAAATTAAACGCACAAAAAGCAACAAACCACTAAAAAACAATAAAAAACGAATTTAAAATGCAAAAAACAACATTCAAGGTTGACATAAACACTTAAAACACTTAAAAATAAACCCATATAAAATTTCACATCAAAGCAGTGTTTTGCTGAGTAGAGTAAATAACTATGAAAACACAATTTAACCTTCTAGTCGTTCTCGTACTGGTCTTAGTAATAAGCCCAGCGGGGATGTATTAAAAGGTAATACTGCTTTTTAAAAACCCCCGCACCACGCGGGGGTTTTTTTATGCACAAAAAAAGCGCAGAGGAATGAGGATGAGCAAACAAGAGTATAATGGCTCTGAACTAGTCGTTCAGGCATTAAAAGAATTAAAGGTAAAATATATATTTGGCTACCCAGGTGGCTCAGTATTAGATCTATACGATGCACTTTTTCAACAAAATGATATTGAGCACATCTTAGTTAGGCATGAACAAGCAGCAACACACATGGCTGATGGTTATGCACGTGCTACTGGTGAGGTCGGTGTTGTCCTTGCTACCTCAGGCCCTGGTGCTACAAATTGTATAACCGGTATTGCAACTGCGTACATGGACTCTATTCCGATGGTTGTATTATCTGGGCAGGTACCTACTAGTCTAATTGGTGACGACGCCTTCCAAGAAACAGACATAGTTGGTTGCTCTCGACCAATTGTAAAACACAGCTTTAACTGCAGAAGTGCACAAGAAATACCTGCAATATTGGCGAAAGCTTTTTATATTGCAAGCACTGGTCGCCCTGGGCCTGTTGTTGTTGAGCTACCAAAAGATATGCTTAACCCTGCTGTCAAATTTGAATACGACTTCCCTGCAACGACTGAACTCCGCACTTATAGCCCAAATACTAAAGGCCATTCAAAACAAATTAGAAAAGCAGTGGCCGCTATATTGGAAGCTAAAAAGCTAGTTATATATTCTGGGGGTGGCATTATCATTTCAAACACCTCAGAGCAATTAACACGCTTAGTAGAATCATTGAATGCACCTATTACTAACACTTTAATGGGTCTGGGTGGTATTTCAGGGGTTCACCCTAACTTTATCGGTATGCTCGGGATGCACGGCACGCTAGAGGCCAACAAAGCTATGGCAAATGCCGACGTTATATTGGCATTAGGCGCTCGCTTTGATGATCGGGTTACAAATAACGTTAAAAAGTTTTGCCCTAATGCGACTATTGTTCACGTAGATGTAGACCCTACCTCTATTTCTAAAACCATTAAGGCTCATATACCTGTTGTAGGTTGTTTAGACACTGTACTTAAACAACTACAAGATGGAATAGACAAAAGTACAATTCAAATAGATCGCAGTGCACAAGAAGATTGGTGGCGACAAATTATTAGCTGGCGTGAACAAAAATGTTTAGGTTACAAACAAAGCCCTTCAGAAAAAATTAAGCCTCAAGCTGTTATTGAGGCGCTTTATAATGCAACTGACGGCGAAGCCTACATCAGCTCTGACGTAGGGCAGCATCAAATGTTTGCAGCACAGTATTACCCATTTAAATACCCTCGCCAATGGATCAATTCAGGCGGATTAGGCACTATGGGCTTTGGTTTAC
The DNA here is from genome assembly GCF_000238335.3 of Pseudoalteromonas marina. Taxonomy (NCBI): domain Bacteria; kingdom Pseudomonadati; phylum Pseudomonadota; class Gammaproteobacteria; order Alteromonadales; family Pseudoalteromonadaceae; genus Pseudoalteromonas; species Pseudoalteromonas marina. The sequence continues at coordinate 617,861 of NZ_AHCB03000012.1, read as the reverse complement.
CGGCTGCCATGGGCGTTAAGCTCGCATTTCCTGATAAAGAGTCGGTGTGCGTAACTGGCGATGGTTCTATTCAAATGAACATTCAAGAGCTTTCTACGTGCTTGCAGTACAACTTAGCCGTTAAAGTCGTCTCTCTTAACAACCGCTCATTAGGAATGGTACGCCAATGGCAAGATATGGTGTACGGCGGTCGTCATTCATCATCTTACATGGACTCACTACCTGACTTTATAAAATTAGTTGAAAGCTATGGCCACGTAGGCATTCAGGTAAACACACTTGAAGAGCTTCAACCCGCGATTGATAAAGCAATGAGCATAACGGATCGTCTAGTATTTTTAGACATACTTGTCGACGAAAAAGAACATGTGTACCCAATGCAAATTAAATTAGGTGGCATTGACGAAATGTGGTTACGTAAAGGAGTTAAAGCATAATGCGTCGTATTTTATCAATATTATTAGAAAACGAACCCGGTGCACTATCTCGTATTGTTGGACTATTTTCACAACGAGCATACAACATTGACAGCCTAACAGTAGGTACTACTGACGATCAGTCTTTATCGCGTATTACCATAACAACAATGGGTGACGACCGAATTGTTGAACAAATTACCAAGCAAGTGAACAAGCTAGTTGATGTATTAAAAATTATTGATTTAACAGAAATGAGCCACATTGAACGAGAACTACTCCTCGTAAAAGTATTTGCACAAGACGAAACAACGCGTGCTGCAGTTACCCGGGTAGTAGATGTGTTTAAAGGTGATATTTTAGATATGGGCCGTCAGAGTTACAGCTTACAACTTGTGAGCAGCACAGACAAAATAGAATCATTTTTAGATACGCTACGCCATGAAACAGATATCATAGAAGTTGTACGTTCAGGTGCAGTTGGAATTGGTAGAGGCGATAAAGCCTTAAAAGCATAACTTTTCAAATACTGAGCCGTTACATTACGGCTTTTTCAATACAAAAAAAAAGGGCTTATTAGCCCTTTTTTCAATTAATTTGTAAAACCAATTATAGGTTTACTTGGTCTTTAAGACCTTTACCTGCTTTAAAGCTTGGGATAGTTGCCGCTGCGATTTGGATCTCAGCACCCGTTTGAGGGTTACGGCCTGTGCGTGCAGCACGTTCTTTAACTGAGAAAGTACCAAAACCAACTAATGCTACTGAATCACCTTCTTTAAGTGCAGAAGTTACAGCGCCAGTAAACGCGTCAAGAGCACGTGTAGCAGCGGCTTTAGAAATTTCCGCGTCAGTAGCAATTTTTTCAACTAATTGAGCTTTATTCATTGTTAGATTCCTATTCGTTATTATTTTGCCTTCGCAAAACCTATCTTTATGTATTTTTTAAAAGTTAGCAACAGCAAATTGCAATTTTTAGTTAAAATCTTATAAAACACATAAAATTATATTAATTTCCGCTAAAATACAGCATCTTGTGTTAACAAAGACTTAATTTTTGTACAATTTTGGTGCATGTTAATCAGCATATAAAAACTATATTTTTTCGATAACTAAGGTCACTTCCCCGACCTCGACACCAAACTTAACAATAGATGTGCGGTTAATCAAGCGCGATTGTGTTACCAAGTACATCCAATCATCAAAATTAACTTCTAAAGTGCTTCCGTCATAAGGGAGTTCTACGTTGTAGTTCCAATGAAATACACTGCCATCACTTTTACCTTGTGCAACGCCAAGAACGTCTGCAGCAGTCCCTGTAAGGGTGTTATCGTCATTAAGGGTTATTTTCCAAATGCGTTTTTGTGTTTCACCATCATCATATACAAAATCTTCTTCTATTACGCCCTTGTTGCCCTCCCACGTCGCGTTCATATCAACGACTAACTTACGGGTTAACTCACCCTTAAAGTCTTGCACTACGCCATATGCTTTTAATTTGCCGCTAAAGAAGGTTTTAAAGTCAAAATTGGGAGTTGTTTTACTGTAGTGTTCTACATTAGGGGCTGAGCAACTAACCAAAAAAAGTGCAAATACACACACAAAAATCGTTTTTAACGCGTTATTAATAATCATTTTAATTTCCTAATAGTTTTTTTCTTAAAGCTGGCTCTGACGTATTTTTACCTAACCAAATAGCTAAAAAATCACTTGAAAACGCAACATCATCAATTACGCCAACCTCGCTATCGTTATGCAAAAAAGTACTTTTTCCTTCTTTGTCAGTTATCAGCGTTAACGAATCACCTTTACCTATGTTTGGCCAAATAGACAAAAGCACCTCATCGTACTTGCCGACTAGATTTTTTTTACCTATGTGGTCCCACTGCTCATTGGTTGCTTTAACTATATCTTCGGCGTCAAAATCACGTAAATAGGTCAGCTTAAATTTGACAGGGTGTTCACCCAATGCATAATCGCCAGAAGGGGTATATAAGGTGGCGTCGTAAACATCCCAAAACAAGTATTCCATTCTACCCTCGCCCACTTTGCTATATTCAACTTTAGCAAAGGCACAAGTAGACAATAAAAGACATAAAACAGTTGTCGTTATGATTGATTTCACAATTAAAGTCCTTCTTTTAATAACAAATAAAAGGGTAAACTAATTTTGACTTGCTAAAATAATCGACTTAATTTTTTGGTTTATAAATACAATAAACGTAAAGGCTGCCGACCAAATAACACCGTAGGCTACCCAAAACTGCCATAGCGGTAAGCCTAAATTAATTACGTTAAAACGCGCACCCGCCCAGTAGCTAGCTGGCGAAAAAATAAGGCAAACAACAAATACCTGCCAAAGTCTTAATCGACTTAAAAAATGCATCGATGTATTTAATGAAAGAAGCAACGCGGCCCATAGAAGTACCAGCCAAATTGGAAAAGGATCAACTTTAAATGAAAGTAGACCAAGCTCAACCGCTATGTATTCAAGTAGCAAAGCAATAGGAAGTGCTTTTAATAGCAATAATGCATCTTGTTTTTTTTGCTTTGACAAATAAAACATTAAGACAATGATGCCAGCGCTAAATAAAAGTGATTGTCCTTCAAGCAGTAATGATAAAAACCACACTGCTTGAAACAAGACAAAATTAATAAGCGAGTGCAATTTCATCTACATTGCTACTAAAGCGAGGTTTACGCGCCATTAAATGTACAGTACTGGTTGCACGCGTTCTAAATGCGCCTTCACAGTAAGCAAAATAAAATAACCATAGCCTATAAAAGCGGTCATCAAATTTCGTGCGGTCTAGATCTGGCCAACTTTTGATAAAGCGTTCACGCCAGTCAGCTAACGTTCGTGCGTAATGCGTTCCAATATCACTAACAGTATGGATAACCATATCGGTGTTATTTTTGATTTGCTCACTCATTTCGTTTAATGAGGGTAAACACCCACCAGGGAAAATATACTGTTGAATAAAATCTGAATTTTTAAGGTAGTGCTTGTATCGCTGATCGCTAATGGTGATTGCTTGTATCAACATTGCGCCATCGTCTTTGAGTAGCGAACCACACTGGGTAAAAAAGCTAGGTAAATATTCGTGTCCAACTGCTTCAATCATTTCAATCGAAACGAGTTTGTCGTATTTGCCCGTGAGTAGTCTGTAATCAAGCTTAAGAAGCGTAATTTTATTCTCTAAGCCTAACTCTTTAATTTTTTCTGCAACAAAGTCATGTTGCTCGTCAGATATTGTGGTAGTCGTCACGTGGCAGTCGTAATGTGTTGCTGCGTAAATGGCAAATGCGCCCCATCCAGTGCCAATTTCTATAACGGAATCGCCAGGTTGCAATTCTACTTGTTCACATATGCGCTTTAATTTGTACTGCTGCGCGTCCTCTAGACTGGCATCTTTTGATGGATAAACAGCACACGAATAAAGCATTTCTTTACTCAAAAACGATTCGTATAAATCGTTACCTAAATCATAGTGAGCAACTATATTTTTTTTAGAGCCTGACTCAGAATTTTTATTTTTTAAATGAGTTAGTCTGTGGGCAATGTTGCTGAAAAACGCGAATTTTTTCTCAAACTCGTCTAACTGTTTTTCATTTATAGCAAATAACTCAATTAGTCGGGTTAAGTTGTCACAACTCCATTGACCTAAAATGTAAGACTCACCTGCACCAACACTTCCAGATAATGCAAACGCCTTGTACATCGCTTTGTCGTGAATTGTTACCGTTACTTTTAAGTCAGATGATGCATCTCCAAAAACAAGCTGCAGATCTTCATCAATAACGGTGATTTGCCCTGTTTCTATTGAAGAAAAAGCTTTAAATACTAATCTTTTATAAAGCCCTGTAAACCAGCCCGTTTTTTGTTCGCAATTTAAGCTAGACACTTTTTCCATTAGAACACCTATATTATTTTTATTACTGCTTGTATGTAATTTGTGACTTTTAAGAATGACCTAAAAAAGGCACTCTTTTTATAAACAGCTTCAACGCTTGGTAATAAATACCTTTAAATATTGTCCACGTCATTGCTGGGAATCGCTTTAACAACTGACTCATTTCTTTTTCAGTCAGTTCTTTGCGGGTTAATCGAAGAGTAGCATCAAATAGCAATTCTCCATCCCGCTTATTTTCAATATGAATCAATGTTTTATCTTGCGTTAACCTAATTGTCCAATGATAGTTCATATCGAGGTTCATAAAAGGTGATACGGAAAAGACTTTTTTAAAGTTCACTTTTTTTTCTAGTGGTATCAAGTAGTAGTGTCGCTCATTCCATGGCGTATTACTAACTTCAGCCACCATGTACTTAAATTCACTGTCGCTATGACCATAAAAGAAGAAGTTTACTGGGCTAAAGTAAATACCAAAGCAACGGAGCTGTCCAAGCATGTATACATGGTTAAAAGTCTCAGTTACACCAAGCGATAATAACTGATGATTTGCACGTTCAATGATTGACGCATCATTATTGTGGGGCTTATTAATAAAGTAGTCTGATTCGTTAAACTTTAATGCTTTTGAACCAGACGTACCTAACCATTTATGCTTATTGTTCAATTGCTCTGGGTTGTTGAGATCAACCCACATCATATAAAGTGGATTACTAAAATGATGAGTCTTAACAGCAAAACGGCGATGCTTAACATCGCCTAAATAAACAGCACTAGTCAAATTCAACCCCTAACTGCCTTGCCACGTCTACACCACTGCGTACACCATCCTCATGAAAGCCGTTGTACCAATAGGCACCACAAAAATAACTATTATTTTGACCATCGATCGTTTGTTTAAGCCCTTGCGCAGCAATAGACTCTTTGTTGAAAACAGGGTGATGATAAGTGAATTCACGCAATATTTTGCTTTTATCTATCCCTTCAAGGTGGTTTAACGTAACGCAAAACTGCGTGTCTGATTGAATACCTTGCAATATATTCATCTGGTAGGTAACAACAGCTGCTTTGTCGGTATTGTTATTTAATAAATAATTCCAACTAGCCCAAGCGGCTTTTCTGTCAGGTAGTAAATTTGTATCTGTATGAAGTACTACTGAATTTTCAGTATAAGGAATTGCGCCAAGTACTGACTTTTCTTGGCTTGTTGCATCACCAAGTAGTTTGAGTACTTGGTCAGAGTGGCACGCAAAAATAACTTTATCAAAAACGTGCTGCTCACCACTGGCAAGCTCAATGGTTACATCGTCATTTGCACGTGTTACCGATTTAATATCAGTGTTAAGCTTTATTCTGTCAGCAAACCCTTTAATTAATGGGTTAATGTATTCACGAGAACCACCCGGTACAACATACCATTGCGGCCTATTTGTGATATCTAAAAGGCCATGATTAAAGAAAAACTTTACAAAAAACTCTACGCCTACGTTTTCCATTTCTTTAATACTAGTAGACCAAATAGCTGCGCCCATAGGTAAAATATAATGATATTTAAAAAAGTCGTTAAACTGATTTTCATTAAGTAGCTGACCGAGTGTTTGCGATTGCTGATATTCGCCTTTTTCGTGTATGGCTTTACATAGTTTGTTAAATTTAACTATGTCAGATAACAAGCGCCAAAATTTAGGCCTAAAAATATTTCTTCTTTGTGCAAATAAACTGGTGAAGGTATGGCCATTGTACTCAAAGCCTGTTGCCTCATTATGAACACTGAAACTCATTTGGGTTTCTTTCTTTTTTATACCAATACGCGCAAGTAACTTTTCAAAATAAGGGTAGGTTCGGTTATTAAAAACAATAAATCCGGTATCCACGGCGTAATTAACGCCCTTAACATCTACGTCAACAGTCGCAGTGTGCCCGCCAATGTAATCGTTTTTTTCAAATAAAGTGACATCGTAGTGTTTGTGAAGCAAATGCCCACATGTTAAACCTGATACACCAGTTCCTATTATTGCTATTTTTTTCAACGGGTTAATCCTTTTGCTATTTTAAGCCAAAGCGGTAAAGGCAATATCCGCAATGCTTTTAATATAAGCGTAAAACGATACGGAAAGTGTACCTCTTTACGTCGTTTGTTTATTCCTTTGATCATGTAATCTGCCGCTTCTTCAGCGGTCACTGCCATAGGCATAGGAAAATCGTTTTTTTCGGTCAGAGGCGTTTTTACAAACCCTGGGTGAACTAACGTGACATCCACATCCATCAAATCAACGGCTAGGCTTTTAGCTAAATAACTTACGCCCGCTTTAGACGCCCCATAAGCCTCGGAGCGTGGTAACGGTAAGTATGTAACGCTTGAGCTAACAATAACTAATTGACCGCCGCTTTTAACTTTAGGGAGTAATGCTTCTAAGCAGTAGCCAACCGACAGTAAATTTGCATTAATTACGCGCTCAAACAAAGCACTGTCAAAGTTTTTTGCGTCGTCTATGTATTCACAATTGCCCGCATTAAGAATTACTCGGTCAAAGTGTGGGTATCCAATGGTTGCTTCTTTAATATCTTTTAGGCTTGTTGCATCAAACTTACAACTTTCTATGTTGTTATGTTTTGAAAGCTCAGCTAGTTTTTTTGTATTACGTCCACATGCAATAACGGTGTCGCCCATTTGTGCATATTTAATAGCTAGTTGTTCGCCAATGCCTGACGTTGCGCCTGTAATTAAGGTAACCATAATTAGCCCGCCCTCTTATCAATGTAACTAACCACACTACCTAGGATTGGAATATGCTTGTAAAGTAGTTCGCCAACGTTGAAATAATCACGATGCTTAACAATTTTATCATTATCAAAAATTAGCTTACTGTGCCCCTGCACAGATATGGTTTTGCCAGAAGCCAGTTTGGGATGTGAATAATGCATTGTCCAATAAACAAATGCATTGTTGTTGATACCAAACGAATCCGTTATATCAAATTGACAATGCTTAACATTGCTATATAAATTTGCAAAATAGTCACGCAAACTTTCTATGCCGTTAATTTCGTGCATCGGATCAATAAATTGGATATTGTCGGCATAAATGTCACTTAATAAGTCCAAATTAGAGCTATTAAGTTGCTGGTAAATATCAACAAATTTATCTACTGGTAACTGGTTATCCATATCATACCTTAAATGCAGCGAGCGCACGTTCACGTGCAGCTTTGTGATCAACAATTGCTGGCCAGTAACATTTACTTCCCTTGCCCGTTGCAGCTAAGTAGGTATGCGGAAAATGAATGTGTTTATCTGGCACATTTTCAAGCTCAGGCAAATACTTACGTATAAACTTACCTGTTGGATCAAAGCGCTCACTTTGGGTAATAGGGTTGAAAATCCTAAAATACGGTTGTGCATCACACCCTGTGCTTGCAGCCCACTGCCAGCCACCATTGTTAGAAGCTAAATCGCCATCAATAAGGTGCTGCATAAAAAAGCGCTCACCTTCACGCCAGTCAATTAATAGGTGTTTAGTTAAAAAACTGGCCACTACCATTCTTAAACGGTTATGCATCCATCCAGTTTGCTTAAGCTGTAACATAGCAGCGTCTACGAGTGGGTAACCAGTACGTCCCTCGCACCACGCGTTAAATTCTTTTTCACTTTTTCGCCATTTAACAGGATTGTATTTCTCGTTAAAGTTTTCACCACGAGAGAGCTTCGGGTACTCTGCAATAAGATGCCTGTAAAACTCTCGCCAAATAAGCTCATTAACCCACGTGAATGTTTTACTTTTTGATGTAGTCAGAATGTCGGGGTAACGTTGCTGTATATTAATTAGCAACTGCTTTGGGCTAATAATGCCCAGCGCTAAATACGGGCTCAAACCCGATGTACCTTTAATACTGGGGATGTCACGCTGATCGTCGTAGCTTGTTAACTTATCGCAAATAAAATTATCAACAACACTCAAAAGTGTTTCATCATCAACAGGCCATTTATCCGAACTACCATCGTTTTCAAGGTGCTGGCTTTTTTCAATTTTTATAGGGTTTTGTTCTAGTGGCCATTGCGCCAAGCTAAAGTGAGTATCTTGATACTGTTTTAACCATGCGCGTTTAAATGGTGTGAATACTTTATACATTTCATTACTTTGGTTTTTAATGCTACCAACAGGCGCAATTAAATCTCCTTCGTATAATGTAAAAGTAATGGAACGTTTGTCACATTGCGCTAAAACATCTTTGTCTCGATTTTCTTCGTTAAGCTCGTATTCTGTATTAGCAATAATATGCTGAATATCATGAGTTTCACAAAACGAAAGTAGCTCAGATTCACAATCACTAAAGTTAGGAGCGTTTATTACATTAAGCGTTATGCCGAAATTGGCAAGTTGCTCTTGCAAATAAGTTACACGTCGCTTTAGTAAATCAATTTGTATTGGCGCTGCTTGGTGTTGTTGCCACTGTTTTTCGCAAACAAAAAAAATGGCGTGTTTAGCGCCATTATTTAGCGCTTCTATTAACGCTTCATTCGAAAAAAGGCGCAAATCGCGCCTAAACCAAAATAATGTATTCATTAAATACCAAATCGTAGTTTTAAGTCATGAGGATAGGGATTAAAAAACACCTGTTTTTCTAGGTACTCTTTAGGGTGAACTTTTAGATGGTGCTTAAGTAAAGTAAGAGGCACATAAAGCGGCACTAAACCAGAACGATACTCGTCTATTGCTTCACGCAGTTCTTGCTTTTCTACCTTAGCAAGGTCTTTCTTAAAGTAACCTTGTAAATGCATTAAGGTGTTACAGTTATTACGACGAGATGCAGGTTTTTTAAGCCCTGTCATTAAACCTAAAATGTATTCATCGGCCAATGCGTTTATATCATCACCAGCGTAGGTTCCAAGTAACTTGCCAAGCTCTCGATAAGCTTGGTAATTGTGTGCCATTAATAAATACTTATGCTTTGCATGAAATTGCGTTAAGTGATGAACACTTAATGGTTCTTTTACAAGCTGCTGCCAACTGTTTAGAACGTACACGCGCATTACAAAATTTTCACGCAGGTGTATGTCGTTTAACCTACCATTTTCCTCGCAAGGCAAAAGTGGGTTGTGCTTCATAATTTGTTCTGCAAAAAAACCAACGCCCTCTGAGGTGTTACCCGTCCCAGCCTCGTTGTATATTTTTATACGCTCCATGCCACAACTTGGACTTTTTGCACAAAATACAAAACCACTCAACTCTTTAGCTTGCTCAGTAGCAACCTTTTTACCGTATTCAGTTAACTGCGGCCCAACATCACCAGAGCCATCAGGGCGGCAAACTTTAATTGTGTCGCCAACTCGAACTTGGCGAATTGTAGGTCGAGGAATTGGTAAGCCAACCGCAACCTCAGGACAAAATCGTGTGTATTCAACATGCTTTGCAAGTTCGTCCATACAAAAGTTTGACCTTTTGTGACCTGTATCAAATCTAACTTTCTCGCCTGCTAAGCAGGCGCTTATACCTATTTTTATTGTAGTTTTTTGCATGTAATCTCTTAGTAGATTAAATTACCAATTGGATTTAGTAATTTACTTAGCCCTTTATTAAAATGTAGCGCACTGCTCACAACTGTAAAGCATAAACACCCATCTTTTGTTATTGGCGTGTGTTGATGACGACCATCTTGCCAAATAAAGTCACCTGGCACGTAGTGTCCGTCTTCATCACAAAACTCACCGTCAAGTAATAGGGTTATTTCAAAACCTGTGTGCGTATGTTCAGGAATTTCACCGCCCGCATCTATGTGCAGTAAACTTGAACGTAATGCACCATCATCTAGTGCTACACGTGAACGGGCTAATTTGCCAACTTGAGTAAACTTGCTGTGCGAAATACGAGTCAGAGCACGAGGGAGTTGGTAATTGTGATCATTTACACTTACTTTAACTGGCTCTACCTCATATACTTCGTCTATAGAGTCGTCTGCAGTAATTAAGTCGAGCACATTCATATCAAACTCTTCAAGCAACTGAGATTGATTATTAACCGGATTATCAAAATTTTCGGTGACTTCACTAAACAGAGCATCTGCGTTGCTTGCTTCTATTTTTGCTACTTTTTCTTGGCAAACAGGACACATATCCACATGTATCGAAACTGCAAGGCTCAAAGAGGCACTTAACGACGCTGAACAATACTCTGTAAGTAGTGTTTCACTCGGGTGATGTTTAATCATGCTGATCTCCCATTTCATTACGTAATTTCTGCAAGGCTAAACGTAATCGTGATTTTACCGTGCCTACTGGAATATTAAGTTGTTGAGCTAGTTGCTCTTGCGACATATCTTGAAAATAAACACCACGAACAACTTCACGTTGAGCGATAGGCAATTTATCAAGGTAGCGTTTAATTTGTTTGTCTTCTAAATGGTCAGTGTATTCGTGATTTGTGTCTTCAGAATCATTAATTAAAGGCCAAATGTCTTCGCTGATGTTTTCTTCTTTATTGCTCTTCATTTTACGAAGCATATCAAATGACGCATTACGCATAACTGTATAAACCCACGTAGTAGCAGCACCTTTATCGCTATTATATAAGTGTGCTTTACGCCATACAGACGTTAATGTTTCTTGTACAAGCTCCATGGCTTGTGCTTCCACACCAAATTGCTTTATTCCAAAGCGCTTAATTTTTGGTGAAAAATATTCAAATAAATAGGCAAATGCTTTTTTATCACGGTCTTGTGCAACCGATAGTAATGCTTGCATAAGTTCAGAACTAGGCGTTTCTGGCATGGCAGTATACTTACCTGTATTAGGTTCACAACGAGTTGACTGTTGTTGACTTACCATAGTAATTAATCCCATTATTGTTTTGATAAAGGTAATACGTGCAATAAATGGTACGAGATCACATTATTTAGGCAAATTCGTTATTAATTACAGTATGGAGGAAATTAAGTAAGTTATCAAAGTTAGTTTCGAACGCAAGTTGTTGTTTTTTCTCGATCGAAATAGGTAACAACTCAAGCCAACGGGCGGCTATCCAAGCTAAATTATTAAAGTTAGTTGTTTTGTAAAGTAGGCTAAGTTCAGGGTTGCCATAAAAAACGTTACGCAATGCGTCATGCAATAAAAAATGCTCACCCACTTGTTTGTTTTTATCGCTATACCAGTAAGGCGTTTTACAATCAGATATTAAACCATGGCGAAGTTCTTCTTCGTCTTGGTAAACATCATTTATTTGAACACTTTTAGACGCAAAAACATCAATAAGAAGCACGTCATTATCGTCTTGGTCAAAGTCGATTATATCAACCAAGCATCCTTGGGCGCTAATGTTAAAAGGTGTGTCGTGCTCAAACGTACATAGCACAAACCCCGTGTTATTTTTTAATGCGGTTTTAACCATGTTTAAATAACGAGGTTCAAAAATACGCAAACGCGTATAACCTTCAGGTAAAATAAAAATGGGTAATGGGAAAATCGCACGTTTCATAAAGTCTACTTCTATCAATAACACTGCCTTTATTTACGTGCGTTTTTACTAAGTCGATCAGCTTTAAGTAAACCGAATTAATTGCATTATACTTAATTGGTTAAATATTAAGCCACCCACCCATACTCTTTAGTGCTTGTACAGATACATACGCAGTTATAATACTCACTACGGGTGCCAACATAAGTGCAAATAATCCAAGTTCGGTACTCATCGCCTTATTCCTTTAAGTTGCTTATTTTACGTTATTAACTGCAGGGTCTTTACTTTCTGCCGCTTCATTACTCACTAAATCAGCAGGCTCAATTAACGTTTCCAGTGTTAATTTTGTATCAAAATAAAGTGTTTCTTTTATAGATTTTTCAAGCTCAATGGTGGTTTGCTTAATGTAGCTAGTTACACTGTTTGTTAAAATATCAGTTACATCTAGGTCCACTTCTGTCGCGTTTACTTGCGAAGAACCTAATACTAATAAACTAGCCATAGCGATTTTAATTGAATGTTTCATAATGGTATTCCTTGTTTGTGTATTGTTTAGACGTAGTTATATACTCAAGGGTTGTGCCAAGATGAAAATAAAGTTTAAATCGCTGATATTAATAAAGTTTTAATGAGCTGGTTAATTTGTTGAAATTCAGGAGAGGTTAATTTAACCACGTAGTTTTATTTTTTAGCCACTTTTTAGTTAAAAAATAAATAGGGGTATGCTTAATTATTTTATGCTAGCTAAAAAATTTAAATACAAAATGGCACGTTGAATTACAAAGTCATTACGAAAAAACACACAACTTTAAATAATGGTTTTGAAATAACAAAAAAATGAATATCAAAAAAATGTGTAGGCCTGGGTTTACTTTTTACCTAAACGATAGGCATCAACCATACTCAGCACCCAAATAATTATCATAAGTGGCAAGTATTTGTATTCTGCAAGTTTTGCACATGCCAGTGACGGCTCTTTTGCAGCACCTAATATAGAGGTGATGGTCATCGGTATTTTTCCTGCCACTATTTCATTGGCTGTACATTGTGCAACGGCAAATATATCTTTCATCGTTAAAATTAATAATACCGAAAACACACCAGCAAATATTGCACCTATTAAATGTTTTTTTAACGAAAAGTGCCCTGCCCCTGGGTAAATAATGGCTGTTAGTAATGCGGCTTTTAAATTTGCTTTCATGGTTATTAACTTGAGTTTTGTTGTAAATAGGCCAACCCATAGTGAATTATTTTTGTTTAAAATCAAGAAAAAGCTTTAACTTATACAGTGATTGAAAGTTTCAGCGTACACTTGTACACTAAACGCAAATTAAATAGTGGTAGGAGCAGTAATGTCACTCGACGCCCCTTATTCTCGTAAAGAAGAACAGCTCAATGTTATAAGCCACTCACTCGGTATTTTTTTTGCTGTTTTTGTGATGTGGGATTTATTTAACCAAGCAACCAGCACTAAAGCCAATATAAGTACCGCAATATACGGTAGTAGCTTATTTATACTATTTTTATCATCAACACTATACCACGCGAGCGTGCAACCTAAGTTGCGTGCCTTGTACAAAAAGTGTGACCACTGCGCCATTTATTTACTTATTGCAGGCACATACACTCCTTTTTTATTGCTCTCACTATCGGGGGCCTGGTCATGGGGTACACTCAGCTTTATATGGACCGTTGCGATTGCAGGTGTTGCATACAAAATACTTGTTAAAAATGGTAACAAAAAAATATCCCTAGCCACCTACCTACTCATGGGGTGGTTTGCATTAGCAATTATCTATCCGTTGTATTCGAGCATTGATGTAAAAGCTTTATATTGGCTACTCGCTGGCGGAATTTTTTATAGCGCAGGCACATTATTTTACAGCGCTAAAACAACTCAATTCAGCCACGCAATTTGGCACTTATTCGTAATAGCTGGTTGTATTTGTCATTATATTTCGATCAGCACCTACGTTTATTAATGGCTACTTAGAGCTTTAGTTAACAGTTACTTTTTAATTTCGTCAAAGTATATTGCTTGCATAGTCAGGAAAACGACCCAATCGCTCGTTTTTATCTTGCATTAAAAACCAGAACGACTGTATTTTGTTAGTATTAGCAAATGCTTAAGAAGTTTGTTACAAATGAGTAATTAAGACAAACAAGCGATGCTGTGGTAGAAATACGCGCGATTAGCTCGCTATAAACATGTTAGGCCTCAAGGATAGTATGCTGACTCCTGCTCAAAAATTAGAAACAATTAAAGCTTTCGGTTTGATTGCAATGACAGTCGGTGGCAGTGAACTTAAAGTTAATTGGGCTATGAGTTTGCTAGAACAGGGAGTCGAAACTGAAAACCTTTGTGTTTTGGCGTCTTTATTAAAACCATTAAATGAATTTGAAGTTGATGAGTTTTTTAATATCGTTATATCGGAGTTAGACCTAAAACTACCTAAGCCTGAAGAAGCTGTTGAAGGATACGCAAAAATCTTAGCCCATGAAGTTATTCAGGGTATTATTTCTCCAGAAATAGGAGCTTCAAATATATATGATGCCAATGTATTTCTAGATTATCCTGAATCATTTGCTGAATATACGATCTATGAAGACGAATGGTATTGTGAACATATCAATGGTTGGTCTAAAGAAAAAAGGCGAGAAGAAATTATTAAAGCCTGTAAAGTTTCATATGGCTTGCTCGGATACCCTTGTATAAATAAGGCCTAACAAGCCGTTGAAGGTGTGGACGTCTAACGCATGGCTGACGTTCGTCCCTCACGATTATAGCCACGCATTATCCGCCCCTTAACGGAGCGTTAGGTATACATGGAAGTTTGGAGTCTGATGCCAATATCGAAGACAAAATTTAAGAGCATATTCGAGTATACTTTTTTAGGAATCATATTTCTTATTTGTGGTTTAGCGCTCAATGAAAACCTGGTGCAACCCTTAGTTAAACAAGTAATAGTATCTGTAATCTTTATTGCATGGGTTTCGATGTTTACTTTTGGTTTTGTTTTTAAAGAATCATATATTTTAAAGGCAGCTAAATTAAGCAAACCAACATTGTTCTATATTGAGCAGTTAGCGTATTTTGTTTTGTTAATTATTAACAGTATTGTTATTTACGAAGCAGTGTATACCTAACAAGCGCATTAAGACGGGACTGCTAACAGTTGGCTCAGTTTCGCTTCGCTACACATTTTAGCCAACAATTATCAGCCCCTTATGCGGGCGTTGGTATGACTCCCACTGTCAAGTTAAACGCACTGATCCCTGCCTAACTTTTTAAGCCATAATTACTTTAGCTCGAATTAGAGCGAGTTAATACATAGGATGAAGCAAGTAATGTCGTCGGTTATCTTGCTGATATTCGTTGGTTATTACTATTTCTAGTAACAGAGCAGACCTTACTTATTTCGTCGTGGCACCTGTCTTCAGTCTATGTTCGTGGTTCAATGCAGCGTTAGCTGCATTGCCATCCTAACGCCGTCGGTGGTTGTGCCACACCCGATGCTTGATCCCATGCACTAACTCTAATTCGTTTATCATGCGGGTACTCTTGCCAATCTAAGTTTTGTATTCACTGGCGTAAGCACCACTTCTTTTGCAATTGCCCATATGTACGCAATCATTTCTCGGGCAATGGCGGTAACAACCAGATTGTAGTGTTTCCCTTTGGCTATCATTTTTTTATAGCGTTTGCAGAGCCTAAGCTGTGCTTTCCACGCAATATCAATAATGTCTTTTGGTAAGCCTTCTTGTCGTTTTTGCATATCTGTTGATATATTTGCCGCATACCGATAAGTGTGTGCACCTTCCACAAGAAGGCGTCTTGCTCGGCCGTTCCCGCATTTTGTGATGGCGCCAATATGGCGTTTGCCACCACTCGAATGTTCACTGGGTACAAGACCGAGATAACTCATTAATTTACGGGGGTGGTCGAAACGCGATAAATCGCCAAGCTCAGCAACAACGCCAGTGGCGACCAACAAACGGACACCACGCATAGCTTGTATTGCTTTTACTACAGGATAATAACGCCACTGGTGAAAGTGGTGTGTTAGTTCATTATCTAGCCGCTCAAGTCGGCTTATTCGTTCGGTAATTGTGTGTAAAAATTCTTGTAAGACGATGTGCTGAGCGGGGTGTGGCAACACAAGCTCAGTGAGCCAACGTAAATGTTTTTGTGACCAATTCGCAGTGCCTTTGTAATTAATATTATTGCGAAGCAGCAGCGCCTTTAATTGATATTTGGCATCTTTTAAATCCTTCATGGCTACTTCGCGTGCACGAGATAAATCACGTACAGCTTCATCTTCAGGCTCAGGAACATAGATAGGTGTTAAATCTTCAGACTTAAGTAATTTAGAAAGCTTAAGGGCATCACGTTTATCGGTTTTAATTTTCTCACCAGATTTTTTAGGAATAAGAGAAGGTGCAACCACATAACAGCAATGGCCGAGGCTGGTAATTAATCGGTAAATCCAATAACCACAAGGGCCTGCTTCATAAACAAAATGAAGTGTTGCGCCAGGGTATTTCGATTCGAACTGACGAACAAGCTTTTGAACGGCCACTTTGGAAGAGGGAATTCGGCCAAGATGAACAGGTTGCGCGCCTCTATGTTCTTCAATATAGGCAACTTCATTGAATTCTTTATGTGTATCAAGACCGATAAAAAGTATGCTATGTTTATTCATGTTAGCCTCTGCTGTTTAGTTAATTGACAAACTAATTATGGCTCTGGCTTTGAATTAAGCTAACCCACGAAAAGCGGAGGCTAACACCGTGTGGGAGTCATTATGTCTAGGCAGAATAGGTAGTGTATGTTTTTCCACATTGATGAATCGGGTAATACTGGGAATAATTTATTTGATGAAAATCAACCAAGGCTTAGCTACGGTCTAATTTCTAGCGTTACTAACGTAGATGCTCTTTGTGTCGTCGAACACAATGCTATTCGAGATATAATCGATGATGACCTAATTCATGCAAATATATTGGGTATAGGTGGTTTGGTAAAAATTGCTCCGTTATTGATTAAAATCCAGAAAAAAATGAAGTTCGATTTTGACTACTATTTTATAGAAAACTCGATTATGCCTTAGTTATATTCTTCGATGCCGTTTTTGATGCTGGGTTAAACGATGCTGTCAAATGGGATACATATTGGACTCCCTTGAGATACGTTTTAATACACAAATTATCTGTTCTATTTGACGAAGATCTGCTTCGAGAGTCTTGGAGGTTATCAACAGTAAAACGGATTGAGAATTGTGAGGATGCTATCGTTAGTCTGCTTTCGGAAGTTAAAAGTCGAGCAGAGAACGCTCCCCTAGACGCGAGATCCAAAGAGCTTATCATCGATGCTTTGGATTTCGGTATTAGAAAGCCACTATCACTTGATTTCGGTCACCCAGATCAAAAAATAATATCTCCGAATGCTGTTGGTTTTCAGTTTGTCGTAGCTGCAATTGCACGACGAACAAGGAAGAAACGCAGGAAGTCAGTGTCATCTATAATCGTGGATAGGCAAAATCAATTCAATAAGGCTCAAATTGGAACGCACTATAATCTTTCAAGAATAGCCGAAGGCATTAAAAACTCTTCTGAGAAAGATAAGGCCATGTATTTCAATAATCCACTCTATACGGATTTTTCGCCTGAAGAAGTTTCACATAAAGGTTTAACAGATAAGGAGTTGACGATTTCGAAAAGTGCTGACTCTATAGGGCTTCAAATTGTTGACGTTTATTTGTGGATTGCAAATAAACTTATTTCTGGTGTTAATCTACCATCAGAATTAATGGAACTCTGGCAGTTATTTCAACATCGGAGCTTGATCGATGGCATCTCAATGAGAGGGATGGCCGAGCGATTCAAAAACTTCGAGAAAAATCTACCTAAGCTCAATGATCTAACAGATGAGCAGCGAATAGTGGCAAAGGAATCAGTCGTTCAGCATCGAAAAAAAGTTAAGGCGCTTGTCTAGTCTTGGCAGTTTCCAGCCTAACAAGGAATAAATAGTGAAAATTGAAAGTATATGGGTCAAAAACTGGCGTTCAGTAAAAGAAGAAAAGCTAGAAGCACAAGATCTGATGGTTATCATTGGCCAGAATAACCACGGGAAATCGAATCTCTTATCTTCTGTCTTGTTCTTCTTTGGTGAGATAAAGCAACAAGATCTGGATTTTTATCATGGGTCTATTGAACTATTTGTGGAAATTGAGTTTGGTGATCTTGATGAATCAGACAAAACTACATTCAAGAAGTATTTAACCTCTGAAGAAAAAATAGTTGTAAGAAAAACTGCCTTTCTAGGCGGTAGTTTTGAATACCGAGGGTACATAGAAAACCCATCGGATGACTGGCTTCAAGAAGCAAATGCTTCTGCTTATACTAAAAGAGAGCTTGCTTCTAGTCTGCCATTCCATCCTCATATCCCCGATTCTGGTCGAATTACCAAACAAAACATCATCGATGCCCAAAACGAATATATCCAGAATAACAGGGAGGATATTCAATTCGCTTTTGAGCTTGAGTCGACAAACTTTCTTGGCTTGAAAAGTGTCGCAAAAGGAATATTTGGTGAGGTTTACTTTATACCAGCAGTAAAAGAAGCCTCGGATGATTTTTCTTCTAAAGATTCTAGTGTTTTCGGAAAAATGTATGCTGATGTTGTAGCTTTAATGTCTGAACACAATAACGACTGGAAGGAAACAAAGGAAAAACTCGGGAAACTATTTTCCACCCTGAACAAAAAAGACCAGGAAGGCAATGACAATAATGATAGACCTCAGCAATTAACTGACTTTGAACAAGAGTTAACTGATGAGCTTGTTGCATGGGGTGCAAAAGTAGATATTGAAGTAAACGCCCCTGATATTAAAAATGTATTTAAAGCAAATACACAGGTTTGGGTTGATGACGGTGTTAGAACTGACATAAAACGAAAAGGGCACGGTTTACAGCGAGCTCTAACAGTTGCTCTAATACAAGTAGTTGCTAAGAAGGCTCTTGCTGAGGCAGAGTCAGCGGAAGAGCAAGGAAACAGGAAAGCATCAAATTCAAGATACTTCATATTCGAAGAGCCTGAGCTTTATTTGCATCCCCAAGCACAAAGGTCGTTATTCGACTCATTCGTGGCTTTGTCTGAGTCAGGGAGTCAAGTTATTCTTTGTACTCACTCAAGCGGTTTAATTGATGTTGAGCGTTATAAGTCTATTTACATAGCAACAAAGGTTGATGAGTTAAACGGAACTAAGGTTAAACAGTGCACCGAAGACTTATTTGAAGGGGATTCAAAGAAAGATTTCAACCTTTCCTACTGGATCAACCCTGATCGTGGGGAATTATTTTTTGCAAGTAAAGTTGTTTTGCTAGAGGGCGCTACAGAAAAAACTGTATTTCCTCTGTTGGCGAAAG
Organism: Pseudoalteromonas marina; assembly: GCF_000238335.3. Classification (NCBI taxonomy): domain Bacteria; kingdom Pseudomonadati; phylum Pseudomonadota; class Gammaproteobacteria; order Alteromonadales; family Pseudoalteromonadaceae; genus Pseudoalteromonas; species Pseudoalteromonas marina. The sequence goes on along the minus strand of NZ_AHCB03000012.1, from coordinate 598,659 downwards.
AGCTTGATGTTTTCAGGTACGAGTATACGTTAATCGATTGCGGCTCAAAAGATAATATCCCTCTTTATGTTAAGCTCATGAATAAGTTTTCTATCCCATATGTGGCTGTTTATGACAGAGATCATCAAGCTCACAAAGGGGTAGATGCAATTGCGTCAGCAGATCGATCAACACAAAAAATTGTTGATGAGATCGATAACAACATAGGTTCTTCAGTGGTATTAGAAAACGATATAGAGGAAGAGCTAGGATTACCAAATGGCGGTAGCAGCAAACCTTATGTCGCATTAAGTCACATCACAGCAGAAGGTTTTTCGGTCACGCCACAAATGGCTCAAAAGATCAGAGAAGTTTATGACGCAGAGGCCTAACAAGTTGCTGCACTCGGAAAAATTACTCGCTGAGCTCCTAATTTTCCGGTGAGCAAGGCGTTAGGCGAATAGGAGATAAATTGGAAGATTCATGGAAGCCCAAAGCTTGGCTAAGTATTTTTTACGGTTTGGTAATACAGCCTTTCACATTTTTGTATGTTAACAAAGCCAAGTTGTTTTGGTTTTACTTAATTTTGATTATATTTGTTACATTAATCGATACCAAGCTGCAGGCTATTGATGATACCGAGTCGTGGCATCATAATATTTATTTTACTTGGTTGTTTTTAATCATTTGTCCTATTCATGCTTATCTTATTTGTCGGGGGTACGACAAAGGTCAACGCAAGAAGTGGTACGCTGGTTGGTTGGCTACGTTAGTATGTTTTGTCATGTTTTTTGCGTTCTTATCTTTAGTCAGAGCTTTTATTTATGAGCCATTTTCTATCCCGGCAAGGTCAATGAGTCCCACTTTAAATCCTGGTGATCAAGTTATAGTGAGTAAAAGTGGATTTGGAAACTATAGATATTTTGGGTTACAAATAGTCAAAAAAGCACCATCTAAAACACTTAAAAGAGGTGATGTGGTTGTGTTCCAATATCCACAGAATCCTCAAATTGATTTTGTCAAAAGGGTTATAGGACTGCCTGGGGATACTGTTATATACCGTGACAAAAGTATCTTTATTAAACCTTCTTGCATGGATGAATCGGCAAATTGTCCTGGATTTACAGAGGTAGCGAAAGAATACAAATTCACTGACTCGGGAGCTGGTTCGGAGCATGAGTATTATAAAGAGTCGCTAGATAATGATTCATACGTTATTAAATTGAACAGTAATCAGAAAGATTTATCCGAACGTTACTTTTATCAAGTTGGTACTCAAACAGATGAATGGTTAGTGCCAGATAAGCACTATTTCGTATTAGGTGACAATAGAGATAATAGTCTAGATAGTCGTTACTGGGGATTTGTGCCTGAGAGCAATATCATTGGTAAAATAGCGTATGTTTGGTAATTCGCCTAACAAACGCAGGCACTGGGACAAGTTTTTCGCTGCGCTCCAAACAAGCCCGTGCTGCGGGCGTTAGATATTCAGGGAAGGTTTGAGTTTGTTTAATCTATTAAAATTTATAAGTATCGTTTTACAAGGCTTTTTACTCTTATCATTATTTAATTTTTTTTCAGGTTTATATTCCGCATTTCTAGAATTATCTACAAACGATCCTAAATTAATAGCAGGTCATTTATCATCAGGCATCGTGTTTTCTCTTATACAAATAACTCCTGCTTTAATCGGTCTAATTATCAGTGTTTGGTTATTGAATAAAAATCATAGCTCCAAGTTGTTTGTTATTTACTGCAAATACTTCGCGTATCTGTGGCTTTTATTTATTCCTATTGGTACATTTCTAGGTATTAAGCAACTAAAAAGGTTAAAGAATACCTAACAAGTCGCTTAAACGGGAAATGAACATCGTCGAAATTAATGCAATGATATTAGCCTTAGAATGTGGGGCTTTAAAAATAAATAACGTCACAGAGTGGGTGGATTCATTGATCTTAAAAGCCGATGAACCTGATATCCGATTATTTGATGTATCGGTTTCAAAAAATACTAATGATGCCGTGTTAGCGCTCCAAGAGTTTGGATTATCTACTGACTCGAAATTAGTCGCAAAACAGGCCTTTTCGATATTCGTAAAAGCATTAGAAAACAACACTACTACCTACGAGAAAGTATCACAGAAAATTTATGAGATGGCTTTTGAACCAAACATCTTCATTCCAGATGAACAAGCCGAAAATCAGATGATGAGTTTTTGGGACTCGCTAGATATTGCCAATGATGGTATTTACGGAAATCCCGTAGAGATAAAAATGGAAATGTTAGCTTTTTTGAAGCAGTATGAAAGCTAACAAGCAAATTAATCAAGACAAATAACAATTGGGTTTACTCCTGCTTCGCTTATTTTAATCAATTGTTATTTGGCATTAGCTATACAAGGAAAGTTTGGTGTTTGATCGGATCAAAAAAACAATGTCTAAAGGCATTTGGCACTCATTAGCAGTAATAATAGTAATGCTCATTGCTGGACCAGAAATTATAGTGAGCATGGAACTCATGGCAATGGTAGAGCTGCTTGGAGCTTCAACATTCGTTTTAATGTACGTTTCAGGCTTAAAATTGTTTTTTACAAAAGTTTTGCTTAAATATAAACATTTCGAGCGCCACTCATTTTTATTTATACCTTCGCTATCAAACCTAAAGCAAATGCCTTGCTTAGCTATACACGCAATACCAGAGAGAACATTTAGTATCTGCTTTGTCGGTTTCATGATTGTCTGCATGTCACACAATTACATACACATGCTTATCTGTGCATATTATATCTAACGCACTCGTTAAAACGGAACTTGCTCCTCACCCGTTTTAGTGGACACCTCCTCATCACTTTGAGGAGGCTAAAATGCCTAGATATACCCAATCTAGAAAGACATATTTTTACCCCGTTAATTTCAAAATCAAAGCAGTCAAACTAAGCTTACGAGACGATGCAATATCACAGGACGTTGCCGAGGCGTTAGGTATTCATCTGTTTATACTAAGTACTTAGCAAAAAAATATCTAGTAGGTATTTTACTGTGTCGAATGGCACTAATTTATCGGACTTGCAATAGTAACTTTACTGCCACCTACACTCACGCATATTTACTTTGTCGTTTTTAAAAAGCACACCTTCTGATAATAACTTTTGACGCTGTTCTTGGTACTTGTTACTGCCTACAGGGAACGATATTTTACCTTGGCTGTTTACAACACGATGCCATGGAATAACCGAATCACTTGGCATTATTTTTAATAAACGCCCAACTAAGCGTGAGTTTTGCGGAAATCCAGCCAACGTAGCAACTTGACCATAGCTTGCTACTTTTCCTGCTGGGATACCGGCTATTACAGTATAAATAAGGGTTTCTTTTTCAATATCCATTTTTATCAGCGTAAGCCTTACTTAGTTGTTTAAATTGCTCCCATACAGTGCGTGCCACAGGGCCATGATGAATAGCATGCTGCCTAAACGCTCTTATTTGTGCGCTAAATTTATGTTCGCGGTCTGTAATATGGATTTCTTGTAATAAGCCTGCTTTTATTTCAGGTTTGCAATGCTCTAGGCTCATCATTGCCCATCCGGCCCCTGAAAGTAAAAACGACTTTAAAGTTGCTACGTCGTCTATTTTCATCATTGCAGAACCTTTAGAGTAAGATAGCCTATCGCTGTCTATACTTAAATCGCTTTCAAACATAGCTAAACACGGATAGGTTTGTAATTGTGTGTATGTTAACTGTTGGGGTAATAGCCCTTTAGCACTTACTATACCAATGTCGAGCTTACCTATGGGCACGCTTTCTAAGTCACCTGTAGCATGAAATAAATCAAACCAGGGGCCAATACCTAACTCTGCTTGCCCACTATTAACTTGTTCTAATGATACAAACCGTTTGCCACTGGTAATACAAAACTCTGTGCTCGTAAACTGCCTAAAAGTATTACTTATGATCTTGTTATAACTTTGTTTATGGCAGAGCTGTTCGTAACAAATTTGATATTGGGGTTCATTTCCTAACGAAAGTTCTTCTGCGAGTTTGGCAAGCTCGTCATTTGCATGTAGTAACTGTTGTGCCTCACGATGAAAAATACGTCCTTTTTCAGTAAGCTGTAACCGGTACTTAGTTCTATCTAGCAGCTCAAAGCCTATTTGCGCTTCTAAGTTTTTTATAGCCAACGTTAGCGCGGGCTGTGTTTTATGAAGCTTTTGTGCAGCACCGCTCAAACTTGCGCTTTGCACTATGGCATCTAATATTACTAATTGATTCAGCTTCATATACCGCCTCAAAACATTATAAGTAAAACTTATTGAGTCTCTAAAATTTAATGAATTTTATTTTATATGTTTGCAGCGTATCCTGCACTTAATTATTTTGCCAATATTGCAACGGAGAAGACATGAAACTCTTTCGTCTATGTTTACTAACAACGACCCTACTTAGCTTAATTGCCTGTTCTGAGCCAGAACAACAAGTTAAAGAAGAGCCCATCCGCCCTGTTAAGCTGTTCAATATTGGCCATGACTCTCAAATCAATATTCGTAGTTTCCCTGCTGAGGTGGTTGCAAACCAAGGATCTTACCTTGCATTTAGGGTAAACGGAGAACTTATAGAGTTTCCGGTTCTTGCTGGTGAACACGTTGAAAAAGGCGATTTACTAGCCAAATTAGACCCTGAAGATTTTCAACTCCAGTTTGATGAACGTAAAGCACGTTACGAACTAGCAAAATCGCAACTGAGCCGAATTGAACAATTATTCGAGAAAAAAATTACCAGCCAATCTGAGCTCGACCAAGCAACCGCCAATATGCAAATTGCTGAGTCGGCATTTAAAATTGCTGAAACCAACCTAGAGTACAGTGAATTGCGAGCCCCTTTTGCAGGCACTGTTGCCAAAGTGTTTGTAAAGAATTTTGAAAATATTCAAGCTAAACAAAATATTTTGCGCCTAGAAACGCGCGATTTAATGGATGTAGAAATTCAGGTTCCTGAAAAAATAGTGGCACGATTCAAAAAAGGCACTGATTACCACCCTACTGTTAAATTTGATGGCTTTGAAGATAAAGAATACTCGCTCGATATTAAAGAATGGGACACCCAAGCCGACCCAGCAACACTCACTTATAAAGTGGTGTTTTCGTTACCCGTGCCTGATGACTTTAACTTACTAGCAGGTATGACTGGCCGCGTTTTAATTGATTTAAGTAAAGTAACACGTTCGCAGGTTGCTTACACAATACTCCCTATTGAATCGGTTTTTTCTGATCCACAAGAAGCAATTAAAAATAATGCCTATGTTTGGCTTTATGATGAAAATACCGGCCAAGTCCATAAGCAAGCTGTTGAAGTTGGCCAATTACACCATGATGGCATAGAGGTACTTAGCGGTATAAAAGAGGGCCAAATTGTGGTGTCTGCGGGTGTTCACTCGATTGAAGAAGGCATGAAAGTTCGTCCATGGAATAAAGAGCGAGGCTTATAATTATGAGCTTTGCACAATTTTCTATAAAGAAAAAAGTAATTAGTTGGATGTTTGCCCTGCTGCTTTTAATTGGTGGTAGCGTATCGTATTTTGATTTAGGTCAGTTAGAAGACCCTGAATTTACACTTAAACAGGCCATGGTTATTACCATGTACCCTGGCGCATCACCGCAGCAAGTCGAGGAAGAAGTTACTTTTCCACTCGAAAATGCAATTCAACAGTTACCCTATGTTGACCACGTGACTTCTATTTCATCCAACGGGAAGTCGCAAATTGCCGTGGAAATGAAGAGCACTTATCGAAAAGAGCAACTTCGCCAAATTTGGGATGAAATGCGTCGTAAAATAAACGATCTTTCTCCGTCTTTACCCAGTGGTGTTTACCCAAGTACAATTTTAGATGACTTTGGCGATGTATATGGTGTTTTATATTCTGTTGTAGGTGACGGCTATTCTTACGATGAACTAAAAGACTACACCGACTATTTAAAGCGTGAACTGGTATTAGTTAAAGGAGTAAGCAAGGTAACGATTGCAGGTGAGCAACAGCCGCAAGTAATGGTAGAGATATCTACCCGTAAATTAGCCCAACTTGGTATTGCACCTAGCCATATATTTGCTTTGTTACAATCTCAAAACACGGTGTCTAACGCAGGTAAGATTAGAGTGGGCGATGAGTCGATTCGTTTTCATCCTACCGGCGAATTTAAAGATGTTAAAGAGCTTGAAACTCTGCTGATTTCTAAACCTGGTGCGAGCGAGCTTATTTATTTAGGTGATGTTGCCGAAGTATTTAGAGAGTACGCTGAAGTACCCACTAATGTAATTAGATATAACTCTGAGCAAGCGCTATTAATTGGCGTATCGTTTATGAATGGCGTTAATGTGGTTGATGTAGGTAAACGTATTGATGCTCACTTAGCAGAACTTGAGTACCAGCGCCCGCATGGTATTGACGTGAATGCTGTATACAACCAACCAAAAGAAGTAGAAACCTCGGTAGACGGTTTTATTGTTAGCCTGCTAGAAGCCATTGCGATAGTAATTGTGGTACTCCTTATTTTTATGGGCCTTAAAAGCGGTATTTTAATAGGCGGTATTTTATTACTAACGGTTTTAGGCACCTTTATTTTTATGAAGTTGTTTGCCATAGACTTACAACGTATATCGTTAGGTGCGCTTATTATAGCCCTTGGTATGCTGGTAGATAACGCCATAGTGGTTACCGAAGGAATTTTAATTAACCTAAAACGTGGCCAAACCAAACTCAAAGCCGCAGTTAACATTGTGGAGCAAACTAAATGGCCATTGTTAGGTGCAACTATTATTGGTATTACTGCGTTTGCGCCAATTGGTTTAAGCTCTGACGCAACCGGTGAGTTTGCGGGCAGCTTGTTTTGGGTGTTGTTTATATCGCTGTTACTTAGCTGGATAACCGCCATTACTTTAACTCCATTTTTTGCAAACCTTATGTTTTCAGAAAATGAATTTAAAAAAGATAAAAACACCGAAGACGATTCAGATAGCGACCCATACCAAGGGTTTATTTTTACAGGCTATAAAGCGCTATTAGATTTAGCAATGCACTATCGTAAGTCAACAATAATCCTCATGGTTGTATTACTGTGCAGTGCCGTAGTGGGGTTTGGTTCGGTTAAGCAGTCGTTTTTCCCTGCCTCAAACACACCTATGTTTTACGTAGATTACTGGCAACAACAAGGTTCGGATATTCGTGCCACACTAGATGGCATAAAGAAGCTTGAAAACTATTTGCAAAAAGAAGAACTTGTAGAAGAAGTAACAAGTACAACCGGGCAAGGTGCGCCGCGCTTTATGCTTACTTATGCGCCTCAAAAGTCTTACTCGTCGTATGGACAACTTATTATAAGAGTAAAAGACCGCGAAGCAGTTGCGGTTGTTATGCAAAAGGTCCGTGATTATTCTCAAAATACACCGTTATCAGCTCAACTAAAAATAAAGCCTATGGAGATTGGGCCTTCTACTGATGCAAAAATAGAAGCCCGCTTTACAGGACCTGACCCTGTCATTCTTAGAAAACTCGCAGCTGAAGCTGAAAAGCTTATGGCTCAAGATGACGGCGCATTTAATATTCGTAATGATTGGCGTGCGCGAACCAAAATGATTCGTCCACAGTTTAACGAGCAAAAGGCACGACGCTTAGGCATAAGTAAATCAGATTTGGATGATGTGCTGCTTACAAGCTTGTCGGGTAAACAGGTGGGTGTATACCGTGATGGTACTCAATTACTGCCAATTATTGCGCGCTCCCCTGCTAATGAGCGTCTTAATGTAGATAGCGTTCATGATTTACAAATATACAGCCCTGTTTTAGGTGTATTTGTACCAGTAACTCAAGTGGTAGATGAGTTTATTGTTGAATGGGAAGACAGCCTAATAATGCGTCGCGATAGAAAGCGAACAATAACGGTAATGGCCGACCAAAATGTGCTAGGAGATGAAACAGCCGCTAAATTGTTTGCCCGAGTGCGAGGCCCTGTTGAATCTATAGAGCTACCTCATGGGTACTCATTAGAATGGGGCGGCGAATATGAATCTTCAAGCAAAGCTCAAAAAGCTATATTTGGGTCTTTGCCGCTTGGCTACTTAGCTATGTTTGCTATTACGGTTTTACTGTTTAACTCATTAAAGCAGCCTCTTGTAATTTGGGCCACAGTTCCACTGGCAATTATTGGTGTAAGTGCCGGTTTGTTAGCAATGAACGCGCCGTTTAGTTTTATGGGCCTACTTGGGTTATTAAGCTTAAGTGGTATGCTCATTAAAAATGGCATTGTATTAGTCGACCAAATAAACCTTGAGCTAAAAGCGGGCAGCTCACCTTACCAAGCGGTTTTTGATTCTGGGGTGAGCCGTGTGCGGCCTGTAGCAATGGCTGCAATCACTACAATACTCGGTATGATCCCTTTGCTGTTTGATGTGTTCTTTCAATCTATGGCGGTCACAATTATGTTTGGTTTAGGCTTTGCGACCATACTTACATTAATAGTAGTGCCTGTTTTATATACTATGATTTTTAGAATTGAATACCAACCACGTAAATAAAGACATATTGAGTGTTTAACTAAATAAAAATGCCACAGCGTAAACTGTGGCATTTTTTATAACTTAAATAAATACAGTGGTAATTGCTTAGCTTATTTTTTTAAACTTAGCTTAGTGCGAGCGCCTGCTTTATTGCTAGATGCACTATTTGCTTTTGCCGTTTTTGGTTTACCAACATAGGTTGTAGATCGCTTTTGATAAGGTGCATTAGTTCGATTATTTTTTTGCTCATCGCCTCGCTCTTTTTGCTTATTACGACGAGGGTTTTCACCCTGAAAGTCGCGCTTAGGTGATATAGCCGCATTTTTATCAACTTGCTTGTTAGTATCTAACGAGTGCTCTTGGGTTTTGCCTGAGTCAGCAATTGAGTCGTTTATTTGCGCCATTTCAACATCGGATAAATGACGCCATTGACCCACTTTTAACCCTTTTAATGTTACATTCATAATACGAGTGCGCTTTAAAGTCACCACCTCGTAACCTAAATACTCACACATTCGGCGGATTTGGCGATTTAACCCCTGAGTTAAAATGATCTTAAATTCTTTAGGGGCTGTTTGTGTAACCTTACACTTTTTGGTAACAGTATCTAAAATAGGAATGCCGTTGGCCATTTTAGATACAAATTGGCGGTTAAGGGGCTTGTCCACGGTGACTACGTATTCTTTTTCGTGGTTATTACCCGCACGCAAAATTTTATTAACAATGTCGCCTTCGTTAGTTAAAAATATTAACCCTTCAGAAGGTCTATCTAGGCGCCCAATTGGAAATATACGATCGGGGTAATTAACCGCTTTGACAATATTGCTTTGGATTTTACGTTCGGTTGTACACGTTATACCCACCGGTTTATTGTAGGCAATATAAACGCGTTTAGGTGGTGTTTTTAATGGTTTGCCATCGACCAATACTACGTCGGTTGCTGCAACCTTCACGCCCATTTCTGGCGCATTACCATTAACTGACACACGACCTTGCTCAATATATTTATCGGCTTCACGGCGTGAACAAAAACCTGTTTCACTAATAAATTTATTTAAACGTTTTAATTCGGTCATATCACTTAATGGTATTAATTTTTTAGGGTCGCTAGTGTATACCCAAACCACCTAAAAATGCGAGTTATGCCGCCGATTTAATGTCGGTTAATTTGCGCCACAGCACTTCAAGCGGCCCTTGTTTAAAATAACGACTATAAAATAACGTAAATAATAACTGCACAGCAACTAAGCTGGCAGCAACTAACCAGTAATCTATTCTATTAAAGCTAAGTATCCACTCTGGAAATAACACTCTATAAATAAGTAATTGCATAAAGGTTTGGCTTATATACAGTGTGAATGCCATGCGACCCGCCTGCTGTATTAGTTTGCCAAACTGTGGGCTATTATTACAAAACTTAACAATTACATGAATATAAAGCCCAGCCATACACAGAGCAGCGAACATGTTAGAAATTTCTTGTAAACTCATACCCAAACCACCAGTAAGCGTTGATGTGCTTAGTCGTATACTACAAAATATAAGTACACCTAAGGCACACACCCACAACTGCTGATTTGATAGACCTTTGTTAAATATTCCCTCTTTATACGCGTAAATGCCAATTAGCATGATGCCAACGCACATCCACATCGTCATTAGCGGCACTGTGATTAGCATAAGGATATTTATAAAAAGATTTTCATTAAAGTAATCACTGTAATGAGGGCTAAATAACTCAATAAACTTGGCAGAATCACGAAAGCTCTGATCGTCAGGAATAGTGAACAACACTAAAAACGTAACCACCGCCGAGAGCCCAGTAAACTCGAGCCCTCTTTGCAATAGCTTTGGGTTGTCGGTGTCTAGATATTTAATAATAAACCAGCCAGACACTCCATAAACAAACAAAATATCACCAGCCCAAAGTAAAAAGCCATGTATTAGACCAAAAATTATGAGCCAATATAATCTACTTTTTATTTGCGCAGATGATTTAAAGCGCTGCCATTGAATATACAAACCTGCGCCAAAAAGTAAGCTAAACAGCGTTCTAAATCGGCCTTCTATAAACAGTATATTAAAATATTCAATGATGGTGTCGCTTACAGGGGGGGTAGTTAAAGGCACATAACCAAATTCCATAAAACCAAAGGCATAGCCATTCATAAACACTAAGCCAAGCACGGCAATGCCGCGAATAAAGTCCATATTATAATTACGCATTAAAGCTATTTTCCGTTAAATATTATTTTTATAGCTGTCGGCCCAGTCAACCGACTTCTGGTAAAGCTCTGGTAGTATATCACTTTGTATGTTTAAAAATATAACAGCTTGTTCGAGTGCCCACCAGCTGCCGGTTTCGTATGCTTTAACAACTTTTAAAATGTAATACAGTGTGTTTTTTTCTTCGAGCAAGGCTGCTTTTATATCATCCTGAAAAGGTAATTTTTCAACAAGCAAGCTCATTGGTTGATCTAATATAGCGTCAAGAAGCGAAAACAAGCCGGTTAAAAACGCCTCTCCTGACTGATGCTTGGCCACTTTTTTAGCAATCAATTCACAAAAGCGGGCACGTACGACGCACACTTGCATTAACTCTGCAGGCTTTTTACCAGCGGTGTGAGCGGTAACAATTAAACTAACAAACTTTTTTAACCGCTCCTGACCCAAATAAACCAGCGCTTGCTTTAAGGAGGCTATTTTACTTTGTATGGGAAATACGCCGCTGTTAATTAAACGTAGTAATTTATAAGCCAGTGCGGCATCCAATTCAAACAACGCTGCTATTTTGGTTAAATCTGGATTCGGGCTCATTATTTCAGCATATATTGCAACAACTAACCCGTAGTTATAATCAATGTCGTTGTGCTTCATCATGGTGGGTTTTGCAAAAAAGTAACCTTGAAAATAATCAAAGCCCATGCCAGCGGCAACTTCGTATTCTTCCTGAGTTTCTATTTTTTCTGCGAGTAATTTAATTTGTTTGTGATCTTTGAGCTTTTTTATAATAGGGTGAATGTCGTTTAATGGGGTTATGGTTATATCAAATTTTATGAGTTTAACCAGCTTTAAAAAGCGATCCCATTGCGGTTTATATACAAAGTCATCAAGGGCTAAATTAAAATTACTATGAAAGAGCTCTCGGCATAACTCGTAATTTGTATCAGTGGGCTCTATACTTTCAAGAAGCTCTATTACAACATCTTGGCACGGTAAAAAGGCACACAGGTCAAGCTCTAAAGATTCAGGCCCAATGTTGATGAGCGCTTTTTTACCAGAGGTGATATGGCGTGTGCCCAAATTAAGTTGATTTTCCATAATAAGCCTTGCAGTTGCCTGCCCTTCGGCTATATCAGGAAAAAAGTTTTTAGGACTGTCCCTAAAAAGTAGCTCGTAAGCAACTACTTTTTGACGCCGATTGAAAATTGCTTGCCTTGCAACAAATACAGACACTTTACCTACTTTATTTAATTCCATTAATACCAAGTTATTAATAGCGTAAATAATCTAAAATGTCACTTCGCTTAAGTTAAATTAAACAAACTTTATCGATACAAGGTTGAAATGTAATCACTTGCAACCTTAGACCACGAAAAGCGTACTGCTTTAGCATTAGATTTTATTTGCTGCCATTTTTTTGGATGTTGTTTATAAAATGCTAGCGTTTCGGTTAAACATGAAAGCAAAGTATGTGTTTGCTCACGTAATGTTGCACCATTAAAACTAAACCCATTTTGATTGTGTTTTACCGTATCTTTTAATCCGCCAACACTATGTACCAAACAAGGTTGGCCTGCGCGCATTGCCAGCATTTGGCTTATTCCGCAAGGCTCAAACGAACTAGGCATTAAAAATAAATCACCTAATTGATACATTAAATCACCTACTCTTTGCGCATAACCTTTTAAAAATAGTAAATTTTCGTTACGTGCCATGGCTTTTGTAAACAATGCTTCTAGCGCTTTATCGCCAGAGCCTAATATGATTAAACGCCCACCCTGTTCATTAATACTATTACATACTGCGTCTATCGCAAGTTCACCATTTAATGGCTGACATAATAACAATACTTTTTGTTCTGTGAGTCTACCTACGCTTGTAACAATTGGCCCATTATTTGGTGTCGCTTTAAATTGCTTTAATCGTTGGTGCGCAATGTAGTGAACGCTTTCAAGCTGTTCGCTGTTGCTCATCCAAGCAAATAAGCTTTTTTCTGCCTCGTTGTACAACTCGTCCATAACTGCATTTGCAACTTCCAATGCAGGGTATTCACAGCCATTCAAGATGCCGACCACTTTACCTTGATTAGCTGCATTTTGTAGGTCTTGTTCAAGCCCCTCACCACCAAAAAAGCCATCATTGTAATTACTGGGTTTAAGCACTTCTTGGCTGTAGGTAGGCGACACTAAATGAATTTTGTCTGCTAAATTAATGGCGCTTCGCATTGGGTTAAAACAATTTGAATACCTTGGGTCGCACAAGTGTTGCCCGTTGTAACTTAATGATGGAAACCAAGCTTCTAAGCTCGACTCATCGTGCTTAAAAGGCCTTATTCCTTGTAGTGCTAAATTGTGCACTGTGTACGCTAAATGTATATCGCTTAAAGCACTATAACGCGGCTCAAACTTAAGTAAAACAGCAACGCATGCACTATGCCAGTCATGTAAATGCAGCGTACTAGGACGTTTAAGTAGTCCTTGTAATAATGCTTCGCAAACAGCCGCATTAAATAGCGCAAACTTTGTTGCATCGGTTGCAAATGGCCTACCCGGTGCATCATTACAATAAACGCTACCCGATTCACTAAACATTGGGTGGCTTATTACAATTTGAGTTATGTTATTTTTTGTTTGATCCACTTTAAACAAGGTCATTACATGAGATTGAGCATTAAACGCCACGGTTACTTCACCTATGTAATGCCTATTTAATGGCTCAAATCCATAATCTGGGATCACTACATCAACCGATACGCCATGCTTCGCAAGAGCCTTCGGAGCATCACGGACTACATCTGCTACACCGCCTACTTTAGCGCTAGGTAACGCATCGTTCTCTGCTGCAACCATTAATACATGCATTAATTTACTGCTTCCTTTGTTTTAATAAGCTTACCCGCTTTAGGGCAAGCTTGTTTTGCCTAACTCTGTATTAAGCTAGTTTCTTATTTTCTTGTGTTTGACGCTCTAACTTTTTAGCAAGTTCACTAAGCATGTCGCGGGTAACAAGTACAATGCCTTTTTTTGATACCCTAAAACCATTTTCTTCATCTGTTTTGCGGTCAAAACCTATTTCAAGCCCTGCAGGTATTTCACAACTTCTGTCTATTATTGCACGTTTAATTTTACAACCGCGGTTAATAATAGCACCCGGTAAAATAACCGATTGTTCAATTTCACAAAACGAGCGCACATGCACGTTAGAAAATAACAATGATTTTCTTACTGCCGAACCCGAAATAATACACCCTCCCGAAACTGTAGAGTCAAGGGCCATTCCTCGCCTGTCGTCATCATCAAATATAAATTTAGCTGGGGGTAATTGCTCTTGGTATGTCCAAATTGGCCACGCTGGGTCGTACAGATCAAGTTGAGGCTCAGGCATAACAAGCTCCATGTTAGCCTCCCAAAATGAGTCGAGTGTTCCTACATCGCGCCAATATGGCTGACCTTCCTGTTGAGGGTCTCTAAATGGGAATGCAAAAACGTTATGCTCTTCAATAATAGCGGGGATTATGTCATGCCCAAAATCACGTCCTGACCCTTCATTTTCAGCATCTTTCTTTAGTTGCTCAAATAAGAACTCAGTATTAAATATGTAGTTACCCATGGATGCTAAACATGTACCCGGCTTGCCTGGCACTGAGCTTGGCATAGCTGGCTTTTCATCAAAACGACAAACACGGCTATCTTCATCTACTGTCATTACACCAAAGGTATCTGCAGCTTCTTCAACAGGTACTTCAATACAACACACGGTCATATCAGCCCCTTTTTGAACATGCTCAGCAAGCAATGCACCGTAATCCATACGATAAACGTGGTCGCCTGATAAAATCATTACATATTTAGGTAACTCATGACGAATAATATCCATATTTTGAAAAACAGCATCGGCGGTGCCGCAATACCATTCATCACCATGGCGTTGTGATGCAGGTAATATTTCAACCGATTCACCTAATTCCTTTTTAAAGTGCCCCCAAGCTCGGTTTACGTGGCGAATAAGTGAGTGAGATTTATATTGTGTTGCTATACCCACACGCCTAACACCCGAGTTGATACAGTTAGACAAAGGAAAATCAATAATTCTGTGTTTACCACCAAAGTAAACGGCTGGCTTTGCACGCCAGTCGGTCAATTCGTGCAGGCGAGAACCACGACCACCAGCCAGTATTAACGCATACGTTTCTCTAGTTAGGCTACTTATGTAGCGATTTGCATAATTAGGCATACTATTCTCTCCATTTATCTAACTTTTAGTGGCTTTACTGGTAGTTGTCGTTGAGTCAGTGTCACTAGTATTGAGTGGGGTTAAATGCCAAATGTCGTCACTGTATTGGCTTATGGTCCTATCACTTGAAAATATGCCACTGGCAGCGGTATTTAAAATACTCATTTGCGTCCAATAAGCTTGATCAGCATAGGCTTTATCTACTTGCTTTTGTGCAGATACGTAGCTTTCGAAATCGTGTGCAACAAGCCATGGATCGTTTGGGCTCTTAATTGCATTAATTACATCGTCAAATAGGCAAGGTTCAAATAAATTAAAGTGCCCGCTTTCTAGCAAGTGCATAACATTGGCTAAGTCGCTATTTTGTTCGATTAAATGTGCGGGGTTATAACGCGATTTAATGTCATCAATCTGATGTGCCTCTGCACCAAATAAGAAGAAATTATCGGCACCAACGGCATCTCTAATTTCGATATTGGCGCCATCTAACGTGCCAATAGTTAATGCACCATTCATCATGAACTTCATATTACCGGTGCCTGAAGCTTCTTTACCGGCAGTTGAAACTTGCTCAGACAAATCAGTAGCTGGACAAATAACTTCCATGGCTGTCACATTGTAATTAGGTAAAAAAGCCACACGTAAATACGACGACGCGAGGGGATCTTTATTGATCACATCTGCCACATTATTTATTAGCTTAATTATTTTTTTAGCCATGTAGTAACCCGGCGCAGCCTTACCACCGAGTAAAACACAACGTGGCACTAATCCTTGTGTATCACCACGACGAATGCGGTCATATAAATGGATAACATGGAGTATATTTAGTAACTGACGCTTGTATTCATGAATCCGTTTAACTTGTACATCAAACATCATGGATACATCAAACTCTACACCACAGCGCTCTTTCACTAAATCAACTAAACGTTGTTTGTTTGTTACTTTGGCTTTTTGCCACTGTGCTTGAAATGATGTGTCATCATAAAAACGACGTAGCTGGTTTATTTGAGCAAAGTCACGTACCCAATCGGTGCCTATTTTCTCACTAATCAATTCACTCAATGTAGGGTTACAATGGGCAAGCCAACGGCGAGGGGTAACCCCATTGGTTTTGTTATTAAACTTGTTAGGCCAAAGTGTATAAAACTCTTTAAATAAACCCGCTTTTAATAGCTCTGTGTGCAGTGCAGCAACACCATTAACTGAATAGCTGCCTACAATGGCTAAATAAGCCATGCGAATTTGCGGTTCGCCACCTTCCTCTATTAGCGATAGCTCTCGCTGTTTATCAACATCACCAGGCCAATGCTGTGCAACTTCAGCTAGAAAACGTGCGTTTATCTCAAATACTATTTCTAAAATACGGGGTAACAATTTTGAAAATAATGAAACTGACCATTTCTCTAACGCCTCAGGCAATAATGTATGGTTTGTGTAGGCCATTGTTTTAGTTGTTATTTGCCATGCATCATCCCAGTCGAGCTCGTAATCATCAACTAACACTCGCATAAGCTCTGCCACTGCAATACTTGGATGAGTATCGTTTAATTGAAAAACATGGTAATCGGCAAAATCAGTAAAGCTTTCACCATGGTCACTCACCCACTGATCAACAATGTCTTGAATACTCGCTGATGATAAAAAGTATTGTTGGCGTAGTCGTAGCTCTTTACCATTTTCACTGCTGTCGTTAGGGTAAAGTACCATAGTGATTTGTTCGGCTAAGTTTTTTTGTGCAACGGCTTCTGAATAACTACCCGCGTTAAATTCAGTTAGGTTAAATTCGTCGGTCGCTTCTGATTTCCATAAGCGTAGCGTGTTTACAATATTGTTTTTATAACCAGGAATGGGCACATCGTAAGGCACAGCTAACACGTCATGGCTACTAACCCACTGGCGGTGTTCCCTACCTTGTTTATCAGTATAACTATTTACATAACCACCGAACTTAATGCGCTTAGAATGCTCGGGAGCACTTAGCTCCCAAGGGTGACCCTCACGAAGCCAATTATCGGGTTGCTCTATTTGATTACCATCATTAATTGATTGGTTGAACATTCCGTATTCGTATCTAATGCCGTAACCCACAACGGGTAAAGCTAAACTTGCACAACTATCTAAAAAACACGCAGCTAAGCGTCCTAAGCCACCATTACCAAGGCCTGCATCGTGCTCTGCGTCTTCAACTGTTTCAATTTCGGTACAATATTCTTGTAGTGCCGATGACACTTGATCCTCTAAATCAAGATTTAATACCGCATTTCCCAGAGCACGCCCCATTAAAAACTCAAGTGAAAGGTAACTGGTTTTTCTGCTTTTTTGCTGTTTGATTTTTTTATTCGTTTCTCGACACCGTGCCACTAAACGATCGCGAATCGTCAATGCTAATGCATGGTACAAATACAGCTGCGACTCTCCAACTTTGTCTCGCCCTAGGGTGTAATAAAAATGGCGCGTTAAATCATCTTTTAAGGTACTTTCGTCTATTACTGGGCCTTCTTGCCACCCCTTTACAACACATACTTGTTCAACTTGCTTAGCCATTAGCTACGTCCTCTAAGTTAGCACTAAAAACCCAACTACTTTGTGCAGAAATTTCAACGGGTGCATCTTGGTGAGTTGTTAAAGATGCATTATTTACACTTGATAAAACCATTTGCCACTGCGCATTAATAGGTGATGGAGGCAACTGACAACTGACTGATTTTTTATTAGCGTTGAATACAATAAGTAATGCGTGTTTATTCTGCTTATCAAGCAAGCTATACATTAAAAATTGACGCGAATTCTCATGCCAATGCGAATCTGTCATAGTGTCACCTGTTTCGGTAAACCATTTAACAGTAAAGCGCTCGTCTATATCGTCTAAAAATACACTGTGTTTAAACGCACTATGTGCACGTCTAATTTTAAGGGCATCGTCTATAAAACGCGTTAAAGAATGATTCAGCTGTGAGTCTTTCCATGCAAGCCAACTCGTGCGATTATTTTGACAATAAGCATTGTTATTACCCCCTTGAGAATGTGCCATTTCGCTGCCTGCAGCAATCATAGGCACACCTTTAGAAAGGATTAATGTGAGTAAAAAGTTTTTTTGTTGTTGTAATCTTAATGCGGCTATTTTCTCATCATTGCTAAAGCCTTCTACCCCGCAATTAAATGAGTAATTAGCACTGTGGCCATCTCTGTTTTGCTCGCCATTTGCTTCATTGTGTTTATGCTCGTAACTCACTAAATCAGCAAGGGTAAATCCGTCATGGCTGGTTATAAAGTTTATGCTATTGAGTGGGCCTCGTTGGCTATGCTCAAATATATCAAACGAGCCATGTAAGCGTTTAGCTACGTTGGCTATAATCCCTTCATCGCCTTTCCAAAAACGACGAATTACATCTCGGTATTGGTCATTCCACTCTCGCCAAGGTGGAGGAAAAGCCCCGAGTTGATACCCACCAGGGCCAATATCCCATGGCTCACTAATTAACTTTACCTTATTTAAAACAGGGTCTTGAGCAATAGTTTGTAAAAACGTATGCGCTGAACTAAACCCAGCCTTTGAGCGGCCCAGTATTGTTGCTAAATCAAATCTAAAACCATCGACACCCATTACTTCAACCCAATATCGCAGGCTATCGAGTACGAGCTGCAAGGTTTTTGGGTGATCTATATTAATGGTGTTACCACACCCCGTATCGTTTATGTATACATTGGGTTGTGCTTCTGCTGTGCGGTAATAAGCAAGGTTGTCTAAGCCGCGCAACGACAATATGGGGCCATCATTACCCGCTTCAGCTGTATGGTTGTAAACAACATCTAAAATAACTTCAATATCTGCAGCATGAAGCTCCTTAACCATCTGTTTAAATTCGTTAATATCGTCGTTTACCAAATAGTCTTTGTGAGGAGTGAAAAAGTTAAGCGTGTTGTATCCCCAATAATTTTGTAGGCCTTTGCCTGTTAAAAATTGCTCGCTAATGAAAGCATGCACAGGGAGTAGCTCTATTGCTGTTACACCAAAACTTTTTAAATGGTCAATAAAATGCGGGTGGCTCAATCCTAAAAATTTGCCTTGCAGTGCCTTAGGTATTTGAGGATGACGACACGTAGTCCCTTTTACATGACACTCATAGATAACTGTTTTAGACCATCTGTGATTCGGTTTATTATGTTCATAAAAATCAATTGATGACACTTTTGATTTTGGTAAATCAATGGCATTGTTAACGGTACTTTTGGTGCCTATTGGCATTTGGCCATAATGGCGTTCACTCCATGTAAACTCACCAAATAAATCTTTTGCGTAAGGGTCAATTAATAATTTATGTTCATTAAATAGCGAGCCAGTATCAGGGTTATATTCGCCCTCAACCCTAAACCCATAAAGTGCCCCAGTGGTGAGAGGTGCAATATGAATACTCCAAATACCACCTTCATTTATATTCATAGCCACTTTTAGTATTTCAGAGTGGCCACTTTTATCAAATAAACACACATACGCTTGTGTCGCTTTTGGCGCGTACAATGAAAAATTAACACCGTTTAAATGCAAGCTCGAGCCAAGAGGCTCAACAAGGCCGTGAGTTACTTCAAATTGATTACTCATCTTGTACCTTTTGCAAATAAATTGTTGTTAAGCCACCCATAGCAATAGTGATGCTTTGGTTAAAACCATGTTGAGGATTGTCGTTAGTGACAACAGTATTTGATTGGTTTTGCGATACTTTAATACCCGAGCCAAAAAATTCGCTTTCATCTGTGTTTATTATTACTTTATAAACGCCTTTGCTCGGAACGCCTAAGGTATATTCTTGATATGACATAGGCGTAAAGTTGGCAATCACAACTACAAAGTTATGGGCATTTTTAGCGTAACGTACAAAGCTTAAAATGCTTTGCTCGTTATTATTGTTGTCAATCCAATCAAATCCTGCGGCACTTGAGTCAAGTTCATACAGCGCGGGTTGATTTTTATAAACCTCATTTAACGTTTTTACTGTCTGCTTTATACCTTTATGACTTTCATGTTCTAGTAAATGCCAATCAATAGAATGATCATGCCCCCACTCAGCACGTTGAGCTATTTCCCCCCCCATAAATAACAACTTTTTACCTGGGTGTGCCCACATAAATGCATAATAAGCACGTAAATTTGCGAATTTTTGCCAATCATCGCCCGGCATTTTTTCAATTAGCGCGCCTTTCCCATGAACAACTTCATCGTGACTCAGCGGTAAAATAAAGTTTTCACTAAATGCATATACCATCGAAAACGTGATTTCGTGATGGTGATGTTGCTTATAAAGTGGGTCACGTTGCATATACAACAAGCTATCGTTCATCCACCCCATATTCCATTTATAGCCAAAGCCTAGGCCATTATGCTCAACACTCTGCGTAACACCTGGCCAAGCAGTCGACTCTTCTGCCACCATCATAATGCCAGGGTTGTTTTTATAACTGCGTAAATTAACCTGTTTGAGGCATTCAATTGCACCAAGGTTTTCGCGACCGCCATAGCAATTAGGTATCCACTCACCTTCTTTACGGCTGTAATCTAAGTACAACATTGACGCAACGGCATCTACTCTTAAACCATCTAAGCCAAATTGATGAAGCCAATACATTGCATTAGAAATCAAAAAGCTCTTAACTTCTGGACGGTCATAATTATAAATATAAGTATTCCAATCTGGATGAAAGCCTTGGCGCATATCGGCATGTTCGTACAAGTGCGTACCATCAAATCGGTGTAAACCATGGGGATCACTTGGGAAATGTCCCGGAACCCAATCAAGTAAAATCCCTACGTTATATTTATGGCATTGCTCTACAAAATATTTAAAGCTATTGTAATCGCCAAAACGACTGGTTGGAGCAAACAGCCCAACAGGCTGATAGCCCCATGAACCGTCAAACGGGTATTCACTTATGGGCATAAGCTGCAAGTGGGTAAAGTTCATCTCAAGTGCGTAACTAACGAGTTTGTCGGCAAGCTCGGTGTAACTCAAATACCGATTACCTTCACCTCGCTGCCACGACGCTAAATGCACCTCATAGATACTGATTGGTGCGTCTATATGATTACGCTTTTGCCTATTGCTTATTGCTTGTTCACTTAACGCTATTGCCTCTGGTTTGTATTGAAGAACACTCGCGGTACCTGGAGCCTGTTGCATTTTAAAAGCGTAAGGGTCTGCTTTTTCTATTACCTCACCACTTTGCGCTGTAATGGCAAATTTGTAGCACATGTCTGCTTTAAGCTCGGGAATAAATAACTCCCATACACCACTGGCAGGGTGAAAACGCATAAAATGTCGATTCGCTTGCCAAAAATTAAACTCACCAATAATTGAAACGCTGGCTGCATTAGGTGCCCACAAACAAAAACGAACACCATCTACATCTTGCTGGTTGGTAAAGTGCGCGCCAAAGTGCAAGTATGCATGCTCTAAACTGCCCTCGTTGAATAAGTACATGGCATCTGTATCAAGCTCACTGTTAAAACTATATTCATCAAAAAACGTAGTCGAAGTGTCGCTATATTTAGCTGTACATAAATAAGGCGAGGTAGGCAAATGACTTACACGGGCTATAAATAAATCACTGTGTTTATATCTTTGCGTTTCGACTATTTGATTGTCAATTGACAAAGAAACATGTTGAGCACCAGGTAAATATACACGCACTTCTATATTTGATTCACTTACTTTATGTGCACCTAAAAAGCTAAATGGGTCTTTAAATCGCCCTATGTTAAGTGCATTAACTTGGGCATCGTAGTCAGCGCATTGAGATTTACGTAATGCCGAACTATTTGAAGCTGTACTGCTCATTTAACCCTTCCTTATTGAATCGATTGCAGCTAAAAGCGTGGCGTTGTTAGCAAAAATTTCTTCACATGTATGTGTTAATACACGTCGCCAATTTGGATATTCTTTGTCTGTACCAGGAATATTCACCGGATATTGCTGTTCATCTAAATCATCTATTTGTAGTGCAAACAATCGAGAATCTGAGCCGGCTAAACACTGGCAAAGCGCACGGTAAACCGACTTAGCATCGCTGTGTATTGTTAATGTAAGATTAGCTGTAGCATTGATAAAACGAAGCAATCGCGTTTTTTCATCGATTCTCTGGTTGGTAATTTGCGTTGATTGTTCGTCGTCAATTAAGTGATATTGTTGTTTTATAGCTATGTCATCGTGCTGCCACCAGCCTGTAAAGGGCGGTACATCGTGATTTGCAATCATCAATAAACACTGAGAGGGTAATTCGTGTAGCGGTAAAAAATCACCATCGTTTTGCTTTTCAAAATAAAATAAACTGTTTGTAAAAATACCACTACTTGATAATGCATGCTTTACTTCTGGAGGAACAATGCCTAAATCTTCACCAATAACTATGCTTTGGTTAATATGCGACTCTATTTTCAAAATAGCCAGCAAATGTTCAAAGGGGTAATAAATATAGCAACCATCACGCTGACCATTATTTTCAAAACACCACCACAAGCGGCGAATAGCCATAACATGGTCGATTCTTAGCCCGCCTACATTCTGCATATTTTCACGAATTAACGAACGGTAAAATGAGTAGTTATTGTGTGCTAAACTTTGCGGGTTTAAAGCCGGTAACCCCCAATCTTGACCGCCCTCAGCCCAAGGGTCAGGCGGTGCACCCACACTGGCATTATCGGCGAATAATGACTGTTGTGATTTGAACTCAACACCATCGCCAGCGCACCCAACAGCTAAATCATTAATCAGACCTATTGCCATACCTCCTTTCATACACCGCTCTTGACATAAACCAAGTTGAAGATGCGCTTGCCACTGTAGGTAATAATCAAAAAGAGGGGTTTGTGAATCTATTGTTTGTAAGGTGGGCTGATGTTTATCGCAAAAAGTATTGAATGCATCACGACGAAGCTTACTGGCTGTTAATTCAAAATGGTTGTACAGTGCTTTAAATAATTTATATTTAACGCAACTAACATCCTCGTAATTAATAAACTGTCCGCTTTTATTTAAAAGAGAGGTCGCCTCATTACTTTGCATAATTTTTGCTAATTCAGCATTGTTTTTACTGTCTTCGCACAAATCAACAGAAATGTATAAAGGGTTCAGTAACGCACGACTATTAGGGCTGTATGGGCTTGCACGCTCAGGCATGTCGCAAAACAACAAATGCAGAGGGTTGAGCAAAATGTAATCCATATTTTGCTCACAGCACAAGTCAACTAGCGTGAGTAAATCTGAAAAGTCGCCAATTCCCAATCTTTCATTATTTTTAAGCGTATATAACTGAACCGACAACCCCGTTTTTTTTGTATCTTCAACTTGAAAAACACGCTCGGGCACAGACCAGATCTCAGTACTTGCGTGCTGTTCGCCTACTGTAATGTCTGCGTGGTAATACCCTATTGGTATTGAAGGTAAAGGCAGTGCAATTTCAATATAACGGACGCCATTAAAGTGGTATTCACCTGTAATTATTAAATCATCAAGGTTAGTAAATTCACACTTTATTCCCAGTTGTTCAACACTTACTGATGCAGTTTGGCTACGTTGTCTGTCATCTATTTTCACTTTTAAATAAAAGTCTGTTTGCTCAATTAAACTTACATTGGGCAAGAGCTGCATCCAAGGCTCTACATCGAGCTTGTAATTTAATTGAGCTATTTTGTTATAGTTGTTGGTATCAACACCATAACATTGCAGGGCACGCTTACGTGTATCTTCACTGAAAAATATCTGCTCGCCTGTGTATTTAGTAAACTCATAACCAATACCGTGTAAGTAAAACAACTGCGAAAGTTCGTTCATTTACAGGCCTTAATTAATACGTTGGGTGTTAACAATACTATTTTCAGTTCCAAAACTGTTAGCCTCATAAGCGTCTGCTTTATGATCGTTATCCCAAAATTCGCCATTTATTAAATAACGAAAGTGGTATTGTTGATCAAGAGGAAGGCGTTGTTTGCATTTAAACACACCTTGTTTTTTATTAAGCTTCATTGGCACGGGCTGCCAACTGTTAAACTCGCCAATTAAGCAGACCTCTTGCGCATCTGGGTGAGTAAATTCAAAGGTGATTTCCGCTTCATCTTTTGTTTTAAAAAATCGTTTGTGCAACATAGTAGGCTCCAACTAAACAGTAAAAGGTATTTAATTATTGCCACAGGGCCTATTTTTAAGCTGGCGATGTGGGAATGTATTCAGTCAAACTTTAAGCTAACCGTAGTAAAGCAAACTTTTGTTTACGCTTTATTACAGTGCAGGCAATCTTACTTATCGCACTTTATTAGTGCATAAAGTGTAAAATATAGACATTAAGAATTGCATATACATTACAGAGCAATTTTCAAACCAATTGGAGCGATTTTAACCATTTAATACTTATCTTAATTACACTGATGATTTGGTTTGAAGTAATGAGAGAGCTTACTCAATAAACTGCTTTTGTTACGTATTCACATCAGTGATAATACACATCAATTTAACGCTCTGAAATATCGTAAATTTCATGTTGAAAAAAAGCATTTTATTAACTACGACATTCATTTTTTTAGTTGTCGCAGTGTTTATTATTTCCTCAATCTACACCTTATATAGTAAAAAGGAAATTTCATTCGACCCTAAACTCAAAGAAATATCAGGCATTGAATTTGATAAGCGCGATCGCTTGTGGGCAATTAATGATGGGGGTGACGATCCAAAGCTTTACCGCTTAAATAAAGATGGGTCGATTGCGCAAGAAATTTTAGTATCTAATGCTAAAAACATTGATTGGGAAGACATGACTCAAAATAAATTTGGTCATTTCTTTTTAGGTGATTTTGGCAACAATAAAAATGATAGGCGTTGGCTTACTATTTATAAAATAGAGAATCCAATTGATATCAAAACCGATACAACACATGCCGAAATAATAAAGTTTACGTATCCTGAAATGGATGGCAATCCAATAAAACCAAGTAATCGTAATTTTGATCTAGAAGCGTTTGTAGCCTTGGGTCGCCACCTTTATTTATTCACTAAAAACCGCACAGAACCTTTTGATGGCATTACAAATTTATACAAAGTAGGCGACCACGCTGCTAACTTTGAAGCCCAATTAATAGGATCTTTTAAAACCTGTACAACAATGGAAAGACTGTGCTGGATAACCTCTGCAGCGTTAAGCCCAGATCGTAAAAAACTAGTACTACTCGACTCTACCAGTATTTGGTTATTTGAGAACTTTAAAGGTGATCAGTTTTTCTCTGGTGATGTGTCTAAAATAGATTTAGGCATCGTTACGCAAAAAGAAGCCATCACTTTTTATGACGATAGTACAATTGTATTCACCGACGAGGAGTTTAAAGGAATTGGTGGTAATGCCTACTTTATAAAACTTGATAAAGCAAAAAAAGTGGTTGTTAAACGCGCTCTCCCATAGTGCAATAAAACATAAATTTACATAGGAAGTACATCAACGTTTAAACTTGGTTTCTAAAATAACCGAAGAAGTTGTGCGTTCCACACCATCTAAATTACCAATATCATCGAGTAAATGGCTGAGTTTTTCTAAGTTTTGTGCTTGTACAACTGCAATTAAGTCAAACTCACCACTTATAGCATAAAGCTGTGATATCGCATCTATTTGCTTTAGCTCAATATTCGTCTTAGTAGTAAGCTTTTGAATCACCTTTATTGACACATGTGCCGATACCATTTTACTTAAAAAAGCATCGCCGTAATCAACGCTATAGCCTTTAATAACACCCGTTTCTTCTAATTTAAGCATCCTACTTTGCACTGTAGAACGCGATAAATTAAGGATTCTAGCTAAGTCAGAAATACTCGCTCTGGCGTTGGTTTTAAGGACAGAAAGTAACTTTTCATCTTGTGGAGTTATCATATTGCTTATTGATTTCGTTATTTTGACTTTTATTGTAATCAATTTTCACAAAATAGCACTGCAAATTTAACCTATAACCTTCGATAATAACCACTAATAACAAAAATTATCTAGCTGAGAAAACGCTAACGTTTTTATTTTGCTAATCTTTATTCAATATTCACAATTTTTAGGTGTACATAATGCAAGTAACAAGAGACTTATTTAACGATGTAATGGTGCCAAACTACAACCCGTCGGCAGTTATTCCAGTGCGAGGCGAAGGCTCACGTGTATGGGATCAAAATGACAATGAGTTTATTGATTTTGCAGGCGGTATTGCCGTTAATTGTTTAGGCCACTGTCACCCAGCGCTTGTTAATGCGCTAAAAGAGCAAGGTGAGAAAATTTGGCACTTATCAAATGTAATGACTAACGAGCCAGCCCTGCGTTTAGCACAAAAAATGGTTGAAGCGACATTTGCTGATAAAGTGTATTTTGCAAACTCAGGTGCAGAAGCTAACGAAGCGGCTCTGAAGCTTGCTCGTCGTTTTGCACTTGACGTACACGGCGAAGAAAAGTCACAAATTATAGCGTTTAACAAAGGTTTTCACGGTCGTACATTTTTTACTGTAACGGTGGGTGGACAAGCTGCTTACTCTGATGGCTTTGGCCCAAAACCTGGCGACATTATGCATTGTGATTACAACAATATCGAAGCATTTGAATCACTTATCAGTGATAAAACATGTGCCGTGATGATGGAGCCACTTCAAGGTGAAGGCGGTATTATTTCACCTACCGACGAATTTGCTAAAAAAGTACGCGAGTTATGTACTAAACACAATGCACTACTAATTTTTGATGAAGTACAAACAGGCGTTGGCCGCACTGGCGATTTATACGCTTACGAAGGCTTAGGGGTAGTACCCGATATTTTAACAACCGCTAAAGCGTTAGGTGGTGGTTTTCCTATAGGTGCTATGATCACACGCACTGCTATTGCAGAGCATTTAAAAATAGGTACGCACGGCTCTACGTACGGTGGCAACCCACTTGCCTGTGCAGTAGCAGAAGCTGCCTTTGATACCGTAAATACACCGGATGTACTGAACGGCGTTAAAGAGCGCGAACAGTTATTCCGCGATGGCTTAAACGCTATAAACGAAAAATACAACGTATTTAGCGAAGTACGTGGTAAAGGTTTACTTATTGGTGCGGTATTAAACGATAAATTTGAAGGCCGCGCACGCGACTTTTTAGTTGCCAGTGCTAACAATGGTTTAATGAACCTTGTTGCGGGCATGAATGTCATTCGTTTTACCCCTTCTTTAGTTATTCCATTTGAAGATATTAAAGAAGGCCTAGCACGCTTTGAAAAAGCAGTAAGCGACGTAGTAAACGGCTAATTTAATTAAGCGCGCCTCAGGGCGCGCTGTTGGAGCAAGTAATAAATGCAAGTATTACGTCCTATTACCACTGATGACTTTGCTGCACTTAAGCAAATTGCGATTGAATCGGGCCATGGGTTTACCTCACTGCCTGTGGATGATGAGCAATTAAAAGACAAAATAGACCGCGCCGAAAAAAGCTTTGCTAAAAATATCAACCAGCCGTTAGATGAGAGCTACCTATTTGTTCTAGAAGATAGCGAAACAGGTGAAGTCATTGGTACTACCGCCATAGAAGCCGCTGTTGGCTTATCGGTGCCGCTGTACCATTACCATTTAGGTAAAACAGTACACCACTCGCCTACACTTAATGTTTATAACACCGTAGATATTTTAAGCATGTGTAACGATTACACCGGATGCTCTGAAATATGTACTTTGTTTTTGCGCGAAAACAGCCGCAAAGGTTTAACCGGTCGATTTTTATCACGTTCACGCTTTTTATTTATGGCGCAGCACAGCGAGCGTTTTGCCGATACCGTGATTGCTGAAATGCGTGGCGTAAGCGACGAAGATGGTCACTCACCGTTTTGGCAGTGGTTGCAAGAGCACTTTTTTAGTATTGAGTTTCCTCAGGCTGATCACTTAGTGGGGCTTGGCGATAAAGTGTTTATTAGTGAATTAATGCCTAAATACCCTATTTACGTCAACCTACTCAGTAAAAAAGCCCAAGCAGTGATTGGCAACGTGCATGATAAAACTAAACCGGCGCTCAAACTGCTCGAAAAAGAAGGTTTTGAGCATCGTGGCTACGTTGATTTGTTTGATGCAGGGCCAACGGTAGAAGCTAAGCTTGGTAATATTCGCAGTGTTCGTGAGTCTCAAGTATGCCCTATAACAATTGGCGAGCTGGAGCATATTAGCCAGCCCAGCTCAGATACTTTAGCCGTTTGCAATCAAGGTGTAAGTGGGTTTAGAGCAACCTTTACCCAGCACGCCCACTATAACCACGCTAAGCACACATTAGTAATAAGCCAAGAAGTGGCTGATGCCCTTAATCTATCCCAAGGAGATGCAGCGCGTTTTTTCCGCCTGTAAAACAAATATGAACACACACCTTATAAATAACCAATGGCATACAGGCCAAGGCCCCGCTTTTAACTCTGTTAACCCAAGTAACGGCGAAGTTGTATGGCAAGGTAATGGCGCAAATGCCGAGCAAGTAGATTCTGCAATTAATGCAGCTAGAGCCGCACAATTACAGTGGGCCGATACGCCAATTGAATCGCGTATTACCATACTTGAAAACTTTGTAGCACAATTAAAAGAGCACAGCGAAGAATTTGCAGCCATTATAGCGCGCGAAACCGGCAAGCCTCTTTGGGAAACACGAACAGAAGTAGGCGCTATGACTGGTAAAGTAGCCATTTCTATCAAAGCCTATAATGAACGCACCGGCACAACAGAAAACCCAATGCCGGGTGCTAAAGCCTTTATACGCCATAAACCACACGGTGTTGTAGCTATATTTGGTCCTTACAACTTCCCTGGGCATTTACCTAATGGCCATATCGTACCGGCTATTTTAGCGGGTAACACCGTGGTATTTAAACCATCTGAGCTTACACCTCACGTTGCTGAATTTACTTTAGCACTTTGGTTAAAAGCGGGCTTACCAGCAGGTGTTATTAACCTAGTGCAAGGTGAGGTAGAAACAGGTAAAGCACTTGCTTCACATAAAAACATAGACGGCTTATTTTTTACCGGCAGCTCAAACACCGGCCATTTACTACATAAACAGTTTGCAGGCCACCCAGGTAAAATATTAGCACTTGAAATGGGCGGTAATAACCCATTAATAGTTAAAGATGTTGCCGATGTAAGCGCTGCAGTGCACGATATTATTCAATCTGGCTTTATTACTTCTGGCCAGCGCTGTACTTGTGCACGCCGCGTCTTTATCGAGAATTCAACCAATGGCGATGCCATTTTAGAAAAACTTATTAGCGCGACTAAAAATATTGTTGTTGACGACAGCTTTGCAACTGACCAGCCATTTATGGGTGCAATGATAAGCGAAAGAGCAGCCCTTGGTATGGTTGCTGCGCAAAAAGAATTAGTTGAAAGCGGCGGCGAAATACTCGTTGAGCTTAAGCAGCTAAAAGCAGGCACAGGCTTTGTAAGCCCAGGTATTATTGATGTTACACATATCGCTAACATGCCAGATGAAGAACACTTTGGCCCGCTTATAAAAGTTTACCGCTACAACAACTTTGACAGCGCAATAGCAGAGGCTAATAACACCAGCTTTGGTTTATCAGCAGGCTTACTTAGCGATAACGAAGATGATTACAGCCACTTTTTAAAACGTATTCGTGCTGGCATTGTCAATTGGAACCGCCCTATTACAGGTGCTTCTAGTACTGCCCCGTTTGGTGGTATTGGTGCAAGTGGTAATCACCGTGCTAGCGCATATTATGCTGCAGATTACTGCGCTTACCCTGTTGCGTCGGTTGAATCAGAAAAAGTGAATTTACCGCAAACTTTAGCACCTGGCTTAGTAATAGAATAATACCCATTTTTAAGGATTTAACATGCATACCAACGTAAATACATTATTTGAAAACCTATGGGATAACTATTTAGCAGTTACCCCATCGGCAGATAAAATTCATGACCTTTTAGGTTCAACCCAAAAAGACGACATAATTAACGACCATATTGCGCTACGTACGTTCAATATAGAAAAAGTAGGCCTTGAAAAACTAGCAGCACACTTTTTAGCGTTAGGTTACACAGAGTGCGGCGAATACCACTTTGAAGCTAAAAAGCTATACGCTAAACACTACGAACACAGCGATCCTAAGCAACCTAAAGTATTTATCTCTGAGTTATTAGTAGAAAAGTGCTCGCCAGAGTTACAAGCTATTGTTACCGATATGGTAAATCAAATTGATGAAAGTGCTGTAACGGCTGATAACTTTTTATATTCAGGTACACATTGGCAAGTAAGCGGTGAAACCTACAAGCAGTTATTAGCAGAAAGCGAGTACGCAGCGTGGATGTCGGCATGGGGCTACCGTGCAAACCACTTTACTGTAAATATTAATATGCTTGCCAAGTTTGATAACATTCACGATGTTAACCAAGCGCTTAAAGATGCAGGCTTTGCGCTTAATACATCAGGCGGCGAAGTAAAAGGCTCACCTGAGGTGTTACTAGAGCAATCATCAACACTTGCTGATGATTACGCCGTTATGTTCAGTGATGGCGAGTTACGCATTCCTAGTTGTTTTTATGAGTTTGCAATTAGATACCCGAAAGCCGATGGCGAGCTTTACACAGGCTTTGTCGCAGCGTCTGCTGATAAAATATTTGAAAGCACTAACGCACGCTAATTTGATGAAAACAAAAAAAAGCCCTTACGGGCTTTTTTATGCTCACGAACTTAAGCATGCAGATAAAATACCTACATCATAAAAACAAGGGTTTATAGTCGTTTTCTAGTTGTTCAAAAGATAAGTCACCAATAAAGCGCCCAAAACTCAACCATGTTGCTAGTCCGCGTAAATCTTTAAAATGCGGGGGAACAAACTTAGGGCTTTCAATCACACCTAAATCATGAAGCTGGGAAATTAATCTAAAATCATCAATAGACAACTTACCGACTAATAACAACGGTAACTGATCGATTCGCCCTAACTGAATTGCCACACGTATTAAGTTATACACTAAAACAAAGCCTTTTATGTAGGCAATGTCTTTAGTAAACGGTAATCCTGTTGCTGTGCTGCCTCTAAATACACGCTGAGCCAACGTATAACTATCGTCTTTAGATATTCCTTGAGCTACGTAATCTCGGTATATATCAACAAATTCAGCCCCATCAATTACTTTGGTGACCGCTTGAATCCGATTAACTAATTTCGATAAGCGCCTAGGGGTAGATTTTAGAGTAATAATTTCAGTTAATACTGCTAAGCCCTCTTGTGTTACTGTTGAGCTTGGTGTGCCCTTACTTAAACAGGTTAAATAAGGTTGGGCTAAACCATTTTGAGTCGTGCCCACATGAATCCACCCTTCATGTACTTCTAATATATCTAATTCACGTTGTGAAAATTTAACATCTTGGTTTAGCTTTATATTGTTAGCACCTGCTGCTGCGTCGCTTACAATCCCATCGCTCAACATAACCTCTACATTTATACCTGGCATACTGGCATTAACTTGCTCTGATAAAATTCGCACCGCGTCGCTAGCATCTATATTTTTAGGATCATCGGGTAAAATGTCGGCCATTAATAAATTTTGCAGTGGTTGCTCTAGCATATTCGCAAGCTCGGAGAGTGAAGGCTCACCCGCATGGAATAAATCTTTAGGATGACCAAAAAGCTCAACTGATAAATCATGAAATTCAGGAGTACCTCGGTACTCCAACATACTTAATACCGTTTTATATTCGCCACACATTTTACCCATATATTGAGAAATGGGGTTTAACTGACCTAACTGGTTAATAATGTTTCGGTGTAATGTTGAAAACGCTTGACGCAACTCGCTAGGCACAAAGCCTAAATCGCGCTGTTGGTAGTATGCACGATCTATTAGAGGGTTTTTTTGACACTTTTGCCTAAAAAATTCCTCTTTGATCTGTTTATCCCAATTTATTGCATCAAGAATTCGAATAGGTGTTTGAAGTGCAATTAGTTGGTCTGATAACTCACGAGTTTTAAGCAGTAACGCCTTGTCTATCATGGTGAAAGCTCAATAAAAAATGAACCATGAGCATAATTTATAAACAGTAAATCGCCAAGTATTATCAATCAATTTTATCTGTTGTTTTAAGCTGATCGACCCTCATATCTAATACGTATTGAATTTGAAATTAAAGGTGCAAAATATGAAAAATGAACTCGACAATAAACAAATACTTGCCGTGTACGAGCGAATACAAAAACGCGGAGAAATGAACGATGAAGGTAAGCATTATCAAGGTGTTACTGCATTTTCAGATATAGATGGATACACAATTTATTTACAAGGTAGTGGCGTACTATTACGCTTTGGGTTTCATAACACTTATCATCTTGATTACGAGCACGATAAACATAAAGATGATTTCTTAAAAAAATTACACAATATTGCTAACGAGGAATAATGTATCCAAGAAAAGTAAGAAAGCGCAGCGACAGCAAGCTCAATACAGCCTTTATTAATCAGGTAATAGCTGCGCTTAAATCAGATCCATCAAAACTCGCCGTCATTCAAGAAAACTTGGAACAATACAGAAGCCAACGCCATTTAAAACGGGGGTTTTTACTCGCAATTGAACGCTTTGACTGGGTATTTGAGGCAAGTGATGATGTTAATTTTATTTGTGAACAAATACTAGCTGACGACTATATTGGAAATCGCCTAAGACGTTACCCCCTTCTATTCAAAGGCGTGATTAGCGAACAATAATAGCTATTATTTATACTAAATAACATCTATACAAGCCAGATAAAAGCCTCAGGTAATTTCCAAATTAGCGTGGTTAATATTATTTAGCCAGAGCTAGTTGCCTTACCGCGCCCCTAGTAATACTAACCTTCCCTAAGTTATTAGTGCACTAAGTAATTGTTGTGTTTGTGCTCACTTGGATTAAAAAAATACTATTAGTACTCTAATTATTACCACTCAAATAAATTTATTCATCTTTTATTTGATAACAAGGAGTAAAGATATAATTACACTCTTAAGCATTTCTAAAACAACATTTAAACCACTGTTTTAAATGGTAATTAACCATCTATTGCATCTATTTGCTTAAGTACTTCTCCTGTTGGTTTTATTAATAATTCATCTACATTTTAGTATCTGACTATTTACTTCACCCTTGAATTGTTAGAGCTATTACCTTAAGCTTATCTTTATTGAACGTTCAATTAATAAAAATTATGCCTAAAGTTGGAATGGAACCGGTCAGGCGTCAACAGTTAATTGACGCGACAATTGAGTCAGTGGCGATGCGTGGATTACAAGCAACCACTATTAACAGCATCAGTAAAAATGCGGGTTTATCGTCAGGCATTATTAGTCATTACTTTGGTGGAAAGCAGGGTTTAATAGAAGCAACTGTTCGTTATTTGCTTTCTAATCTTAAAAAAGACCTTATTGAAAAAGTGTGCAACAACACCAGCGCTACACAGCGCCTTATGTTTATTGTTGAAGCTAACTTTGCGCTTGTACAACAGCGCAGTGATACAACTAAAACTTGGTTGAGCTTTTGGGCGCAATCAATGCACGATGACGAACTTCACCGACTGCAAAATGTAAACAGTAAACGCTTGCAAAGTAATTTAGCATTCTCATTTAAGCAATTAATGCCTATTGAGCAAGCAAAACAAGCTGCTGAACTTAGCGCCGCTATGATTGATGGCCTATGGTTGAGAGCAGTATTGAGTAAATCAGACAAAAACCAGTTTAAACACAGTGAAACTCTAGCAAAAAGCTATGTAAATTCACTCATCAAGCAATATGGAGCCTAGCGTGAGCACACCAGTCTATCAAAATTTTATTAATGGCCATTTTCTTGCTAACCAAAGCGGTGAAACTTTTGATGTAACTAACCCTGCAACAGGTGAAGTTATTTACAGTGTCGAAGTTGCCGATGAATTTGTTCAAAACGCAGCCATTGAAAGTGCAAAGCAAGGTTTTGCACAGTGGTCAAAAATGGCCCCTATTGAACGCAGCCGTATTTTATTAAACGCTGTGGCAATACTTCGCGAACGTAACGATGAGCTTGCCTTAATAGAAGTGCTTGATACCGGTAAGCCAATGCAAGAAGCAAACTGTGTTGATATAGAAACCGGCGCCGATGTAATTGAATACTTTGCAGGCCTAGCACCTGCGCAAGTTGGCCAACAACAAATGGTAGGCGAAGACTTTTACTATACACGTAAAGAGCCATTAGGGATTTGTGCCGGTATTGGTGCATGGAACTACCCGCTACAAATAGCATGTTGGAAATCAGGCCCAGCCCTTGCAGCTGGCAACGCATTTATATTTAAACCATCTGAAGAAACGCCACTAGGCGCTATTAAACTTGCTGAAATTTTTATAGAAGCGGGCGTACCTGCTGGCGTATTTAACGTAGTTCAAGGTGCAGGTGACGTAGGGCAATGGTTAACTGCACATAGTGAGATTGACAAAGTGTCGTTCACTGGCGAAGTAGGCACAGGTAAAAAGGTAGTCGCAAGTGCTTCAGGTACATTAAAAGACGTAACCATGGAGCTTGGCGGTAAGTCGCCGCTTGTTGTGTTTGATGATGCAAATATAGAGCAAGCAGTAAGCGCAGCCATGTTAGGTAACTTTTATACCCAAGGCGAAATTTGCACTAACTGTACACGTATTTACGTTCATAAAAATATATACCAGCAATTTATTGATGAGCTTAAAACGCGAACAGAGAAAAATATTATTGCGGGCGACCCGCAAGATTTAAACACTAACTTTGGTGCGCTCATCTCTAAAAAGCATCAAGACTTAGTAATGAGTTATGTTAATAAAGGGATTGAAGAAGGCGCAACACTGCTTACCGGTGGTTCAACGCTTTCACCTGAATCAGCGCCTAATGGCTACTTTGTTGCACCTACTGTGTTCATTGATTGCAACGATGAAATGACTATCGTTAAAGAAGAAATATTCGGCCCAGTAATGAGCGTACTCGTTTTTGAAGACGAAGACGATGTAATTGCACGGGCTAATGGTACTCACCTAGGCCTAGCTGCAGGCGTATTTACTAGCGATATTAAACGCGCACACCGCGTAATTCATCAATTAGAAGCCGGTATTTGTTGGATTAATGCCTATGGTAACTCACCTGCTGAAATGCCTGTTGGTGGTTATAAGCAATCTGGTATTGGCCGTGAAAATGGCATAGAAACACTTGATCATTACACGCAAACCAAGTCTATTTATGTTGGTATGGCCGACATAGAAAGCCCATTTTAAGGCGCCCTTTTATGAGTAATCATTACGACTATATTATTGTTGGTGCGGGATCTGCGGGTTGTGTTTTAGCTAACCGATTATCTGAAGATTCAAGCAACAAAGTGTTACTACTAGAAACCGGTGGCAGTGATAAAAGTATTTTTATTAAAATGCCAACGGCGTTGTCTATTCCTATGAATACTGACAAGTATGCTTGGCAATTTCATACTCAGCCAGAGCCGTACTTAGATAACCGTGAAATGCATTGCCCTCGTGGTAAGGTACTCGGTGGCTCGTCATCGATTAATGGCATGGTGTACGTACGCGGCCACGCAAAAGATTTTGATGAGTGGCAACAGCACGGTGCTAATGGTTGGGACTACCAATCGTGTTTACCGTATTTTCAAAAAGCGGAAAGCTTTTACCTTGGTGAAAATACATACCGAGGTGGTAAAGGCCCACTTGGCGTTAATAACGGTAACGAAATGCAAAACCCGTTGTACACCACGTTTATAAAAGCAGGTGTAGAGGCCGGTTACGCTAGTACAGACGATTATAACGCGTCACAGCAAGAAGGCTTTGGCCCAATGCACATGACCGTTAAAAACGGTGTACGCAGCTCGGCTTCTCGTGAATATTTAGACCCTGTAAAATCACGTAGTAATTTAACTGTAATTACCGGCGCACTTGCTCAAAAAGTTATTCTAGACGGTAAAAAAGCCACAGGCATTGAGTACAAGGTAAACGGTAATGTTCAAACAGCACATGCAGCAAAAGAGGTTGTTTTAAGTGCAGGCCCTATTGGCTCTCCGCATATATTACAGCTATCTGGTATTGGCGATAAAGACATCCTTGAAAAAGCAGGCGTTGAAGTTAAACACCACTTACCGGGTGTGGGTCAAAATTTACAAGACCATCTTGAATTTTACTTTCAATACAAATGTAAGCAGCCAATTACACTAAACGGAAAATTGGGTCTTATTTCCAAGGGCTTGATCGGCGCTAAATGGTTACTTACTCGAAAAGGTTTAGGCGCTACTAACCACTTTGAGTCATGTGCATTCATCCGCTCAAAGCCTGGAGTTGAATGGCCTGATATTCAGTATCACTTTTTACCAGCGGCTATGCGATACGATGGGCGTAGTGCATTTGCAGGTCATGGTTTTCAAGTTCACGTAGGTCATAACAAACCAAAAAGCCGTGGCAGCGTTACTATTCAATCAGCTAACCCTGAGCAACCGCCACAAATTTTGTTTAATTACTTGCAGCACAAAGACGACATTGAAGGCTTTAGAGCCTGTGTGCGTTTGACTCGCGACATTATTGAGCAAAGTGCCTTTGATGATTACCGTGATGAAGAAATTCAACCAGGTAAAAACATTCAAACCGACGAAGAAATAGATGCCTTTGTACGCCAAGCCGTAGAAAGTGCTTACCACCCTTCTTGCTCATGCAAAATGGGTGAAGACGAAATGGCAGTAGTTAATTCAAATACCCAAGTACATGGTATTGAAGGCTTACGTGTTGTTGACTCTTCTATTTTTCCAACGGTTCCTAACGGAAACCTTAATGCGCCTACGATTATGGTTGCAGAAAAAGCGGCTGACATCATTTTAGGAAATGTTGCATTACAAAAAGCAAATGCTGATGTTGCTATGACTCAAAATTGGCAAGAAACACAGCGTGAAGCAAAAATTTAATCAGCTACTTATAGGGTTAGCCTCGTCAGACTAACCCTATAAGCCTTGCAGTGGCGAACAACATAAATTGGTTATGTTGTAATAATGCAAGATTGAACAATAAAAAACGGAGTGCTTATGAATAACTCACTATTGGAGGGTAGCAATGACCATTTGGCTTAATGCTGGTATTATTTTTACCCTACTTGCAATTACAATCATTTTATTAAAATGGGGTAATGTACGTGTTGTTGGTGTTACACCAGTTAAAACACTTACTTTTATAGCAATACTCTTTACCTCAGGCCTAGATGTTGGCCTTATAATGTTTCCTTTAACTGAGTTTGCAGGTTATGCAGACATAAAAGCAAGCCCAGAATACGCGTTTGCAAATCCACTGGCCATTGAGTTTGGTTACTGGGGATTTTTGATCTGGGGATTTTACTTTCTTACGTGTTTTTATTTCTGTGTAATAGAACCTAAAGTTAAATTTTTCGAAATTCCTTGGGTTAAATTTATCAATAATGTAGTAATTATTGGTACGTGTGCTTTTACCGCATACCTTTTACTTTCAAACCTTCCATGGTATTTACCTGAAATTGGTGATGGTTCAAGTGTCGTTTCTGAGTTTTACTTAATTGTATTTGCAGCAATTTGTTTTGCGGTATATTCAAGTACAGATATTAAGTACGTACGATTTTTAAGTATTTCTACAACTTGGTTATTCATAGCACTAATTGGGTTTATGTGGGCTGGTGCCTTTGTATTGGGTGACAGTCAAATGTCAGCATTCACAGATAACTTAGCCTCTATCGGCACATACTTTGCCAACATAAATGAATTTGTTTTACCGCTTAACGATTACCATGAATTTTACCTGTTTTGGTGGTTTGCTTGGAGTATTATGATTGGACAGTTTACTTCTCGTTTTGTTGGCGGGTTAAAAACTTACCAAGTACTTGGCGCTATGTTGATTTTCCCTTCAATACCAATCGCAATTTGGTTCAGCGTACTTTACCACTATCATGAAGCGGGTATTCCAACGCAAGGCATTAAAAACTTTGCCATGGTATTTGTAGGTATTGTGTTTGTAATTAATTCACTCGACTCGTTAGTGCGTTTATACACAGATAATTTAAACATCACTGTAAAACGCTTTGGTAAAGCGAAGTATATGATTGGAAACATACTTGCTCTTTCATTATTAACATTATTGTTCAAGCTAGAGTTTTTACAAATACAGTGGGTAGGCGCATTGGTGATTGCCTTGTTTTTCCTATGTGCTGGCTTCATTGGCTATAGCAAATTTAAAACC
The DNA here is from genome assembly GCF_000238335.3 of Pseudoalteromonas marina. Taxonomy (NCBI): domain Bacteria; kingdom Pseudomonadati; phylum Pseudomonadota; class Gammaproteobacteria; order Alteromonadales; family Pseudoalteromonadaceae; genus Pseudoalteromonas; species Pseudoalteromonas marina. Next base: position 560,436 of record NZ_AHCB03000012.1, on the reverse strand, counting down.
GTTAATAGTATTGATAGCTCACCAAAAGCAAACAAGATTGACTACACTAAAATTGAGACACAAAGTTAGGGATTTATAATGAACAACAAACTAAAACAACTTGCAGTAGCATTGCCACTAGCTCTTTTATCAACAACGGCAGCTGCAGACTGGTCAACAACTATTACAGCAGCATCAGATTACACTTTTAATGGTGTAAGCCAAACAGATAACGACCCTGCATTACAAGCAAGTTTAGATTATGCTTTTGATAATGGCGTGTATGCCGGTGTATGGGCATCAAACGTTGACTTTGGTGACGATACTGATTTTGAACTAGATGGCTATGTTGGTCGCTATGTACAATTAAACGACAAGTTTAGCGTTGACTACGGTATTGCATACTACACATACCAAGGTAATAACAGTGATGGAAATTACCCAGAGGTTTACACTAAATTTGGTTACGCAAGTGAATACGGCCAAACAGAGCTTAACTTTTGGTACAGCTGGGATTATTTTGGAACAAGTGCGGGCCATGTAGTTTCAATGATTGCTCATACTTATGAACTTGCACCAAATCATGCAATACGTGCAAGTTTTGATATCTCTAATTCACTTGACGGTGAAAAATGGGCTTGGGATGTAAACCAAAAGAAATCGTATAATCACTACCGTCTTGCTTATCAAACAAGTTACGAAGGTTTCGGTATTGAAGTAGCAGCTGAAAATACTAGCCTTGACTACGATTACGCCGATGAGCGCATCGTGCTAGCAATTTCAAGAACATTTGATTTATAAAGATTAATTAATTTTAACTCTGTACATAAAGTTAGCGAACCACAACCCAGGTTCGTTAAACTGAAAAAAGCCTCTTTATGAGGCTTTTTTATTGTTTAAATATTCAATTAATGCGCTTGAGGTCAGCGGTCTTGAAAAGTAATACCCTTGCAAATGCGTTACGCCAAGTTGAGTAAGCTTTTTGCACTGCAAAGGTGTTTCAACCCCTTCAGCAATAACATTAAAATTAAGCGAACTTGCCATTTGCACTACTGCGTTAACAATGCTTAAGCCTCTTTCATCCTCATCTTGAACAAAACTTTTATCTACTTTTACAATATCTACACCAACATCAAGCATACTTGATAAAGAAGAGTAACCGGTTCCAAAATCATCTATTGAAATTCTAACACCCAACTCTTGTAATGATTTAACCACATACAAAAATGTATGCTTATCGTTTGCAAATACAGATTCAGTTACTTCTAAATGAAGCTTATGAGCAGGAAAATTTAAATCCGCCAAAATGCTTTTAACCTTACTGGCAAACTCTATCTCCTTAAGCTGCATTACAGATACATTAATACTGACTGATAAATCTGGAGTTAATTTTTGAAAAGTAAGTGCTTGTTGGCATGCCGTTTCGAGTACCCAAAAACCTATTTTTGAAATTAACCCATACTGCTCAGCAATAGGTATAAACTCGTCAGGAGGAATGTTTTCTCCTTTCAATTGCCAACGTATAAGCGCCTCAATCGCATAAATATCATGTGTTTTAGAGTCAATAATGGGCTGGTATACTAACGAAAAACAATTGTTGATGAGCGCTGATAAAAGCTCTTCGCTAAGTAGGCGCTTTCTTTCTAATTCTGAACGAAGCGACTCGCTAAAAAAACTTATTTGCCCACGATTCATTCTCTTTTGATGATACATTGCCATATCGGCATTTAAAATTAAGGCATCCAGATCTCTACCATGCTCTGGGTAAAGTGCAATACCTATGGTTGCCCCTACCCGTGCACCGTGCTCTGTTTCTGGATGATCCTGCGTAATTGCATCAATAATTTCTTTAGCAAAATCGTAAGTATTTTCTTTGCATACAAAATCACTTAAAATTAAAAACTCATCGCCACCCCAGCGGCACTTTTGCTGATTATGAGCACACACGTCAGAAATACGTTTCGCTGTTCTTCTTAAAACATTATCGCCTACCTTGTGACCCATCACGTCATTTATATTCTTAAACCCATCTAGGTCTATAAAAAATAGCGCAAAAGGTGGGTCTGGATAATGCTTAATTCTCTTTTTTGCATCATTTAAAAATGCATTTCGATTTAATAATTGAGTTAGCGAATCAGAGTTTGATAAATGCATTATTTCTTTAGTACGCGCGTCAACTCTTAGCTCCATTCTTTCTAGCAAATCGCTGTTTTGATTTTTTAAATGTATTGCCTGTTGTGTAAATGCAGATGCTTTATTTAGAGTTAACAAGGTAATTGAGCCATAGCCAATACCCAAAAAGCCGAGTACATTTTCGTAATAGTCTTCAGACATTATTAGCACTAAAGCGTAGGGAAATAACAGAATAAAAGCATAAGCAAAACAGGTCAGCTTATGTGCTGACAAAACATTGGCAGAGCCACCACCAAGAGCGGATAATATAATTATGATACTTGTGGCTTCTAGGGGGGCAAAAGAAGTGTGAAAATACAAGGCATAACTGCACCATATAATGGCAGTTATAATAACGCCTGTTGAAAACTTTAGTAGGTCTAATTGGGTAGCCGTTTTGTTTGTTTTTAAAAATAGACGAATATCTAAAAAACGGATCCCCAAAGCAAGCAGCATAATAAGCCACCAAACTAGCTTGTCGTTATAGCTTAACAATCCGCCTTTATTAAAACTAAAAGCAATACATGCGCTGGCAAATAAAGAGACGAGTAAACCTGAATAAGCGTTCTCGTAAAGCAATCTAACGGTATCATTAAGGTTTTCTTTGATTAGGGAGCTTCGATGCATATTATCTAAGCCTTTACATTCGTTTTTATTATTAGTTTAACTAAAGCTATGCCTTAATTAAAAAATTGTCCAGTAAACGCCCTAGCAACACATTTATTTAGAAATTTCCCAGGCGCTAGAGCCAGATGCAGATAAATTAGCGTTATTATTACGTAACACTTTATTTCCTACATTAATTGACGACTCAGGTCGACTGACTAAGTAACCTTGAACTGAACTCACACCTAATTTTTTCACAAGCTCAAACTGGGCGATTTCTTCAACGCCTTCTGCGACAATTTTAAGCCCCAATCTTTGCCCAAGCTCACTAATTGTATTGAGTATATCGTTATATTTTTTGCTTTTGTTAGCTTGTGTAATAAACGAGCGATCTATTTTTATAACATCGATGGGTAAATCTGCTAGCGTACTTAAAGAGCTAAACCCGGTACCAAAATCGTCTATAGCAATAGTTACACCGTCTTCTCTTAGCTTGCTCAACTCATCAATAATTCTAGAGCTTGCCTGAATAAAGGTAGACTCTGTTACTTCAAGCATTAAAGACGTTGCCGGTAACCCCGTACTTTTGAGGATTTTTGTGATCCAATCGTATATATCACGATGTTTTAACTGAATACCGGAAATATTCACTGATATTTTTACTTTACGCATACCCGCATTGTGCCAAGCAGCCATTTGTCTGCATGACTCAAGCATAATCCAATCACCTAACTCTAATATTAAATTTGATTCTTCAGCAATAGGAATAAATTCAGCGGGAGAGATCATACCTTCAACGGGGTGATTCCATCGAGTGAGCGCTTCAAAATAGTCAATCATGCAATCTTCTACGTGCACAATTGGCTGAAAAGACAAATAAAAGTCTTTGCATGCAATGGCTAAACGAAGCTCTTCAAGTAAGTAATGATAGCGACGCATTTTATTACCCATTTCTGGAGAATAAACTTTAAAAATACCTTTACCATCACTTTTAGCACGATACATTGCTACATCAGCTAGTTGTAATAGTGCTTGTGGTGTAGATGCGCTTTCTGGATAAGTAGCAATACCAATGCTTGCGCTAATTTTTACAATCTTATTGCCAAGCACAAAGTCTTTTTCAAGCTCACTAAGTACTTGCTTGGCTATGTCGACTACTTTGTCACTTTCGTCCAACGATTCAATAAATATAGAGAATTCATCACCGCCTAAACGCGATAAATTTTGTTCTAACTGGTTTGCAGAATTGATATTACTCAACTTATGGTGACGCAACACATTAGCTAATCGCGTGGCAACTTGCACCAATATTTCGTCGCCAAAACTATGACCAAATGAATCATTTACTTGCTTAAACCCATCTAAATCTATAAACAACAATGCACAATTGAGTTCTTTTTGACCGGTTTGATTTATGTGCCTACCAATATGCTCTATGTAGGCATGTCTATCGATGAGTTGTGTTAATTTATCTTGGCATATACTTGTTTGTGTTTGTTTCACATAATTCACTACATGCATATTTAAGGTCGTGATAGATTTGCTTAAATTACTAATACCATTAGGGTTTTGAGCAGGTTCAATATCTAAGTTAAACGACTCTAAAAGTTTATTTGCCTGCAGATTAAGTTGGCTTAGCTTATGTTTATGATTTTGTTTCCTGCTTTGTTTTTTTATGTAGACAGCAAGCAAAAGTATACAAGAGAAGAAAATAATAATGTTTTTAGGCGACGTTAACACCATCAAGATGAGTGCGTTTGAATCAGCCGCAATAAAATGTTGATCCGTTGTTTTAACAAGAAGTAATGTTTGAGAAGCACTGTCAATTGTATAATGACCGCTTAAAACAGGGTTATACCAAGGGGCAATATCTAAACTGGTGCTGCTTATATCAAATTTTTTAACACTAAAATTAGACTGAAACAGATTGGTACGGCTTATTTGGCTCGTTAATTCAGCATTTAGGTAAAAGCAAAATAACAAAGTGACTAAGGAAATTAATCCAACATGCTTTAATTTGTTCATGAAAAATTCCCTAACAATACTAATCCTTAATAACTAAATGCTCATTATATCCCCTATTTTTGTTTGTAAGCAATTATTAATGACTTGTATGCTATTTTTTGTTCATTTTAATATAGCTAAGTTATTGTTTATTCGTTAAGGCAATTATTTTTAGCGCAAAGTATCCGCAAAGTCAGACCATGTATTTGATAGATTGCTCACAAACAGCTTATGTGTATATTTTGCTTGTGAGCTTAAATCTATCTATGCTTTTAAAGCTGCCATGCGTAACTTACTTTTGTAAAAAAGGTGCGTTGGTCGCGCTCAATATTTTCTAGTGTATCATCCTGATACCCTCTATCTGAGTAACCTAGGTAAAATAACGTTTGTGCGTTAATTTTATACGAATAAACAAGCTGGCTGCCATAGTCTATATTTGTTTTGCTTACTTGATAAAAATAAGCGTCTTTGTTTCTGTCTATATCTTCAACCTGTAAAATGAGCTTTAACATTGATCGCATGTTAAATTTATAATGCAGTCTAAAATCGACTAAATTAGCTGTGTAAACGCGGTCATCTCGTGGGTTATCTAACTTACTATAACTGTGTCTTATATCCACTTGCCAATGATCGTTTATATCCCAAACTGCTTGCGTTTGTGTATTAATTACATCGCCAAGCTCTAAATTTGTATAGTCAATACGGCTTGCATATTCTAAATAAAACGATAAGTTCAAGTCTTTTGTCGGTTTAAGCGAAGTGTAAAGATAACCTATATTCTGATTGTAAAATTCATCGTAATAACTTTCTTTACGATGGATAAAACCAATATTAAATAAAGACTGCTTTTGCCCCTTAAAACTTAAAAAGCCTTCATACTCTTCCTCAAGCAAGTCACCACTTTGCGACCAGGTTTTATCCCAATCAGCTTCATAAGACCATGACGTAATTAAATCTAACTCATCTCGATACCACGTTTGACCGCCACCAATTAGCACTTTTTCATAATCAACTTTTGCTTGGTATCCTAAATCGGTGCGATAATCCTCACCAATATTTTCATAAGATGTGTAAAGTTTATAGTCTCGCTTGTCACGCGTTAATTCAATTGCGTATGCCTGATCAGATTGCGTTTTGGATAGTCCATAGTTATCAACCAAAAAGTCAGAATTTCGTGTTTCAGCTGACGAAACCTGATAAAGCAATGTATCTGACTGATTAAACCAATAACTGCCATCAACTGATAGTACCGTATTACGATAATTATCGCTTTGTCGGTGTGTACTTGAAACGCCCAACGTTCCTTGATCACCTAAATCATATTGATAACGACCGACTGCTGCCTGTGTTTTTTCATTTAATGAAGCAAAACCAGAGCCTTGATTTGAAGGAAGTAGAATATTACTGTTTTCATCATCAGCTAACATAAGTGCATAGCTATGCCCATCCGTTTTACCGGTTAACTTAGCGCCTAAAGTTGGCTCTGCAATGGTTCGGGTGTATAAAAGCTCAAATAAGCCACTTTTAAAATATGAGGCACCATCTAAAAAGAAAGGTCTTTTTTCTGCATAATAAATTGAGTAGGTTGTATTTACATCAAGCTCTAGAGAATCAGTTTCTACCTGCGAAAAATCAGGATTAATAGTCGCATTTAATACCGCGTCTTTTGTTATTCCCCAGCGTAAATCTAAACCGGCTTCAGTATCTATGTTACCGTTCTCCCAGTCACCGGGAAGTTGCGCTTTATCATCGTGACGAAGCGCTGTAACCGTTGGGGTAAGTTGTACATTTTTACTTGATTCAATTTCACTTAAGCCCGTTAACTTATCAAACTGGCAAAGGCTACATTTGACATCGCGGTCGAACCCCATGTTAGATATTTGATAGAGCACGTCCCGTGGGTAGTTTCTCATTAACAAAAACCCCCACGTTAAATCTTTTTTATCTTCTGGAAAACGCAATGCTTTAAAAGGAATACGCATTTCAACTACATAACCTTCATCGGTAATTTTTCCGGCACTATCCCAAATTGCATTCCACGACGGATCAGACTGCCAACCATCGGTATCGCTCATGCGTAAATCACCTTGCGCACCTAACGGATTAACAAAAAACTCATAGCCTGAGCGCTCATCATTAAAGGTGTCTATTACAAGTATGACAGTATCATCTTGCCAAAGGGTATCTCGGTCACGAAGTGAAGCACGTATTTGATCTGGGTCAGGGTCGTAAGCAATAAAACCAACATACAAATTTGTGCCATCTTCGTACATGTAGGCATCGGTTTTTACCGGAGGCGCGCCTCTTTCATTAGGCTCATCTTGAACGAGTAAAGGAACGTAGGTCGCTTTTTGCCACTGCGTTTCATCAAGTACGCCATCAACACTAATATTTTGATTGATTCGTGCTAGCGATACCTGCTCTTTTTCTGCAAATACACAGAAGCTATTAAATAGGAGAAAAAAGGATAAAAGTAAAAGCGTGAGTGGTTTTTTTATAGTTATAAAGTACTGCATAAACATCCATTTAGAACAACTTTACCCAATATGAGTAATTTCTAAGCCGGAGTGTAATTTAAGCGAGTACATTTGTTAATACCTTGCAAACAAAATTTCGCTGAATATTAACTAATTAATAATAAAGGGTTATTTTAATTGGACGGTTAGGTGTCGAGTAGCTTTAGCTTATTCTCAACTCCATTCCATGTGTCTGCATCATCTGGGGCAGATTTGACTTGGGTAATGCGAGGCCAAATTAAGGCAAGCTCTGCATTAAGTTCAGTAAATTCTTTTTGAGAGTCGGGTAACTCATCTTCTTGATAAATTGCTTCAGCTGGGCATTCCGGTACGCATAACCCACAATCAATACAATCAATTGGGCTAATTGCTAAAAAATTAGGGCCTTCAAAAAATGCATCGGCAGGACACACTGATACACAATCGGTGTACTTACATTTTATGCAATTTTCAGTAACTACAAACGCCATAAATTTTTTGTACCATAAAGCTAATTTTATAGTGCGCGATCATACCCTTTCACCTCAAAAATACAATAAATAACTGCCATAATTAGCCAATTTAACGTAGTATATGCGCCCTTAATGTAAAGCCAATTCGTGCCCTACACTTTCTTATTGTGAGCGGATATACAACCGCTAAGACACCAAATAGAGATATTAATGATACGTTTAACTGAAATAAAATTGCCACTTGATCATGATGAAAATGCTATTGGCCAAGCCATTATCAACAAACTAAAAATACAACCAGAACAATTACACAGTTATAACGTATTTAAACGTGGCTACGACGCGCGCAAAAAAACAGCCATATTACTCATTTACACCCTTGATATAGAAGTTGATAACGAAGCTGAGCTTTTAGCTGCATTTGCAAAAGATCAACATGTTAAAACAGCGCCCGACACATCCTATAAATTTGTAGCTCAAGCAAATAAAAACATCACAGAGCGCCCCGTTGTTATTGGATTTGGCCCCTGTGGTTTATTTGCAGGCTTAGTGCTTGCACAAATGGGGTTTAATCCAATTATTGTTGAGCGTGGAAAAGAAGTACGAGAGCGTACCAAAGATACCTTTGGCTTTTGGCGTAAAAAAGCATTAAACACCGAATCAAATGTGCAGTTTGGTGAAGGCGGCGCGGGTACATTCTCAGATGGCAAATTATATAGCCAAGTAAAAGACCCTAAGCATTATGGTCGTAAAGTTATTACCGAATTTGTTGAAGCAGGCGCACCTGAAGAAATTTTGTATGTAAGTAAGCCTCACATTGGTACGTTTAAACTTGTGACAATGATTGAAAAAATGCGCGCTCGTATTATAGAGCTAGGTGGTGAAATTCGCTTTAGCACCCGTGTAGATGATATTCACTTAGATGACGGTCAAGTAACAGGCTTAACCCTTTCTAACGGTGAACACCTTGAAACACGACACGTTGTTCTTGCCGTTGGGCACAGCGCACGCGATACCTTTAAAATGATTCACGAAAAAGGCATTTATTTAGAAGCCAAGCCCTTTTCAGTTGGCTTTAGAATAGAACACAAGCAATCAATGATTGACGAGTGTCGCTTTGGACCAAATGCCGGCAACCCGATTTTAGGCTCTGCCGACTACAAGCTCGTGCATCATTGTAATAACGGACGCACTGTATATAGCTTTTGCATGTGCCCTGGTGGCACTGTCGTTGCGGCAACATCTGAAGAAGGCCGAGTTGTTACCAATGGTATGAGCCAATATTCACGCAGTGAGCGCAATGCAAATAGTGCTATTGTTGTGGGTATTTCACCTGAAAAAGATTTCCCAGGCCATCCTTTAGCGGGTATTGAGTTGCAGCGCAAATTAGAGGAGCTAGCTTACAAGCTAGGCGGCGAAAACTATGATGCACCAGCCCAGCTTATCGGCGACTTTTTAAAAGGCAAATCTTCTGCTGATTTAGGCGATGTTAAACCCTCTTACACACCAGGAATTAAGTTAACTGACTTAAGTAACGTATTGCCTGCGTTTGCTATTGAAGCGTTACGTGAGGCTATTCCTGCTTTTAATAAGCAAATACGTGGGTTTTCTACTAATGATGGATTACTAACGGGTGTTGAAACGCGCACGTCATCACCCATTAGTATAAAACGTGACAGAAGCTTTCAGAGCATTAACACCAAAGGACTCTACCCTGCAGGTGAAGGTGCAGGCTACGCTGGCGGTATATTATCAGCGGGTATTGATGGCATTAAAGCTGCCGAAGCTGTTGCGCTTTCAATGCTTGAAAACGCTTAAACGCGCTATTTAGTTAATTATCGTAAAGCCTCACATTGTGGGGCTTTTTTGTGTTAAAAGTAACCAAAAAATTATTTGTGTACTTTTTTATGATAAAAAAATTATTAGGGTTATTAACCTTGGTCGTTGCTTTTAATATTTCAGCACACGAGCTAAAAACAATAGATGAGATCCACTCAGCGTATAAAAATAATAAAATTACCGCTCAACAACTTACTCAAGGCTATATTAAACGAATTAATCAGCTTAACCCTCAATTTAATGCCGTCATAAATATTGAACCTACAGCTGTTACGCAAGCAAAAAAAATTGATGCACTTAGTGCTCAAGGGCTGTGGGCTGGGCCTCTTCATGGAATACCCGTACTTTTAAAAGATAACATAGAAACCACTGGATCATTACCAACAACAGCTGGCTCTTTAGCTCTTAAAAATAATATAACTAATAACGATGCATTTGTTGTTAAGCAGTTAAGAAATGCGGGCGCTATTATTTTAGGCAAAACCAATTTAAGTGAGTGGGCAAATTTTAGATCGTCTTACTCATCGTCTGGATGGAGTGCAGTTGGCGGGCAAACACACAATGCTCATGATACAACTCGTAATCCCTGTGGTTCGAGCTCAGGGTCAGCGGTTGCCATCGCACTTAACTTTGCCCCTGTAGCCCTTGGAACAGAAACCGATGGCTCTATTACCTGCCCCGCTTCTGTAAATGGCGTTTATGCTATAAAACCAAGCATGGGCCAAGTATCGCGCTCTGGTGTAGTGCCACTTTCTAGTAGCCAAGACAGTGTTGGTCCAATGGCACACTCATTAAAAGATGCCCGTCTTGTATTATCTGTGTTACAAGGACGCGATCCGCTTGATACTTCAACGCATAGCTTTGAATTGCAAACACTGCCTAAAATTACAAAGTCATCATTAGTTATTGGTGCGTTGCCCAGTGATAAGTTTACAGTGGAGACTCAGCGTTTATACAAAAAACAGCTCTCAGCGCTCAAACAGGCAGGTCATACAGTAGTCAATATTGATATATCTGATGATTTAGCTACGCTTTTTGTCGATGAATATTACATATTACTTTATGATTTTAATAAAGAAATAAACCAGTACTTAGCAAATACTCCTGACCAAGTGAAGGTAAAAAGTTTAAGTGCACTGATTGATTTTAATAAACAAAACAAAGCAGCTGAAATGCTTCATTTTGGGCAAGATATTTTAATACAAGCCAATGCTATCGACTTAACACAAACAGACAAATACCAAAAAACTAAACACCGTTACCGCACACTGGCCACAGCTGCAATTACTAATTTATACAAAAATAATAATGTGGATGTTGTCATTGCCCCAACAACATCACCTGCATGGAAAACAGACTTAGTAAATGGTGATAACTTTAAAGGCAGTAGTAGTTCTTTATCAGCAATTGCCGGCACAACTCATATAACTCTTCCTGTTGGTCAAGTCAGTGGACTACCTGTTGGGTTATCTATTATTGCAAATAAAAACCAGCCACAGGCTGCCTATCAGCATGCTCAAATAATCGACGCAGTATTTATTTCACCCATAAAAAAACCTGAGTAAACTCAGGTTTTATTAATTCTTATACGAGTTGTTATTTTTTAAGTGACAACTTTGCACCTTTTAAGCTTTTACGCACATTAGATATACGCGAACGGTTTACTGCACGAGCTTCACCCGTTGCTTGCCCTGATAACTTATTAGAACGAGTACGGCGTAAGTGTGCCGGTTTTTTACCTATTTTATCAATAAGCACTTCGCGGTTACTCACTTCATAGCCTTCAAGGTAAACACGCTTAATTTTTTGACCGATTAATGCTTCGATTTCAAATAATGTATTTTCTTCTTCACGGCTTACAAACGATATTGCTTGGCCTTGATTACCAGCACGGCCTGTACGGCCAATACGGTGAACGTAATCTTCAGCAAGCCATGGTAAGTCAATATTAATTACACGCGGTAATCCATCAATATCAATACCACGCGCAGCAACTTCAGTGGCCACTAACACACGTACCTTACCTTCTTTAAACTCACGTAAAGCACGGCGTCGGTTACCTTGTGACTTATCGCCATGGCAAACGGTTGCAGGAATGCCATCAAGGTTTAGTTCTTTAACTAGCTCATCCGCTGTGTCTTTCATATTTACAAACACAAGTACTTGCTGCCAGTTCTTTTTACCAATCAGCTCAGAAAGAAGTTCTTGTTTGCGGCGCTCTTCCACTGGGTATACAACGTGCTGTACAGTAGATGCAGTACTGTTAGTTTGGTCAACACGCACAATTTCAGGTTGCTTAAGTACCTTAGAAGCAAATTGTTTAATAGCTGCAGGGAATGTAGCCGAAAATAATAAAATTTGACGGTCATCAGCACAGCTTTTAATCACAGTTTGCATATCTGTGATAAAGCCCATATCAAGCATACGGTCGGCTTCATCAAGTACTAGGTGCTTTACATTGGCCAAGCTTAAGTTACCTAGGCGAATGTGATCTAATAAACGACCCGGAGTTGCGACTACAATATCAACGCCTGCTTTTAATGCGTTTTCTTGGCCTGCGGTATTTACTCCACCAAATAAACTCACTACTTTTAGTGAGGTATGCTTTGCATATTCTTTACAGTTATTGGCTATTTGCTCTGCTAATTCTCGTGTTGGTGCTAAAACCAAAGCAGTAGGTGCATTGGTTGTGCTTAAGTCTGATTCAATTAATTTTTGGATAACAGGTAAAGCAAACGCGGCAGTTTTACCGGTACCAGTTTGTGCACTGGCTAAAACGTCTTTACCTTTACGAACAGCTGGAATTGCTGCGCGTTGAATGGGCGTAAGAGTGTGATAGTTGAGTTCGTCTAATGCCCGGATGATTTCAGGTGCGAAACTAAAAGATTTAAAATTCATGCTGTATAACCTACGGCCACATTATCAAGGGTCGCAAATTATACAGTAAAAATGAGCCAACAGTTAGTTTTAAACAATATTACTATTTAAATATTTTGTTTTATTAAAGTACCTTACCTGTAACCCAAGAGTTTCTTTCACAAAGTAGCCGCAATCTCACTTCTCGCAAAAATATTTACCTCATAAAAATTTACAAAATATACTTATTATTAATTTTTTTTAAACGTGTTATTGCTCTACAGCTTTCTTATGTATAGAATTCAAGCCCCATTTAAGGGACATTTAAATAAGGATTTAATAATGATAAAAAGATGTTTAACTGCAGCAGTACTAGCAAGTGCTTTCGTAGTAACCCCAGCGCAAGCAGATGTTAACCCATGGCAACAATGTGGTATCGGTGCAATGGTTTTTCCTGATAATGGCACAGCCGCTGCTATCTCAAACATTATTTGGGATTTAGGAACAACAGCTGTTTCTTCAAATGTTTCATCTGTAGAAAGCTGTAAAGGTGCAAATGTTAAAACTGCACAATTTATTCAACAAACATTCCCAATCTTAGAGCAAGAAATTGCACAAGGTGAAGGCGAGTACATCTCAGCAATGCTTAATGTACGTGGTTGTGACAGCGCAGCTCACACGCAAATGATCTCAACAATACGTAATGATTTTGCTCAAACATCTGTAAACGATGCTCAGGCTCTTTACACACTTGTTGAAAGCAACATTGCTAGCCAGTTCTCAGCTAACTGTTCTGCAATATAATATATAAAAGGGCTAATTTAGCCCTTTTAGCTCTTCTACCCCAAGCCCGTTGGGTATTTATGAAAATTCATTCTTCAATCATTTTTATTTTTTTTATTGCTTCGTTTAATATTCAAGCATCAACAACATTAAAACAATTAGCACAACATCCCACATGGCTAAGTTTAGGCCATTACAAAAAACCAGCGTTTAATGAGAGCTATATTACAAACACATCATTTTTTATATCTTCACTGGGAGCAACAAGCCCTTTTGAAGAACTAAAAGCGACTGTGCAAAGCTTTAATTCAAATCCATTAACCCAATGCAAATACCCAGCAAGATACACGTGGCTACAAAAACAAGGGCTCACATTTACACAGCCTAAATCCTCCTGTATTGAACTAGAACAATGGCGAGATGAGCAGCCTATACATTCTATAAGCCTAATATTTGCATCGGGTTATATGAGTAACCCCGCATCACTTTATGGGCATTTGTTGTTAAAACTAAATCGGTCATCAGCCAAAAATAATAAACTACTCGATTACAGCATAAACTATGGTGCTCATGTACCGGATAACGAAAATGGACTAGTTTATATAACAAAAGGCTTGTTTGGCGGTTATAAAGCGGGGTTTTCAGATCAATTGTTTTACCGCCACCAACATAATTATGGCGAGATAGAACTAAGAGACCTTTGGGAATATAAGTTAGCCTTAAAAAATAACGATACAAGGTTTATTGCTAATCATTTATGGGAAATACTCGGTGCGCAATTCGATTACTATTTTGCTGATGAAAACTGTGCTTTTCATATTGCGCAGCTAATAGAGCTTGTTATAGGAGAGCAGTTAACAAATAACAGTTCGCCTTGGATGATCCCTACAACTGTTTTTTCAAAATTAAATCAGGCAACTTATAACAATAAAAAGCTGGTTCAAGACGTACTCTTTACGCCATCTAGGAGTACTGTTTTTATTGAGTACATGAAAAAGCTGACTGCCAACGAATCAAACATTGCAGAGAAAATATACAAAACACCTGATTTTCTTGAGCAAAATGATTTCACTTCACTCAATATAAAAAGTAAAAAGCGAATTATTGAAACATTATTTGAACTAGTCCAATTACAGCAAATAAAAAAACACAATATTGACCATATTAAAAGCTTAAAAAAGGCGCTTATTAAAATGCGTTTAACGCTTCCAATTGGTAATGAAGTGCTAGTCTCATCATATACCCAACAAGCGCCTCACAAAGGGCAAAAACCGTCAAACATTTCTGTTTCTTCAACACGAGTAAATAAACAACATAACCTAGGGTTAGGATTTAGGCTTAGTTATTTTGATTCCTTAGCGTCAGATGTTGCACGCATTGCGTTTTCTAATTTAGAAATGGTTGATACCGAAGTCTCAATTTTAAACTCTAAGTTATACCTAGATAAACTACACTTACTGGATCTAGAGTCATTTTCACCAGCATACGTTGAATGGCCACAAGAAAATAACTTATCATGGAAAATTAATGCTGGTTTTGAAAGACAGAATACACTTTGCCGAAGCTGCACAAACACGTTTTTAATGGGGGGAATAGGTAAATCTTATCTCACTAACAATAATAAAACCTTAATATTCACGCTTGCTAACGGGTATATTGGAGATCTCGCTGCTACAGACAAGATTTATGATTCATCGTTAGAACTAGGTGTAATAACAACACTATACTCAGATATAAAATTAAGAGCTTCTCACGAACAATTTATTTTAGGAAATGATGAGAAGTCATCAACTCAAGCTGAAATATCAATTCCAATTAATCAAAATTTTGACATTCGTTTCAGTTATAAGCATGCAAACTTAACAAGCTGGAAATTTAAATTAAATTATTACTGGCAATAAAATAGGCCAAAAGTGAAATCATTTACGCTTCACTTTTGGCTTAAATCTTAATTAAGAAAGAGTTAATACTTCATCGCTGTTAAGTAAACGCGCCTTGCCACCTACTACATCGGCTTCATTTAACTGATTAATGAGTGGCAACCCTATTTGTTGTTGCTCATCGCTCAGTGGCAAATACGGCAATCTAAATACGGGGTTTACCGCGCCCGTCATCATCAATGCCGTGTTTATTGCAATCGGGTTTGGCTCGCAAAACAACCAGTTCATTAAAGGTTGTAAAGAGCTATTTAACGCATCATTTTTAGTATCCATTAGCTGGCGAAACAACCTAGGAATAAGATTAGATGTCACCGATATAACACCGTGGGCTTTGTGTACATGGCGTGCGTCGTGCGCTTCGTCATCGTTACCAGACCAGCACGCAATACCTTGCTGCTCGTAATGTGCAATTCGCTCGTTACCACCGCATTCTTTTACACCAATTAAGTTAGGGTGTTTTGCTAATGGCTCAATAATATCAGGTGTTAAATCTTGCCCTGTGCGCCCTGCTACGTTGTAAATAAACGCAGGGCCTATATCGAGCACGCGTTTAAAGTGCTCTTTTACACCCGCAATAGACGTACGGCCATAATATGGATTAATTTGCAGCGCTGCATGCATTCCACTTGCAAAGCCATATTTAGTGGCTTTTATTGCCTCGCGTGTATTATTACTGCCTGTATTACCAACAATTAGTAACTGATTGCCATACTTGTTTGCACTGTGCGCAATAAGCATTAAATGCTCTTCCCAGTTCATTAACTGACCTTCGCCGGTTGTACCACCAACCACAATGCCATCTACACCCGCGGCAATTTGTATTTCGACGAGTTCATCATACTTGACTAAATCTATTTCACCATTAGCTAAATACGGGGTTTTAATAGCAGTAATTAAGCTTGCTTGTTTAATTTGTTCTAGGGTGCGCATAAAAATTCATTATTTATAAAACTTGCGCTATTTGTAACATACTTACACGCATTTTTGCAGGTCTAAGCTAATAATAAACGTAAAATGGCTTGTGTTATTTAGTTTGATAATACAAAATACAAATACTGTACATTTAAACAGTGTTTGTGTTTTTAACTTTAAGCGAGCCTTTATGCGTTTATCTGACTACTTAGCCACTCATTTTTATACTACCGATGAGCTTTGCCATGCTTTAAATATTGACGCCGAGCAACTAGATACATGGCAGCAGCAAAGTATTTTTCCTAAACCAAGTTATTGTATAAAAAGCAAGTTAAGTTGCAGCTCGTATTCTGGTTTGTATGAATGTGAAGAGTACGATGATTATTACCCGCGAGGTTGTGTAAATTGGGGGCAAGGGCTAATAAAACAAAAAATTGAATCCTCAAGCAATGCCTTTAATTACTTTGCGCAGCAGTACACAGCAAGCCTGAGTAAACTTGCTCAGCAAGGCTTTAATTTTAATGAAGAATTATTTGGCTGCGAAATAGACGAGCATTTACAGCAAGTGTGGCAACAGTTTTTATGCAGCAAATACGGTGTACTGACACAAAACGGGTTAATTGACGAAATAGTATGTGTGGATATAGGCCGCTTGCTGGTAGACGATATTACTGAATTGCGCACTAAAGGAAGTTTAAACCAACAAGAGCGTACGCAACTTCACCCCGCGATGAAACTGCTTAATAAAGCATTAGGGCACGGGGCTGATCACGAAAAACAACACACATTGCGTGCCCGTTACATAGACGCACTTATTTTAAAGTACGATTTATCGATTAAATAAATACGGCTGAGATTTATACAAGCTTGGGGTTTAAAATACAGAGTAACGCAAATGGCGATGTAGTTTACGTCGCCACTGTATTTTACTACTATTTTTACTAGCCAATGGTGTTGTAAACGTCAATATTACTGCTTGTTAGAAGCCCGGTAACTTGTGTTCCAAAAGCTTTAAAATGTGGCTCGTTTTTGTGCGATTCAAAATGCTCATCTGATGCCCACTGCTCAGTCACCAAATAAGTCGTTTGCTGCGCATCACTTTTTACCGATAGCTCATAACGTAGACAGCCTACTTCTTGGCGTGAGTACTTTTGTAGATTTTCGAGCGCGGTTAATACAACCTCTGCGTCAATATTTTTGCTCGCGATTGTGGCAATTACCGTTAACATACGGAGTCCTTTTAAAAATAAGGGTGCAGCTTTGCTACACCTAATATCGTGTTGCGTATTTTATTACTGATCCCACTGCGGCGCAAAATCAGGCGTTGCTTGGCGGTCGCCACAATCAAGTGCATCAATACGGGCAATGTCTTCATCGTCTAACTTAACATGGTCGTTAAAGTTATCTTCCAAGTTTTTACGCTTGGTTGACGATGGAATAGTAGTCATATCATTTGCGTTTTCCCAAGCAATTACAATCTGCGCAGGTGAAGCGTTATGCTTATTCGCTATATCAAGAATCGTTTCATCTTTTAGTACTTTACCGACCACAAACGGCATATAAGCCGTTACGTGTATACCGTGCTGAGCGCAAAACGCACGTAATTTTGTATTGGTTAAGTACGGATGTACCTCAATTTGGTTAGTAAATATTTCACGTGAGTCTAGCGTTTGCATTGCTTCGTTTAAGTTTGCAATAGTGAAATTAGACACGCCAATATGTTTTGTTAAACCAAGCTGCTTAGCTTTTAAAAGCTCAGTTAGGTACTCACTCATGGGCTCATCGTTTGATGGCGCAGGCCAATGAATAAGCAATAAATCAACAGAGTCTACTTGCAGCTTTTCTAAAGACTTTTCTACGCTTGCAATAAAATCAGTTTTATTAAGTTTGTTATTCCACACTTTGGTCGTTAAAAATATTTCGCTGCGAGGAATGTTGCTGTCTTTAATGGCTTGGCCTACTTGCTCTTCGTTACCATAAATTTGCGCTGTGTCTATATGGCGAAACCCGACATCTAATGCCATTTTTACCGAGTTATATGCAGTATCGCCTTCTAAACGAAATGTTCCAACACCTAAATCCGGCATTTCAATTACACGTTGTGTCATGAATCTATCCTTATACGTTGGTTTAAAATACAGCTATTGAATAGCGTTAAAAAATACACCTTTTACTTTCTCAAAAAATAACCTCACAGTAGCTATGAGGTTATAAAAATGCGTTTCAAGGGTTTAATGATACAAAGTTTACACTTTATGCTCGCTGAATTTCACGCTTATCGAGCAAGCCACTGTAACGAGTCGCTATAAGTGCTAATGCAGAAATAACGGCGCCTATCCATGCTGTGTCTCGCAGAGTCATACTTTCCACTACGCTTCCACCAATGATTGAGCCAAGTGCAATACCAATATTAAAAGCGGCTATATTTAATCCAGATGCAACATCCACAGCATTAGGTGTATGTTTTTGTGCTTGTTTTACAACGTAAAGCTGTAAGCCTGGCACGTTACCAAACGCAAAGGCGCCCCAAACTAAAATTGTAAGTACGGCAGCTACTTTATTATCCATAGTAAATGTAAGTGCCAATAAAATAATGCTAAGAGCACTAAATATAATACTGAGTGCACTTATTGGGCCGCGTTTATCCGCAAGTTTTCCACCCCAAATATTGCCTACCGCTACAGATGCACCATAAACCAGCATAATTAAACCAATAGCTGAGGGTGCAAAGCCAGTTTCCTGCTCTAGAATCGGCGCTAAATAAGTAAATGCTGTAAACGTGCCGCCATAGCCTAAAATAGTCATTAAATATACGAGTAATAAGCGCGGTTTAACAATAACCTGAAGCTGTTCTTTAAAGGTTGCAGGGATAGACTGCTTCAAGTTTTTGGGTACCAAAATAGCACTTCCTACCAAAGCTATTAAGCCCAACACTGATACCACTAAAAATGTTGCACGCCAGCCAAAATGCTGACCAATCCACGTTCCTAATGGCACTCCTGTTACAAGCGCAACCGTGAGTCCCGTAAACATAATTGCAATAGCGCTGGCCTCTTTATCTTTGCTTACTAAGCTTGTGGCAATCATAGAACCAATTGAGAAAAACACCCCATGGGCTAAGCCTGTTAAAATACGCGCAAGTATTAATGTTTCATAACTTGGCGCTTGCCATGCTAATAAGTTCCCCAGCACAAATAAGCCCATTAAGCTTATAAGTACAATTTTACGATTCCATTTCCCGGTGAGTGCAGTAAGTACAGGTGCACCAATAGCCACACCTACCGCATATAAACTCACTAGCAAACCCGCTGAAGGTAGGCTTACGCCTAAATCGTTTGCAATAGTAGGCACTAATCCCACTATTACAAACTCGGTTGTTCCTATTGCAAATGCGCTTAAGGTGAGCGCCCACAAAGCCAATGGCATAATTAAATCCTCATTATTAGTTAAGACTTACAGTTTGACTAAAAATGTGTTTGCAAAAAATAGCATTAGTGACAAAATACTTTTGTAATAAATGCAAAAGTAAGGTGCTAAAATATGGCTCAGCATGCAAAAACCGAAGACTTAGAAATGTTTTTAACGGTAGTAGATAGCGGGAGTTTTTCAGCAGCCGCGAATTTGCTTAATCAGCAAGTAGCAAAAGTGTCGCGTGCCGTGTCTCGTCTTGAAAATACGCTACAATGTACGTTACTAAACAGAACCACTCGCCGATTAGAGCTAACCGAAGAGGGCCATACCTTTATTAAATATGCTCGTGATGGCTTAAACACCTTACAAACCGGCGAAGAGGCAATCAAACTGTTAAAACAGTCGCCCAGTGGAAAGTTACGTATTGATGCAGCAAGCCCTTTTGTACTGCATCAATTGGTACCTTTGATTGCTGAGTTTAATATGCAGTACCCCCACATTACGCTTGATATTACCTCTCACGACAGCATTATTGATTTACTAGAGCATAAAACTGACCTAGCCATACGTATTGGTGATTTAAAAGATTCAAACCTGTATGCAAAAAAGTTGGGGGCCAGTAAATTGCATTTGGTCGCAAGCCCTGAGTATTTGAAAAACGCACCTGAACTTACTCAAGCAAGCGATTTGGGCCAACATAAACTTATCGGCTTTACCGACTCACCCGCGCTCAATAACTGGCCTCTTAACATACCCTCAAAGCTTTCGTTTGAAATCACAGCAAGCAGCGGCGAAACAATTAGACAACTATGTATAGCAAACCAAGGCATTGCTTTACTCTCGCATTTTATGATTGGAAACGATTTAAAAGCTGGTAGGTTAGTCAATGTTTTACCAAATAGTATTAAAACACCAAACCACCGAGAAGATATACAAGCCGTTTATTACAAAAACAGTGCGGTGTCGTCTCGCATTGTTGCATTTTTAGATTTTATAAAACCAAAGCTTGCATTATGAGTGGCCTTTTTACGCTTTTAATCAGTATAAACAGACTTATAATTAATAAAGGATTGATATGGACTCGTTAACACAGGTTGCTTTGGGTAGTGCTGTAGGCTACGCCGTGCTAGGCAATAAAATTGGTCGTAAAGCGGTATTTTGGGGTGCAGCGCTTGGCACCTTGCCCGACTTAGATGTTTTTTTACCTTATGGCGGCCCTGTAGAGTCATTTACTTATCATCGCGGTTTTAGCCATTCCTTCTTTATCCATTTATTAATAAGCCCATTTATCGTGTGGCTTATATTAAAATTACACTCTGGCATGCAAACTTACAAAGTGAGATGGTTTTGGTTAGTGTTTTTGTGCTTATCAACCCACGCATTGCTAGATAGTTTTACCGTATATGGCACCCAATTAATGTGGCCGTTTACTGAGCACCCTTTTGCGTTATCAAATATGTTTATAATTGATCCCCTTTATACACTTCCATTATTGCTTGGAGTCGTGTGTACGTTACTTCCTAAAGTATCATCAAACACCGCCTACAAAATTAATAGTATTGCGCTTGGATTAAGCTCACTTTATTTATGTACGTCTTTTGCATTGAAAGTCATGATTGATGACAAAGTAAAAACGGCGCTAAACAACAAAAACATTACGTATGAGAAGTATATAAGCACACCAGCCCCACTTACTACCTTGCTTTGGCGAGTCGTTGTTATGTCTGACGATCATTACTATGAAGGCTATGCCTCTGTATTTGATGAACCCGACGAGGTAACACTTAGTGCATATCCTACAAATCCCTCGCTATTAAATAACATTAAAAATGAATGGGGTGTAAAACGCTTGCAATGGTTTACAAAAGGGTTCTATTCAGTAAGAGAGCAGCAAAACAAAGTGATTTTGTCAGACTTGCGCATGGGAATGGAATGTCAGTATGTGTTTAATTTTCAAGTAGGTGAAATAAATTCAGAGGGAGTCACAGCCAGTAATTTTGACAAAATAAGTCAACGTCCAAGCTTCAATGATATGGATAAAATATGGGATAGAATTTGGCAACCCAGCAATTCACTCCTCAACAATACATGCAACAACGATACTAATCATTAAATAGTGTTATCGTCCCCAAACAGCTGAGTTCTATTTTTACCAAGCGATTTTGCTTGGTAAACAGCGTTGTCTGCTTGTGTAAATAAATCTATAAATGTGTTTATTGTATTACTTATGGTCATACCTATACTCACAGTCACAGGCTTATTATCGACTAATATGTCCGCAATAATGGCATGCAATCTATTACAAAATAGTAAGGCGCCTTTTTTATCTGTGTCTGGTAGCATGATTAAAAATTCTTCACCACCATAGCGGGAAATTAAATCGGTTTGTCGTCCAAAACTTTTTAGTGCTTGCCCAAGCTCTTTTAAAACACGATCGCCTTCTAAGTGGCCAAAAGTATCATTAATTAATTTAAAATTATCTATATCTATAACAAGCAAGGCTACAGACTGCTTTGATCTTAACGATTGTTCTAACAGTAATGTACTGCGGTAATTCATTTCTCTTCTGTTTAACAAATTAGTTAGCTCGTCAGTAGAAGCTAATGACTTTAACTCTTCAGCCTGCTCTTCTAGTTTTTCTCGTGTTTTTATTAGCTCATCATAAAGTTGATCCTGCTTTGATGAATTGAATAGGCTCCAAAACACCGTCCCCTCTTCATTTATTTGAGCATTAATGGTCATGGGGGTTTTTATCCCTTGTCCATTAAAAATAATTAGCTGCATTTCTTCGGATGTTTTTTCGTGAAGCAAGGTAGGAATAAGATAACTTTGAAAAAATATTCTTGATGATTTGGTCAAAATTTTATTTATATTTTGACCCACTAGTTCATCACTTTTCCAATAAAGATGCTCCTCAAAATAGCTATTTACATAAATAATCGTATTTTTAGAATCTGTGATCAAGGCACCACTGAGAAAACAGTCAGCTGAGTAAGATGCTTTTTTGTTTTCTGTTTTAATGGATTTCACGCTTATTGCTTTACGTAATCAATAATAGATTGACTTACAATCTCTGGGTGAGTCATTTGCAAGCAATGCCCTTGTGCACTTATAACAATGAGTGAACTCGATTGTATTTCCTTTTCAATGTACTGGCCAACAGAAATATCAGCGAGTGCATCATCTTCGCTTTGTAAAATGAGTGTAGGTTGTATAATTTTTGTGAGTAAAAAACGATAGTCAGAAAAAAAGGTCGCCTCTGCAAAATTTTTGGCTATGACAGGATCAGTTGAACAAAAACTACCTGAAAGCTCGCCAATCAACTCAGCTGAGTTAGTATTACCTATAACCAGTGGTGCTAAATAGTCAGCCCAACCAATATAATTTTTATCCATTAAGCTTAACAATTCTTGCAGGTCTTCTTTGTCGAACCCGCCTTGGTAATCTGGCGGGAAATTTAAGAAGCAAGGAGAAGGACACACCATAATTAATTTACTAATTAAATCGGGCCTTTCAACTGCCGCAAGCGCGCCTATCATTCCACTTACCGAATGGCCAACAAATACGACATCCGATATATTTAACTCTGTGCACACCTCTATTACATCTAAGGCATAACCTTCTAGTTTTTTGTATCGTTGTTTGTTGTATTGAGATATGTCTGAATTACCTGAACCCACATAATCAAACAGTACAATTTTAAACTGCTTTTCTAAATAAGGAGTTAAAAAACGCCACATGTTTTGGTCACATCCAAATCCATGTCCAAATAGCAATGTTTTAGAGCCGCTACCAATTACCTTTACATTGTTTCTCGCTTTTATCGATTCTGAATTTAGCACTTTAAAGCACGCCCTTATCTGTAATATAAGTAATGTTATCGACAAAATGTTAAAAGCTAACTTGTATTAACTCTTACTCAAATTAACCGCCGTATAATCTTTATCAATTAATCTTAGTACACAACCAATACAAGCTATTAATTAAATAAAGATTTAATTTTGATGTTCGTATTGGCCTCTATATACCTCAAATACTTTTAAAACAGTATGTTGGTCTTTTGATAGATTATCGTACCAGTCATCAAATAATTCATCATTTTCTTGCTCGCTCAACGCCATATAATGAGCTAGTAGCTCAATAATGTCGTTATTATCGCAGCCAAGATGGTTAACTTGCTGTGCTAAGGCACTATGGTCGCGCTCTCTTAAGGTCTCCATTACCCCTTGATCTATTTGTTCTTGTTGTATTGCGTCGCTCATAAAATACCTCAGTATCTACTGTAAATATGTTTAACTATTTTTATTGTTGTGTTTATAGTTATAACAGCCTAAACATGAATAGCCAGTATTTTTGAACTAAGTGATTACTTTTTGATTTATTTGTTTAAATAGCCACCAAGAGTGCTTATAAAAGCATCGCATATTGAAAAACCAATAAAAAACACACCAAATTACAACTCGTAATTGTTGTGTTTATAGCTATCTAAAAACGTCGTATTTTAGGGTGAGCGGCAAGGCAAGGGTATTAAAATGAAAGAGGTAACTCGTTAAAGTTACCTACATATTGGTGAATTTATTTTACAACAACAGAAAACTCAGGCACAGCTTGAATTACTTTTTTAACAGTACATGTATTTACTGCCGCAATTAATGCTTTTTTATACTTTTGAGGAAAACCATCTGGCAAATTGATTTCGATTGAAAATAACTTTTTACCATTTTCATCTACATTTTCGTTGTTTTGTGTAAGTGTCATACCTTCTGTAGAAATGTCACGTTGCTCACAAAATTTTCGCGCATAAAACCCTGCACACAAAACCATACTCACTAAAAAGTAGTCAAATGGTTCTGGGTGCTCTGCACCACCACCAGCCGAAATACTCTGATCGCTAATGACTTCCAAATCACCAAATTTAGCACTTTGCTTTTGGCCTTCTAATAATGAAACCGAAATTTCCATAACTATTCCTTACTTTCCAAACAATAATTCAAAAAAGCCTGGTGGCTCATGTAGTTTATGATATTTTTTTCGTAAATCATCAATGCGTTTAAGCGGTACTTTAGCAGCAGTAAGCCCTTGCTGATTAGCCGCTTTTTTTGCAAGCCTTGCTTGTGTAAGCACTTTATCAAGCCCCTTAACCGACTGTTCGGGCTTCTTGTAAAACTTTGCCGTTTTGCTTACTTCCACCAGCTTAATAAATTCATCAATTGCGGTATTAAACTCTGTTAACTGGCTAGCTTGTACCGCTTTTTTATAAGCAAGCCCTGTGTTTTTCATGTTTAATTCTAGATCAATAGTCTCGCTAGCATAACTGAGCGAGCTAAATAAAATGACAATAATGAGGTAAGTGTATTTCATGAAAAGCCCAAAAAAAACTGATAATACAAATTGTATCAAGTAAACAGAATAAAGTAACGAATCAGCAATCACTCTTTATATGCTGTAAAGGGGGTTTACAACTTATTATTGGTAATAGTCATCATTAAGTTAAAATCAAATAACTACCTATCTTACTAACATTGAATATATCTAGATCAACAAATGAATAACGACACATTTAATAAAGATGATGAAATTTACTCAATTTAAACATTTATTTTAATAACACCATTGAACGCCCCGCTCGCTAAATCAGCAAAAATATACATTTAAGTAACTTAATAGCACAATTAACAAACACACCTGTTAATTACATCTGCAATTTAACTATCATTTTGACGAGTCAAATAAACAGCAAATAGATCAAAAATACCGCGCCAATTTTAATATTAATAACTCAATGTAAACAACGCGACCAAAAAAGGTAAACAACCAAGAAAAACCCCATCTTATTGTCATCATAATTTAAACAAAAGTAACAACTTAAAACACTATAAATAAAATTAATTTCAAACCTTAATACAACAATATAGAGGCTTTCAGAGGGTTTAATCTTATTTACGAGCGTGTAATAATCGTTAGTTCTTTAGCCAAATGTGATGACAATGTTGCTATTTAACTATGCCAATTTTGTTAAGCATTTTTTCATAACAAACACCCATTAGGGAACTCATGAAACATTATTCTTTAATTTCCAACAGCATTAAATGTGCACTACTAACCGCTGCTGCAACAGCGAGTAGCACAGTATTAGCTCAAGATGAGCAAGTAGCAAAAAAAATAGAACGCGTTGAAGTAACAGGCTCACGCATATTACGTGAAGGCGCAATTGCACCGGCACCCGTAACCGTAATTAGTGGCGATCAACTTGTAAATAGTGGCGCTGTTAATATTGGTGAAGCATTAAATAACCTTCCTGCACTGGGTAGCACTTATTCAATGGCTAACTCTGGTCGTTTTATAGGTACTGCAGGTTTAAACATCCTTGATTTACGTAATATGGGAACAGACCGCACACTTGTACTTGTAAACGGTAAACGTCACGTATCAAGCTCTGCGGGCTCTCAATCAGTTGACACTAATACAATTCCAAGCGTATGGATTGAACGTGTTGAAATTATTACTGGTGGCGCCTCTGCTGTATATGGTGCTGACGCCGTAACGGGTGTGGTTAACTTTATTTTAAAAGATAATATTGAAGGTTTAGATGTAAGCCTAACCCGTGGCTTTGCCGACCTAAATAGCTATAACAACAAAAAAGCGACTTTTTCATACGGTTCAAACTTTAATGATGATCGTGGTAATGCAGCTTTTGCAGTAGAGTATTCTTCACAAGAGTCGTTAAATGCCCTAGACCACCCATGGACAAGCACATCGTTCAGAAGCCTACGTAATCAGGCGCAAACCGATGAAAACAAAGACAGCGCAGACTTTCCAGACAAAATACTAACACCTAACGCAGGTTACTACGCGATCAACAACGCAGGTGTTTATGCATTAGAAAATGGTTACACAAATAGCTTCAACCCTGATAGTACCGCTCGCGATTTATACATTGGTGACAATGTTGACGGCCTTTCATGTGCCAACTGTGACTTTTTTAACCTAGGTCAGTTTGAAGAAATTCAACCTGAGTTTGAACGTTACAACGTAAACTTTAAAGTTAACTACGATGTGACTGATGATTTAAATGCTTACTTCGACGCTAAATATGTAAATAGCCAAGGCGAAAGCATAGGCCAACCTGCGTTTTTCTTTTTTGACAGCGACAACAGCATTAAGCTAGATAACCCATACCTAGACCCAAGCATTAAAGCGCGTATGGAAGAAGAAGGTGTTGAGTCAATCATGGTTAACCGCATGATGACTGACTTGGGCCGCCGCGTTGAAAACAACACCCGTGAAACAACCCGTTTTGTTACAGGCTTACAAGGCACTGTATTTGAAGATTGGGAACTAGATACATCAATCGTATACGGTAAAACAGAATTAGAGCGCGAAAATGGCGCTAACATGATTTTAGCAAACTACTTTAACGCGCTAGATGCCGTTGAAGATGCAAACGGTAATATTGTCTGTCGTAGCGCAGAGGCGCAAGCTGATGGCTGTGTACCTGTTAATATTATGGGCTTTGGCGCACCAAGCCAACAAGCCATTGATTACATAAACACAGTGTCTATTGGCGACTCGACCATTGAGCAAACTGTTGTATCTGCCTCGCTTGCAAACGGCGCTATTTTTGAGCTACCAGCCGGTTATGTAGGTATTGCTTTTGGCGCAGAGTATCGTAAAGAAGAAAGCGAAACAAACGAGCCAGATAACGCAGAAGGTACATTTTTTAACGCACTAGGCGAAGATAAAGGCTCGTTTAACGTGCGTGAAGTGTTTTTTGAAGCTTCAATGCCTATCTTAACTGATTTACCGCTTATTCAAGACTTAGTGTTTGATACCGCGGTACGCCATGCCGATTACAGTACGATTGGCGAAGCAACTAGCTGGAAACTAGGCCTTGATTGGACAGTAAACGACGAGCTACGCGTGCGTGTAACGCAATCTGCTGCCCTTAGAGCACCTAATATTGGTGAAGTATTTGGCGCACCTAGCCAAACTTTCTACAGTGTTGACGATCCATGTCGTGCTGAAAACCTAAATGACTTGTCAAACAGCACGACCCGCCGCGCTAACTGTGCCGCATTAGGTGTAGCAAACGATTTTAACTCAGACTACGATTCAGCGTCTTTAAATGGCTTAACAAGCGGTAACCGTGACGTAAAAGGTGAAGAGTCAACAAGTACAACGGTAGGTATTGTTTACCAACCAGAGTTTATTGACAACGCAGTATTAACTATCGATTACTGGGAAATTGAACTTGAAGATGCCATTGATACAATCAGCGCGCAAGATATTCTTGACCGCTGTGTAGACAGCACTACTGGCATCAACAACCAGTACTGTAATTTAATTACGCGCGATGCAAACAGCGAAATTTCGTTAATCCAAAACTCTGTATTAAACGTGGCGGGTCAAAAAGCATCCGGTGTTGATTTCGAACTAGGCTACGATTTTGAAGCCCTAGAAGGTAGCTTTAAAACACGTTTAATTGGTACTTACTTAATTGAACGAAAAGACTACCCTTTCCAAGATGATCCAAGCAACTTTATTGAAGCAGCAGGTACTTCTGGGGAAGCTAAATGGCAAGCAAATCTATCTGTAAGCTACTCAATTGACCGCTTTTTCAGCACTGTTGAAACACGCTTTATTGACGAAGTAGACCTTTATACAAATGTTGAACTTGCTCAAAACTCAAACCCTAATAGCAACATGAGCTACGGTAAATACTTTATTACCGATATGACTGTAGGTTACAGCTTCGATAGCGGTGTTGGCGTTAAAGTAGGTGTAGATAACCTATTTAACCGTGAACTACCATACGGTACACGCGGTACAGGCGCCGGTAGCGCAAGCTACGATAACATTGGCCGCTTTGGTTATGTAAGCTTTTCTTACAAGCTTTAATTTAAAGTGAATAATAGGCCAGGCAACGCGTGCCCGGCCTATTTGTTATTTTATATTACTTAGCCAAACACATTGATACGGTTCAAGTTCAATCGTTAACTGCCCTTCCTCTATTGTTTTTCCTGACACTAAGTCAAACCACTGCTGAGTATTAATTAAATTTAAGTCAGCCAATAAAAGTGTTTGCGGTTTATCGCTAATATTAAATACACAAAAAATACTTTGTCTGCGGTCTATACTCTGGCGCCAAAAGCCAAATAATCCACCAGAAAGATGTAACGTAAACTGAGTGGCATTAGGATGGAATGCACGTTGTTTTTTACGCACACCTAATAAGTTTTTAATTGAAGTGAACACTTTGTGATGATGGCTGTATTTTTCGCCAATTGCGGCTAACAGTTTTGATTCTTGCCAACGATGGCGATTAATTGCCCTGTTGTGTTGCGAGTTTTCAAAACGCTCATAATCATTAGTTGTGGCAAGTAAACTATGAATATATAAGCCAGGTATCCCCTCAAGCGCGAACATAATGGCATGCGCGCACATAAAACGCTCAAAACCAAATTTGTCAGGCCCATTATGTGTTCCTTGCATTGCATCAAATAACGCAATATTTAACTCATACGGTGTATGGGTGCCATCATTACTGGTTCGCATTGAAACGCGACCACCAAATTGCATGGTTGTACTGACCAGCGACGCCACTTCAGTTGGCTGCAATAATCCCTCAATTGGACGAAGCCCTATACCATCATGAGACGCAATAAAATTAAAGTATGCGGTACCGTTTTGCGCAGGTGGCATGCTCATCATCCAATGCTTGAGTGCCGAACTATCACCACTTAATAAGGTATGCAGTAGTAACGGAGGTAAAGCAAAGTTATAAATAGCATGCGCTTCATTGGCATTACCAAAATACGACAGGTTTTCTTGGTTTGGTATGTTTGTCTCAGTGATGATCACCACACTTGGCTCAACATGCTCAATAAGCGTGCGCATTAGCCTAACGGCTTCGTGGGTTTGTGGCAGGTTAATACAACTTGTATTAAGTTGTTTCCACAAAAACGCCACTGCATCGAGCCTAAAAAGCCTCACACCGTTATCTAAATAATGACGAATAATGCCTACAAACTCTTTCAAAACCTCCGGGTTTGCAAAATCAAAGTCAACTTGATCATGGCTAAACGTACACCATACATGCTTTTCACCACTGGGAGTTGTTACTGTATTGAGTAAAGACGATGTGCGCGGACGAACAACTTGGCTTAAATCATCGCTTAAGCTTGCAGTTTTAAAGTAATCTTTGCCAGGGTGTAAATCATTTAAAAAGTTTTCAAACCAAACACTTCGGCTAGAGCAATGGTTAATAACTAAATCAGCCATTAGCTTTACATCTTTCGCAATCCGTTTTATGTCTTCCCAATCACCTAACGACTCGTTGACTTGCACGTAGTTCATCACCGCAAACCCCTCATCAGAGCTATACGGGTAAAAAGGTAAAATATGCAGGGCGTTAATTTGCATATCGCACTGCTCTTTTATAAATCGATGTAAGGTTTTTAGTGGGGCTTCGATTGGGTTTGCTACCGCAAACTCAGTGTCGTCGTGCTTTATAATCGAATCACCATAAGCAATCAGTACAATATCTTGCTCATCCCATCGGTTAGTGTGTGGAGTTGGGTCGCGAAGTGGACTGTCACCTAAAATAATTTTAATGAGTTGCTGTGCAAACTCTGCTATAGATATAGGCAGCTCAACATCTTGGTAAATAATGTGTAGGTGCTGCTCTACTCGCTGTAAAAATAATTCATTCACTGTACTCACACGCGACTCCTTTAACCGTTTTTATATTTATTTTATAACTTAACTGTATTCTTCGTTATCGAGCTCTACCGCCTCTTTTAAACGTTCAAATACATCAGGCATAGCCGATACCACCCGGTTCCAACTTGGCACAAATGGCGCTTCCATTGGGTTATCTAAAAAGTGTTGGCCTGCTTCCATAATGTTTTGTGCAAACATTTCTACGGCTTTTTCTTCTTGGTGAACATCCAGTGTTAGTCCGTTCATTAATGCATCATTGTGGTAGGTTTCAATAAAATCTAAGCCAATTCGGTAGTACGTTGCTTTTAATGAACGAATAGTTTCGCTAGTAAATGTCACCCCTTGGGTAGCGAGTTTTCTAAATAATGCCTTGGTAATATCAATCGACATTTTAGACAAACCGGCACTTTGATCGTCAAGCGACAACGCTTGATGTTTGTGATCGTAGTTATCGGCAATATCTACTTGGCATAAACGGTTATGCGAATAGTTTCGATACATTTCACTCAATACGCCTATTTCAAGCCCCCAGTCACTTGGAATACGAATATCGTTTAATACGTCGCGCCTAAACGAAAACTCACCCGCTAATGGGTACCTAAACGAATCCATATATTCAAGGTAGTCTGTATTACCTAAAATGGTTTTAAATGAGCGCAACAAAGGTGTGACTAATAAACGCGATACACGGCCATTAATTTTGCCGTTGGCTGTACGCGGGTAAAATCCTTTACAAAACTCGTAGTTAAAACGAGGGTGTGCAACCGGATAAATAAGACGTGCAAGTAAGCTTCTGTCATAGGTTAAAATATCGCAGTCATGAAGCGCTATAGACTCAACCTCGGCGGTTGCAAGCTTATAACCCATGCAATACCAAACGTTACGCCCTTTACCCAGCTCTCTTGGTGCAACGCCTAATTCTTGAAGCTCTTTATCAAGTGCTTGCAAACGTGGGCCGTCGTTCCACAACACTTTGTGATTTTGGTTTAACTCTTTAAAAAAACCAAGTGCATGGCGGTATTGCTGCTCATCGGCTCTATCTAAGCCAATTGTTATTTGCGACAAGTACGGCACTTCTCTTAACTCTTTTATTATATTTTGTAGTGCCGGACCTTCTAACTCACTAAATAAAGAAGGGAGAATTAGCCCCATAGGGCGTTGTTTACTAAAGCTTATTAGCTCTTCTTCTAGTGCTTCAATCGGTCTATCTGCAATATTATGTAAAGTCGTGATAATGCCATTTTGATAAAAATCAGCCATGTGATTTTTGCTCCTCAATAGTATTTAAAATGCTGCTAATGCTTGGCAATGTTGTTATTTCTTCAACCCAGCCCTGCGGCGCGGGCGATTGAGAATAACGTGCCTTGTTATGCGATAATTTAACTGGCTTTTTACTGCTTGGGTTATTGATGATGATGGCGATATCAGCGTGTTCTAACATCTGCTTATCGTTGTCACTATCACCTAGGGCTATTACTGTGAGAGGCTTTCTAAAATGTTGGGTAAATTGTTTAACTAACCACTGCTGCGCAGCGCTTTTGTCGGTATTTTTAGCAATATGAATAAATCGGCCACCTATCTTTATTTCGTAGCCAAGTGCTGTTACGTCATTTACAAAGGTATCGAGTAATTCATCACTGCCATACCAGTACAAAGGATCGGAGTAATCGCGTGTTTGAGCGCGCCTAGCTTGCGCATTATTTAATCCGGTAAGCTCGCTTATTTGCTCGCTGCTTAACTCACTAAATAATTTATAGTGTGCTTTGTATTGTGCATCTAATGAGTCTAAATCACTTAACAAGCTTGATAGCGGAGACGCTAAGGCGTGACACCAATAACCTGCCACTTCTTTACAGCCTATTGGCTTAAGCTCAAAATAGTTTTGCGGTATAAATACTGCTGCGCCATTTTCAACAATAAAAGGTTGCTGAATGTTCAACTCGTTTTTTATTTCAACCACTTCGCAAAATGTTTTGCTGGTATTAAATACCACAGGAATGTGTGCGCTTTGTAACTGCTGAAGTAGCTCGCTTACATTGCTTGTGTTGTAATCTGTATGGTCGAGTAAAGTACCGTCTAAGTCAGTAAAAATAATAGGCTGTAAGGTATCATCACTTGTTAAGTGCATGCTTACTATGTCTCGATTGCTATCAAGCTCAATGAGTGCGTTTGCTTTGCGACTCAATGTATTTAAGTTTTCACGCGTTATACGCTCAAAATGAGAAATAAAATAAACTAACTGCTCGTCTGTCATCGTGCCTGTACCAACACCACTTTTAGCTATTAGCTTTTGTTCTTGCTCTTTTCGCCACGTAAAAACATCTGAAAAGCTAGGCGCTTTGAGCATAATTTTATAATCTATTTTATTAAAAATAGATTTATATTCGTTTGCTAAGCAGCTATTTATACAACGACGCCACACACCTTCTTTATCACTTAATTGTTCTAATTCATTCAGAGGTTCGCTTAGTGAAAATAGCGGCTGTGGCTCGCTTCCTACACACCACCCTTCTAAAAACACAATATCAACAGGCGCTAAATTTTTAACCCAATCTTGCTCTGCAACGCAGTCGTCTTGGTGTTTGTTAAAACGCGGTAATGCTACGCCCACCTCGCCAGCTAATAACTGAGTAATTGTTTTATTCATCAGGTCGGTATCGTGTGTACCGGGTACGCCACGTGTTACAAATAAAGGATGTACGTCTTGAGCTAGTTGCTTACGGCTTTCTTTACCTAGATAAAAATCGTCGATTGATAAAGCGACCGTATTTAACGACGTATTGTTGCTAAACCACGTGACTAAAAAGTCTGCAAGGGTTGTTTTGCCGGAGCCTTGGCAACCATTAATGCCAACAAAAAGAGGAGTTGATGATTTTTTTGATTCGAGAATGTCATGCGCAAGAGGTACAAAGTACTGCTCACTTAAATATTGATACTTTAAAGGCAGTTGATGCTTTGCTAAAAACGGGGTTATATCCACAATATTGGCCTCTGACATAGTAACTCCTTAAATACATAGTGTTCAGAGTACTAAATGCAGGGACTAGACCAACATTATTTTTATAACCTTTTTAATAGGTTATAAAAAAGGCGCGTTTAAAACGCGCCAAATTGGTGCAAATATTTTAACTAATGTTCAAAGTTAAGCAGCGGGTTGCTCTACTTTGGGGAGTACTAAATTAAGCACTATACCTAAAACGGCACACAAGCTAACGCCCTCTAAACTAAATTGACTGCTGCCTATGTGCATTCCGCCAATACCACACACTAAAATAAGGGCAACAATACTTAAGTTACGAGGCGCTGTTAAATCATCACCCGACTTAACCAACGTATTGAGTCCAACGACCGCAATCGAACCAAATAATAAAATCATAATACCGCCCATCACAGGCACCGGTATGGTTTGTAACCCAGCCCCCATTTTTGCAATAAACGCCAGAGCAATAGCAATAATAGCGGTCCACATCATTACTTTTGGATTAAAGTTTTTAGTTAACATTACCGCGCCAGTCACCTCTGAATACGTCGTGTTTGGCGGGCCTCCAAATAACGACGCCGCAGATGTTGCTAATCCATCACCAAACAAAGTACGGTGCAGACCTGGCTTTTTTAAAAAGTCTTTTTTAGTCACTTGGCTTATAGCCATCATATCGCCTATATGCTCAATAGCTGGCGCAATGGCCACAGGCACCATAAACAAAATAGCCTGCCATTTAAACTCTGGCAGTGTAAAGTTTGGAATAGCAAACCAGTGTGCATTACTTACCGCATCAAACTGCACTACCCCCAACGCAAGCGATAAACCATAGCCCGATATTACGCCTGCCAATATAGGAATTAACTTAAATACTCCTTTACCCCACACGGCAAAAATAAGCGTTACCACAAGTGAAAACATGGAAATTAAAATAGCACTGTTGTAATCAATAAGCTGAACACTGCCATCACCTGTTTTACCCATTGCCATGTTAACTGCAACAGGCGCAAGCGCTAAACCTATCACCATAATAACGGGGCCAACAACAACCGGTGGTAAAATTTTATGAAGAGTCGCCACACCTTTAAATTTAACTAACAAACCTAACAACATATAAGCAACGCCAGCGGCCATTAATCCGCCCATCGTAGCGGGTACGCCCCACATTTGTACTCCTGCAATAATGGGAGCTATAAACGCAAACGAAGAGGCTAAAAATATTGGTACCTGCCCTTTAGTCACTAATTGAAATAGTAATGTGCCAACACCTGCAGTAAATAGCGCCACACTAGGATCGAGCCCCGTTAATAACGGCACCAATACCAATGCACCAAATGCAACAAATAGCATTTGTGCGCCGGTTAAAATTGTTTTAATTGAAAACGTTGCGTTACTTTTCACTACACACTCCTAAATTTAAACATTGCTTTTTGCAGTTATAAAGTAATAAACAAACACGAAAAAGGCCTTCCTCAGAAAGCCTCTTTAATGATTGCATTGCCCATAACGCGAAACACAATTAACGCTAATTAATGACGACTACACCGTACCAAATATTTTATCACCCGCATCACCTAAACCAGGCACTATATATCCTTTCTCGTTTAAGTGGCTGTCTACCGCTGCGGTAAATATTTCTACATCAGGGTGAGCTGCTAACGTTTTTTCTACCCCTTCAGGGGCTGCAACTAACACTATAACTTTGATTTCTTTACAGCCCGCTTTTTTTAACATGTCTATTGTGGCAATCATCGAGCCACCTGTTGCAAGCATAGGGTCGATAACTAAGCTAAGACGTTGTTCAATGTTACCAACCAACTTCTCAAAATAAGGAATTGGCTCAAGCGTTTCTTCGTTGCGTTGAAGGCCAACTACGCTCACTTTAGCCGCAGGCAACAACTGCATAACACCATCCATCATACCTAAACCTGCACGTAAGATAGGCACCACTGTAATTTTTTTACCTTTAATATGCTGTACGTTAAGTTTGTTGCCATCCCAACTGGTTATTTCATTGTCTTCAAGGGGAATATTTTTCGTTGCTTCGTACGTTAATAATGTGCCGACTTCTGAGCACAGCTCTCGAAAACTTTTAGTGCTAATGCCAAAAGCGCGCATTAAACCTAATTTATGTTGAACAAGTGGATGAGTAATAACGTGAATAGCCATGATGAAAACCTACTTAGACAATAATTAGCGATATTTTATATTAAAAATGATCATTTGACCTGTAGTTTTAAACCAATTCTCATACATTGTGCGCAAATATATGTGTTTGTTTGATATTTATGCACAACACAATTGTAAAAGTTCAGCTGTTGGTTTCAAACCAACTCACAACTTGGTCATGCATATAACTATTTATTTTGTAATGCTCCGGGCTCCAGCCGGCTAAAAAGCGATAAAAATCAGCCCACGAAGCAGGCCACAACGCTTTCCATTCCTTTGTTACCGCTTGAGCAGGTATATTAGGTTGATACTGAGTTAGCGCATGTTCTAACTCATAAAAATAATAGGTAAGTTCGCTTGTTGCATGAGCATGTAATTCTTCACAGCTATAGCAGCTCGTCATAAAATACATAACATCCACTATACCAACGCCAGCGCCTGTGTACTGAAAGTCGTAACCACGTATTTCATTATTTGAATTAACGGCAAAATTGGCCACTTTAGCATCGCCATGTAGTAACGTTTTATACTTAGCGTGTTCTAACTGATAAGCTAATTTTTTAGCTGCCACTTTTATATCTAACTGGTTATCAGGGTTTGATACAAGCGCGTTAAATTCATCTGGCCGGGTATTTAAATGCCAATAACACCCTTGCTCCCACAAATCATCATGTTGCTTATTTAAATTAAACGCATGAAAGTGAGCAAGCCACTTTAATATTGGCTTTATATGCAACGAGCTGGCTTGCGTAAACCCAAACTGAGTAAAATTTTTAAACACCAGCGCATACTCATCGCCACAATTAATAGCACTCACACATTCAATACTGTTTGCTGTTTTAGGTAAATGCTGGCTGTAATGCTTATAAAAGTTATATTCAACATTATAAGACTGCTGCTTTCTTTTTAATGCAAATTCGCTTTGCTTAATTTTTGGATGGTTTATGTGACTGGGTATTCTAATCGCCTTTATAACACAAGGCACATTATCAAGCCTGCATTCAATAATACTGCCACACCCGCTCCAAAGCGAAGTAAGTGTTGCACCTATTTCAATGTGTTTAAAGTGAGGCTGTAATAAAGGAAGGTAAAATGCCATAGCTGTATTAAGTAATTAATTTTTTGTAGTTTAGCATTAGACGGTATTATTAGTGAAAGTACTTAATTAAACCCAATGCTTTAACAAGCCCACAGCTTTTATTTTTAAATGGCACCCATTTTTAATTTTTTAGTTGTACTTCTCGCTGTCGCATATACATGGCATCTATGATCGAAAAAAGTGCTTTAACATCAACAGTGCTTCCTTGATATTTAATGCCCCCATCTTTTCCTACTAAAGTAACGGTATTGTTTTTTAGTTGATATTGCTGCCTAACATTTAACATGAACGACTCGGATAACCGACCAGAATAGTTAGTTAAAGCCTCACTTTCTTTCAAAATAAACCAAACTATGTGTCGCTCATTAATCCCTTCTGAACTGTTTTTCATTAGGCTTAATGCGTGCTCAGTATCTGTAGGTTTATTTAATATAATCAGGCGATTTTCCCATCGTAAACTGGATAAGTCATTCAATGGAATACTTTCACTGGCATTCGAAAACACGCTGAATACGAGTAAGAAAAGGTATTTGAGATATCTCATAACATAGCCTAAAAATAGAGTGTATAAGTAAAATACGTTCTATTTGGCTTTGCGGTTTTGCTTATTTTATTTTTTAGCGTTTATTGCTGTAAAATATTTGCGTGGGCGACATTGTTGTTTTAACCCGCTTAGAGTGCAAAATTTAGAATGGGTGTCTTGTTAATCTTTCCCATAGTCACTTTTTAGGTACAACTTATCCGTCAAAGTTATTTAGGTCTTTACTATCATATTTATGCAACTGGTTGAGTTTAACTTTTTTTAATAAACGCAACAGGCTTAAATTAGAAAACAATAAAGCCAAACCAAAAAATATGAATGTAATAACACCAACAGATTGAAAGTCACTGCATACTGCGCCATAACATCCACTTCTTGGAACACTCACGACGGATAAAATACCAAACGTAAGAGCTAGAATTACATATACGAATGTTAATTTCATCTCTAACCTCTAGTTGTTCCTAACGCCGTTTAAAGCGGCGAGTAATAACTTGCTAAAATGTGAAACGAAGTAGAACCAAGCAAGCTTTTTCAAGTCCGACTTGAAAACCCTTGTTCGGTGTTTTTTACACCATAGTATTTATAAAGAATTAATGCCGTGATTGCAAAGACAACTAATTGAATTAAGTAGAAAACATACGAGCTAGGATATGTAAAAATAATTGCAATAGTTAAAAGTAAAGATACGGTTAAAATAAAACCTGACTGAACTTTATAGAATGCACCTTTACCACCAGCAATGAACATTGAATATGCTAAGAGCAATAATTGAATTACTAAAATTAATACTAATGCACCACCCATACTCGAGAAACACCTAACGCCCTGTTAACAGGCAAAATATTGTTGGCTAATATTGTTGAGGTACGAAACACAGCCAACTGTATTTTCCGTTTAAAGCGCTTGTTATACGCTAAATATTCAACACTACAACTTCTACTTTACCATGTTTATCATAAGGTTGAATCTGCATCTTTATTTGCTGACTACCTATTGATTCTAATGTGCTCTCTGAGGCTTTATATTTACTGTATATAACATTAACTACATTTAACCCAAAAGCGACTTTTTTCTCTAAACGCAAAACTAACCCGAATGAAGTTGTAGCTCCTCCATTAGTTCTGTAGAGCACATAGCTATTATCGTTAACTCGTAATCTATTTATTTCCTCGAAAGAATAATCTATGCCTTCATTTTTTATGTCAGCGTAATCTGAATTTGCAAATATAAATACAATGTAGCAAGGGGCGGACAAACACAAAGAAAGAATAATACCAGCCACTTTGCTAGGTTTTGAGTCTCTGAATAAAGACCATAACAAAGCAGAAAAAGGTAAAAGAATCGATAACACCATAACGAAAAGATAATTGTTTTTAACATCCGTGAATCGAAGTTCCCACGGGAAATCGATCATATTAAGGCTAGTTATCACAATAATAATGGCTAAGATTATATTCGAAACCTGCTTCATAAACTCGAACCTTGAGTAGCGTATAACGCCCAAATAAGGGGCTGATTAACAAGTTGGCTAAAATGTGAAGCGAAGCGAAACCGAGCCAACTATTAGCAGTCCCGCTTAATTTTCTTGTTATGTACCGCATTGTAATTTAACAAAATTACCAGACTTTATGGTTGCTTGAATTGCATTTTCTCCGCCACCACCTGTAAATATAAAATTATTATCTGAGCTAGATTCAGGCATACCTAAATGAAAATACAATTCGTTTTGAGATATACCTAACTTTAACTCTTCGCAAATTGAGTTATTTCTAAAGCTTGGTTTGCAAGAACTAGTTTCAGCGCAATTTTGATAAATACAAAAGTTACCATTTGATGCCCACTTCCCTCCATTGTCTAAACACGAATCTTGGAGAAGAAAAGTCTTCGCTGGTTGCCAGACTAACGCAGTCAAAGCTATAAAGATTATCACCAATGCTAATTTAAATTTCATAGGTACATAACTTTTAAATAAGGGGCGCATACACATGGGCTATAATGCGAAGCAGCCCACGTGTATGCGTCCCAACGAACGAAGTGAGTGACTTAATATTTTTGTTAGGTGTCATCAATGCAATCCAAAAGCTAACTCGAATAGATTGAGAACACTGGGTATATCCCAAGCCCATCTACCTTGTGTAAAGAAATAGCGTGTTGCAGCCATATAAAGCAGGCCGAAAAGAACCCAAACTGCTACTTTGAATGCCATTAGCTTCTCATCAGATACAAAGCGCGTTTCTGCCCTTTTTGTGAGCTCTCCGTTCACAGCCATTGCATTCAG
Organism: Pseudoalteromonas marina; assembly: GCF_000238335.3. NCBI lineage: Bacteria > Pseudomonadati > Pseudomonadota > Gammaproteobacteria > Alteromonadales > Pseudoalteromonadaceae > Pseudoalteromonas > Pseudoalteromonas marina. The sequence continues at coordinate 521,174 of NZ_AHCB03000012.1, read as the reverse complement.
TATTGTTATTAAAATAATGAAGCCAGTGTATTTGGACACTACTTCTGGAGTTTTATAGTCGATTATCGCTAACCAGCATACAAAAAAAACCATCCCGAATGGGCCAACTATTTCATAATTAGTTTCTTTTTTCTCGTCGCCAAAAGACCAGTATTGCATGTTTAGTTGGTTAGTTTGAAAGTAATATATGGCTCCAATAAATCCAGCAATAAGTAATGATTGGGCCCTTTGAGTATCACTGGAAAAATCGAAAATGAATAGCATCAACACAAATGCGATGAGCAAAAATGCAAGATGAAAAAATTCTTTTATGTTAAACAGTGGCTCAGACTTCATTGGCACCTAACGCCCGCATAAGCGGCTATTAATAATGGGTTAAAATTATTGAGCGCAGCGACAATAACCCATTGTTAATTGTCCGATGCGAGCTTGCGAGCCTTAAGGCTCTTGTTATAAGCCATTTACTCAAATTTTTCCGAATCGTATTTAAAAGTTACATCAAAGCATCGTTCTGCATGCTTTGATGGATTAAATTTCCATTTCTTTAATGCACGAAGTGATTGCCTATCAAAAACTCTTCTTGGCTGAGAACGACTAATTTGGTGTTCTACAACCTTGCCTTCGCTATTCACTATTACCATAAAGTCAACGTAACCGACACCTATGAACCTTTCGGAATGTATCGGCCACTGAGGGTTTTCAGCTTCAATTAACGCAAATTTTTCACCTATGCACGAATCTACCTCATACATTTCGGTATTAACAAATGACACTAAAGTTGAGGCTAAAACTAATTCGATCATCATGGCTTATAACGCCTCATTAAGAGACAAAAAATAGTTGGTTAAAATAGCGAGGCACGAGCAAAAACCAACTGTTTTTTGTCCTGCTTTAATGACTTGTTATATTTGTATTACGCTACTCTTCTAGCTTTTCTATTTCCCAAGGTTGATTTACATCTTCTCGATATGCGTCAAAACCTAAAGGCAAAGTGGCCAACTCAGTAATTTCTGGAAATTTTTGAACGAAACAACCCATACAAATAACCATACCATCATCGGGATCATCAGTAGTGTTACACATAAATTGCCATTCACCATCATCGTAGTGAAGTACCTGCACGATAGGTTTACTTCGATCATAAACAAATTTGGTTGTGACCGCACAAGTATTTATATCGCAATCAAAAGGCCAGTCTTCATCTGAAAAAGTGTGATTATGTGCCATGCTTCCCTACAAATATAACGCCGTTTTAAACGGCGAGTAATAGCTTGCTAAAATGTGAAACGAAGTGGAACCGAGCAAGCTGTTACGAGTCCGCCTTGAAAACCCTTGTTAGGCTTACTTTTACAAAGATAAATAATATTCTGCATTAAAACTTTGCATAAAATCTAGTGCTTGTTCTTCTGTCCAGTCGTATTCACCATTCATTAGATTTTCCAGCTCTTCTTGAAATTCTTTAGTTTCCTTAAATGTTTGAAACTTTCTACCTTTATATTTTTCGAATTCAGTTGCCACCAAATCAAGGTGCTCAATAACAATTCCTTTGTTTATTCGTAAAACAATGTAATTTTCGTAGCTTGAGCCGTAACCCATATGAACATAGTTGGTCATTTCACCATGAGGTACTATTAAGGCTCCACTGTACCAAACAGCAACAATCTCTTTTTTATCTGGGAAAACATCCTCCAAAATACTTACATCAGAGTAACTGTGCTTTTTAGTTTCAGAGTGAACACTAATTGTCATATCTGTTAAAAGTAAATTTCCTGCCTCGACTTTCCAAGCTGCTAGATAACCTCTCCAATTTGCAGATGAAATGGAAGCACTTTCTGGCTTTTCCCATTTGATCTCTGCCAGATATTTTTCTAATGGATTTGTGTTTAAACGGTATTTAACATCATTAATTTCGATAGCATCGGGGATTTGAGCTGTAGCGAAACAACCAAATGAAATAACACTAATTAATATTGCACCTATAATACGAAATTTCACGCACACTCCTTGGTAAGCCTAACGCCGCAAATAAACGGCAAAAAATAGTTGGCTATAATTTGAGAGGCACGAACAAAGCCAACTGTTTTTTGTCCGTACTTTTTAATTTGCTTTGTTAGGTGCGTAAGAATCCAAATACTCACCTACTCGACCACCAAATAGCGAAGGTGATGTATTATGTATTTTACGTTTAGCATATGAGCAAGACTCTTTAACTCTGATGCTGCTCTCAGATTGCCATAATGCCGCGTCTGTATTTTTTACTATTTCTTCTAATGGCTGCTTGCTGATGATAACTGCTTTATCGATGAGCTGTTTGTTACTTAAGTACCACTCATTTATTTCTTCTTGGGTTGCGCTATCACAGTATTTTTTTAAAGATAATATGTAGCTAAAAACCTGACGAGCTCTAAATGCAGCATCTTCATATGAACAAACACCATCTCGTCTTTGCTTGCCATCTGGGACTGGTTCACAAGGTTCCACAGCAGAGACTCTAAATGAAAAAAGCAGAAGCAAAGTTAGTAATACGATCTTCATTGGCACCTAACGCTCGCCTAAGCGGCAAATTAACAATGGGTTAAACTTATTGAGCGCAGCGACAATAACCCATTGTTAATTTCCGATGCGAGCTTGCGAGCCTTAAGGCTCTTGTTATGTGCTCTTATGCACCGTGGTTTAGTCAGAAAATAGATCCATATTTGAATTCACGTAATCCATAATATTATCGTATTTGGAGTCATCCATTTTTCCTGCGACAACGTAACAATATAGGTACGATGCAACATAATTAAATTTATATCGTTTAATTGAGTCAGGGTCAAAAGAACAGTCTTGTTCAATCTGCTTGTCGTTTACATCGCACATTTCTTGGAGCAGCGAGCCATTATTCGATTTTTGTTTTTCTGAATAAAATAAAGGTGCCAATTTATATAGATTTTCTTTAGGAATCTCACCACTTTTAAGTGCTTCCATTGCTTTAGAAAGGGAATCCTCTGATTCTATAAGCCACTTTTGCATATATCACCTAAACTAATGCACATAACGCTTTGCTAAGGAGCAAAACCAACTGTTTTTTGTCCTGCTTTAACGACTTGTATGGATAATACATCCATCTTAATTACTATTTAAACCCCATTTCGGGTAATGTGAGACCCAGGCTTAAGCAGCAACTTAAGCTTTCCTTGTCGTAGTTCGATTGAGCAAAGGCTCCTCTGTTGAGAGACCGATAACAAGAACGAACACGACAAAGGACTCCAAGCACCACACTCGAATAGTCTACTGGGTCTCGAACCCGCATTATGCAAGTAAGAGTTAGCTTATTATGAATACAAAAACAAAGCAAAACATAAACGTAGGTGTTGATACCGGAAAGTACCAACTCGATATTTATATCCGTCCATTGGACATTTACTTCACTGTTCCAAATGATGATAAAGGCATTAAAGAAGCCGTCAAAACGATTAAGAAATACAAGCCTGAGCGCATCGTAATTGAAGCCACTGGTAGGCTTGAAATGCCCTTTATTTTGGCTTGCGCTAATGCCAATTTACCTTTCACAATCGCTAACCCTATTCATGTTAAACGGTTTGCGGGAGCAATAGGTCAACGAGCCAAAACCGATAAGCTTGATGCGCAATTAATTGCCCATTATAGTGAAGCGATTAAACCTAAATTATCACAGCTTAAGCCAGATACCATGCAGGCAATGAGTGATTTAGTGACTCGACGTAACCAGTTGCTTACGATGCAAACAATGGAGAAAAATCGCTTACAAATAATGCCCAAAGCACTGGCGATGACAATCAAACCAGTACTAACTTTATTTAATAATCAGATAAAAAAGATTGAAGAAAAAATCGTTAAACTCATTGAAAGCTGCCCTGAATACCAGGCTAAAAATACGATATTACAGAGTATGACTGGTATTGGAAAAATAGCTGCTGCATCAATCATCAGTAACCTACCTGAACTGGGTTACATCAACAGCAAACAAGCAAGTAGCCTGATTGGTGTTGCCCCAATGAACCGAGAAAGTGGACGATATAAAGGCCATCGAAAAATTCAGGGTGGTCGACCTCAAGTGAGAACGGTTTTATACATGGCGATGATGTCAGCGATGCAATCAAACCCAGTTTTCAAAGTAACATATCAACGTTTATTGGCAGCAGGGAAACCCAAAAAAGTAGCCATCATCGCCTGTATTAGAAAGATGATTGTGATATTAAATTCGATGCTAAGAGACGGTGTAAGGTGGGAAGCGCCAAAAGTTAATAATTAACTATTGACGCCATAGTCTCTTGTTAGCCGTTGTTAACTCTATTTACAGGGGGCATTTTAACGCCTAATTGTTCACCTATAAAATATAAAAAAGCATATTCTTCTATTGTCGTTGGCGCTACATCAGTATAGCGAGAATATCGCCCATGAGGGCCACAACACTCAATACCATTAATGACCCGTAACTGAGTTACTCTAACTTTAACATTGGTTGATTGCACTCCTGTCTGAGTAAGAATAATTTGGAATTTACCCGTGGTTTTCGCTTTTTCCCCATTTACGAGATAAAAATCCGATTTCCAAAAATTAGAACTTATATTCTTAAAATCAAATTGATATGTTTCAGAGTTAAATTTAGTAACCTTGGCAGTGTAAATTCCACTATGAAAGCTACTCGCTAAAGGAATCTTATTCTCAATTTGGTTTTGAATTGAAAATATACGCTCTAGTTTGGAAGACAAATTTTCCGCCGAATAAGGAAATGAAAATTCTGTTTTATTTTCCACCGCATTTGAATGCGTACGAATTCTATAATTAGAAGTGCAAGATGCTAAACATAGAATAAAAATAAATAAACTTACGTATTTCAACAGACTTCCTTTAGACGGCTAACGCCCTAATAACGGGCAAAAAATTGTTGGCTAAAATGTTGAGGAACGAAAACAGCCAACTGTTTTTTTGTCCTGTTAATTTGTTTGTTATGCGTACATTACTGTAAATATGCTAAGGTTAATTGTAGCAATACCACTGCACCCATTAAGTACATATTAAATAATCTAAATTTTTCGAACCGTCTTACTTTTTCATCGGCTACGGTTGAAAAAAATCCTGTTTTAAGTGATTCGCTTAAATTTGCATTTGTAACAGACCACTGAGAACCACCTAAAGAGGTATGAGATAATTTTTCCCATTCTTCTGGGTAGGTATAAGATAAATACTTACACATATCTTTGAATTTTTTTATTTGAACAAAAACAAGCATAGATAAAAAAATTAAAGGGATAAAACTTTCCATTTACCTGAAACCTCCTGTACGCATAACATGTTTATAGCGAGCTAATCGCGCGTATTTCTAACACAGCGTAGCTCGTTTTCTTATTGGTTTATTATTAACAAACTTGCCAACTAATTGCCAGTGTTATTAAAATTCACCCGCGCGCGTTTTCTTCTTAGTATAAAACGAGCGAATGGGTCGTTTTCTTGACTATGTGAGCGACAAAGCCATGACTGTACATATACACAGCGCTAATTTGACGAATTGAAAATGAAAACTCGCTCTGCGTATTTAAATTACATTGCCGACTATATGCTCACTCGACAGTATTCATTAAGAACTATTAATGCTTATTTGAGTTGGGTCCAAACTTTATTCACTTTCACAACAAACGCCACCCAAGCTCAATGGGAAATTCAGAAGTCGAAGCGTTTTTAGACCATATTCTATTAAAACGTAACATGTCAGCTAAAACACAAGCTGCTAATGGAGTTGTTAGCCTTTCTTTAAGATTATGAGCGTCTTTTTTAATCCTCTAGCGTTACATATTCGCTTTAAGACCAATATCGCTATCTATTGCTACTTTAAAAAACACATAAAAAAGCCCCGTTTGGTTTTAATCAAACGGGGCTCCACACTAATTAGTGACTTAAGAATAAAAGCGCCGATTTTGCTGGCGCTTTGCATCATTGAATTAGCTTTGTAGCTTACTGGTTAACCACACTTTTGAGTGGGTTAACTGGTTGTGCGTTGTCATCTAATATGTTCATATCAAAATCGAACTCATCAACACGAATCGCTTTTTCACGTTTCTTGTTGTAATCAATTAACTGAGCAAACTCAGCATCTGTGATTACGTTTGCAGCAAGTGCGTTTTCAAGCGTAATGCTAAAACGAGCACCTGCCTTGATGGTTCTTGCACGTAATGCTTTTTTAACTTTTGCAAGTTCAGCTAGTGATGCAATTTTAGCTTTATAAGCTTGCTCATTAATATGATGACCGTCGCCTTCAATAGGCTTAACTAAATGCGTTATTTGCGCTTTAAATGCTGTATCAAGCTGTGCTTGTTCAGCTAATTCGCGGATTAAATCATCGCTGATTTTTGGCATTTTAGTTGAGTAGTTCATTGTAATAAAACGAATAAACTTACGAGTACCACTTGCAGGGAAGTTATCTAAGAACTTGTGCAATGCTTCTTCTGCGCTTTGTAGTGCAAAACGAGTTGCATAATGGAAGTAAGGTGCTGCTTGCTCGCGCTCGCTGCTCGCTACTTTTTGCTCGTAGTATTTAATTGATGCCATAGCTGCGTACAAGAAGCTCATTACATCGCCTAAACGTGCTGATAGCATTTCAGCTTGCTTTAATTTACCGCCAAGTACTAACAACGAGAAGTCAGCGTATACTGCAAGTTTTGCAGATAGTTTGTGTACTGCTTTTTCGTAGTCACGTACTTCTGGTAATGCTGAGCTTGCGCCAGCTGTAAATGGTAGTAAACCTAAACGGAATGCACGTAAGCTGTTTGCTGTACTGTAACCAATTGTTTTACGTAAAATACCGTTAAATTCTGCATCAGCGCCTTTGTCGTCGCTGTGGATTGATTCAACCATAGATTGTAAGTATGGGTGACAACGCATAACACCTTGACCAAATATCATCAGGTTACGAGTAAGGATGTTTGCGCCTTCTACAGTAATTGCAATAGGTTGTGCAACGTAGCCACTTGCTAGTGTATTTTGTGGACCGTTTTGAATCGCTTTACCGGCTTGAATATCCATCGCCGAGTCTAATACGTCGCGGCCAAGTTCAGTCATGTGGTATTTAGCAATTGCCGTTACTACCGACGGTTTTAAGCCCATGCCTAAACCTTCAGTTGTAAGTACACGCATTGCTTCTTGAAGGTATGTTTTACCCGCAATGTCAGCAAGCTTTTCTTGAATACCTTCAAACTGACCGATTGATAGACCAAACTGCTCTCGTACTGCTGCGTATTCAGATGCAGATTTAAGTGCAACTTGCGCTGTACTTACACCTAGCGCGGGTAGTGAAATACCACGGCCAGCACCTAAACAGCTAACAAGCATTTGCCAACCACGGCCGATGTTTTTCTGACCACCAATAACAAAATCCATTGGTACAAATACTTTGTTACCACGTGTAGTACCGTTGTAAAAACGAATACCCATTGGATCGTGGCGATTGCCAAGTTCTACACCTGGGTGCTCTTTTGGAATTAAGGCACACGTGATACCTAGGTTTTCTTTACCACCTAGTAAACCGTCTGGGTCAACTACTTTAAATGCTAAACCAAGAACAGTTGCGATTGGTGCAAGTGTGATATAACGCTTGTCCCATGTAATTTCTAGGCCAAGAACTTCTTCGCCGTTGTGCATGCCTTTGGTTACTTTACCAACGTCTGGAATGCCGCCTGCATCAGAACCCGCTTCAGGGCTTGTTAGGGCAAAACATGGGATGTCTGTGCCGTTTGCTAAGCGTGGTAAGTAATGCGCTTGTTGCTCTTGCGTACCGAAGTGAAGAAGTAGCTCACCCGGACCTAATGAGTTAGGTACCATTACTGTTACTGCTACTGCAGAACTTTTAGTTGCAATTGTGCCAACAATTGTTGAGTTTGCGTAAGGGCTAAACTCTAAACCGCCAAATGACTTAGGAATGATAAGCGAGAAGAAACGTTCTTTTTTCAAAAACTCTAAAATGTCATTCGGTAAGTGAATGCCATTTTGAATTACTGAATCGTCAATCATGCCTAGTAGCTCTTGTACAGGGCCGTCAAGGAATGCTTGTTCGTCAGCTGTTAATGTAGCTGCTGGTACATCGCGTAATGCACTGAAATCAGGCTTACCTTGATAGATAGAACCTTCAAGCCAAACATCACCCGCGTCTAGCGCTTCTTGCTCAGTGATAGAAATACTTGGTAAAACTTTTTTTAACTTTGTACGTAAACTCATGATTGAACTCATCCGACCAGATAAATAATACCTACATTACGTCATAAAAATCGCTTTAGATCAATTACTCTATTCAATTAATTAACAGTTTTTTCAATTTATTTTCTTTACTCGAACGTAAACTGTTGAAACACAAAGGCTTACACCTGTACGCTGAAAATGATAAATTTTTTAAGATTGATGGATAAAACGCCGTGCAAAGGCACCCAATAGCAAATAATCTGTAAAGTGGGTAATAAATTAGGGGTGTTTTTTTAAATACAGACTGTTTTAATTTTTAAATTTAAGCCTGATTTATTGTATTGAACAGGGTAAGTTGACACGTTAAATACGTGATTTATGGCCACTCAAGTTTTTTAAAATGCTTTTGCTTATTAGTGTAAATGTATAAAAAATAATAAGTGAATGACACCTAAAAAAGCATAAAAAAACGCAGCTTAAACAGGCTGCGTTTTGTATTAATCAGAGTTTTTTAACAGCCTATTTTTACGACATGCTTGCCTGTAAAACCACCCGCGAGCTGCGTGTTTAAGGCATTAGATACCGCGTTTGCGTTAAACTCAACAGGCGTTAAGGTCGGTGCTTTAATATCACCATTAGTGGCGCCTTCGAGTAATAAATTACCCATAAAGCTCAAGCGTTGCTGCGCACATAAACTATTAGCGAGCCATGCACCACCAAGCGACACAACACTGATATTTGGCGCGCGCCGGTACATTAGATCTTGTTCAAAACAAGGTAATGGATTTAAACACGCTATTTTTCCGCAAAAACGCATGAGTTCGATATTACGCGCTGTCGACTCACCACCCACGGTATCGATTACTGCATCGAACCCTTGCGGCCCTAGCTCTCTACGAATTTTTTCACACAACTTTTTATCGTTGTAGTCAAACACAACATCCGCGCCAAGCTGTTTAACGAGTTTATGGTTTTTCTTAGAGGCTGTTGCAAATACATCAGCGCCACGCTGTTTAGCGTACTGAATAGCAAACTGCCCCACAGCACCTGCTCCACCTTCAATAAAAACAGTTTGACCTTCGGTGATACTAATTTTATCTAAGCTAATTAGTGCTGCCATTCCGGCGCAAGGCAGCACAGCAGCAACCGCTGGGTTTAACTCTTGCGGTACAATAGACACTGCAAAATTAGGCACTTTTGTGTATTCACTCAGTACCCCTTGCCCACCTACGTTGGCGTGCCACATGACTCGCTCGCCAACATTAGGAAAAATCCCTTTACTTGCTTTTACTACAACACCTACCGCATCAAGCCCCAAAATATGAGGGTACTGCCACTGACAAAAACCTGATTTTGCAAAATGCCCATCAACGGGATTTAAACCAACATATTCTACTTTTATCAGTAGCTCGTTATCTGAACACTCAGGAACAGGTAACTCAATGTCAGCTAAGTTTATTTGATCATTCGGTTTTTCCAATACAATGGCACGCATTGTGTGCGGTATAGTATTTTGCGTTAAAATATCAGTATCAGACATCGTTAAACTCTACTTATTTGTGTTACTTAGTGCATAGCTCCATTGCCCATTAAATGATTGGTACGCATTGACCTTAGCAAGTAACGATAAAATGGTTGTTTCAACTGCATTTTCTTGTGCTATTAAAACATCCTGCCGCGCATCTAACAACTCTAGATAAGGGATTTGGCCTTCTTCATACATGGCTTCTGCTTGTAAAAAGGCTTTATTAGCAAAGTCATAACGTTCATCTGCAAAACGTTTTTGCTGTGCCTGATTAACTAACCCCTGCAACGAAAGCTCACTTTCACTAAGTGCTTTAAGCACCACATTTTGATAATCGCTGTAAGCGGCTTCACTTAAAAACTGTTGTGCGTCTCGTTGTGCTAAAAGAGCAGGATAGCTTAAGATTGACCATTGCAACTTAGGCGCAATTTGCCATTGCTGCTGTGTATCGCTAAAGCCATTACTACCTAGACTTAACACATCTGCAAAGCCACTTAGGCTTACATCAGGTAGTAAAGCTTTACTGGCTGCCACACTTAAACTATTGGCTTGGCTAAAGTCATAAATTGCACGGCTAATATCTGGCCTCAGTGCAATAGCGGCATTTGGCTTACTAAGTGTTACGTCAAATTTATTGCGTAACACACTCAGTTCATTTGTTAATTCAATATTTTGAGTTAAACGCCCTGTAAGAACAGCAAGCGTTGATAAATCACTGTACTTTGCAAACTCAATGGCAGGAATTAACGCTTGTTGCTGGCGTAATTGCGCTAGGGTGCGGTTTAAATCAAGCTCACTTGCAACGCCTTCATCAACACGCGCTTGTAACACATCAATACTTTGCTCAAGCGCTTGTATTTGTAAGCTAATAATACGCTGTTTTTCAGCATTGCCTTGATAGCTAACAAACCCTTTAACAACCGCTGAAACAACTTCAATTTGGAGTAAACGAACTTGCTCTGCTTGGCTCATAGCCGATGCATTTGCGGCATCAACTAAAGCAGTCACTCGGCCAAATAAATCAAGCTGCCAATTAAGTGCAAAATTAGCACTTGATTGGCGTGAGTTTGTATCTCCTAAGCCGCTTCTTTGAGCGCCTACCTCAACACCACCTTGCGGTAAATATTGTGCTTTTTGCTCGCCCAGCCTAGCTAATGCACTTTTTAGTACAAGCTGACTTGTTTTTAGGTCGTAGTTTTTAGCGAGTGCATCTGATACTAATTGGTTTAGCTGCTCAGACTTAAGCGCGTGCCACCAGTTAGTTTCATCTGCACCACTTAGTTGGTCAGCAACTGCAGCACTGGCAACAAATTCGTTAATTGTTTTTTGCTCGTCAAGCACGTCAACCTTACTTGCACAGCCAGATATGAGCGTGACCATTAATACAGAAGCTACGGTTAACTGTGTTTTAAACCGCTTTGCTATTTTATTAGTCATTTGATAACTCCTGTGTGTTACCTTTTTTCTTTACAACAAGCATGTAAAACACCGGGGTAAACAATAAACCAAACACGGTTACACCAATCATTCCAGAGAACACGGCATTACCCATTGCATGGCGCATTTCAGCCCCTGCACCCGTTGCTAGTACGAGGGGTATAACACCCGCTGTAAACGCGATTGATGTCATAAGTATTGGGCGTAAACGCATACGACATGCCGCTAATATTGCATCAATATGCGATAAGCCTGTATCGTTTTTATCTTTTGCAAATTCAACCATTAATATCGCATTTTTAGAGGCCAAGGCCACCAGCACAATAAGCGCTATTTGCGTAAATATATTGTTGTCTGAACCTACAAACCAAACACCAAGTAATGCTGAAAATATCGTCATTGGAACAATTAAAATAATTGCCAATGGTAAGCGCAAGCTTTCATATTGTGCAGCCAATACCATAAACACCAGTAACACAACTAATGGGAACACATACACCATAGTGTTGCCTGCTAATACTTGTTGGTACGTTACTTCAGTCCATTCGTACTCAATACCACTGGGTAAGTTGTCGGCCAAAATAGCCTCAATTGCCAGTTGAGCTTGGTCAGAACTAAAACCAGGTGCAGGACTGCCGTTAAGCTCTGCGCTTGGGTAACCGTTGTAGTGCATTACACGGTCTGGGCCAATTGTTGGCGTAACCGTTAGGATTGAGCCTAATGGCACCATGTTACCTTCACGGTTTCTTACTTTGAGGTTAAGAATTTGATCAGGGTCTAGGCGATAATCAGCATCAGCTTGCGCATTTACTTGGTACGTTCGGCCAAACATATTAAAATCGTTTACATACACAGAACCCAAGTATATTTGTAAAGCATTAAATACTTCGTCAAGCGGTATGCCTTGAATTAACGCTTGTTCACGATCAATATCAATATCCATTTGTGGAACTTGAATTCTAAAGCTTGAGTAAAGCCCCATTAATGCTGGATCTTGTTGCGCTTTACCAATCACTGTTTGTAGGCTGTTAAATAATGCTTCAAAGCCTTTGTTTGCTCTGTCCTCAATTTGAAGTTTAAAGCCACCTGTAGTACCTAAGCCTTGAATTGGCGGCGGTGGAAATACTGCGACAAACGCTTCGTCAATTGCTGCAAATCGTTGATTTAACTGCGCGGCTATAGCCATGGCCGATTTACTCGGATCGGTTCTATCTTCAAATGCATCTAACGGAGTAAACACAATCCCGCTGTTAGGGCTGTTAGTAAAGCCATTTACTGATAAACCTGGAAACGCAACCGTATTAGCTACACCTGGTACTTCAAGTGCAATTTGTTGCATTTGTCTAAGTACATCCTCAGTACGGTCAAGGCTTGCTGCATCAGGTAGTTGTGCAATGGCAACTAAGTACTGTTTGTCTTGTTGTGGAATAAACCCACCAGGTACTGCATCAAACAGCTTAATGGTTCCACCTACTAGGGCAACATAACCGATCATTACAATAAAGCTCATACGAATTAGTTTTTTAACTAATTTTTCGTAGCCTTTGGCGCCTCGGTCAAATACACGGTTAAAAGGTTTAAATAACCAGCGGCCAAATAGTTTATTTAACAAACGTGTGAATGCATCTGGCTTAGTATCGTGAGACTTTAACAACAGTGCCGCTAATGCTGGCGACAGCGTTAACGAGTTAATTGCTGAAATCACCGTTGAAATAGTAATTGTTAAGGCAAATTGCTTATAAAATTGCCCTGACAGTCCGGTAATAAATGCCGTAGGAATAAACACAGCACACAATACGAGTGCAATGGCAATAATTGGCCCTGTTACTTCGCTCATAGCAACACGTGTTGCCTCAAGCGGCGATAACCCTTGTTCAATGTTACGCTCAACATTTTCAACTACAACTATGGCGTCATCCACCACAATACCAATGGCAAGTACTAAACCAAACAGCGACAAGGTGTTAATAGATACGCCTAACCACTGCATTACCGCAAACGTACCAATGAGTGAAATAGGCACCGCAATAAGTGGAATAATAGATGCACGCCATGTTTGTAAAAACACAATGACAACAATCACTACTAGTACAATAGCTTCAAGCAACGTGGCAATTACAGCATCAATAGAGCCACGAACAAATACAGTAGGATCATAAACTATGTCGTATTCTACACCTTCAGGAAAGTCTTTTGATAAACGCGCCATGGTTTCGCGTACTTGGTCCGAAAGCTCAATTGCATTAGACCCTGGGCGTTGAAATATAGGCATTGCAAGTGCAGGTTGTGAGTCAAGCTCAGCACGCAAAGAATAGCTGTCTTGGCCAAGCTCTACGCGGGCAATATCAGTAAGGCGTGTTATTTGGCCTTCATCGCCCACTTTAATAATTACTTGTTCAAACTCTTCAATACTGTTTAAACGCCCTTTTACATTTAACAGTACTTGAAATTGACTGTCGTTAGAAACCGGCTGTGCACCCAAGCTACCTGCTGCTACTTGTTGGTTTTGTGAACGAAGTGCTGTTATTACATCTGTTGCGGTTAGCTCGCGTGCTGCTAGCGCATCGGGGTTTAACCATACACGCATGGCATATTTACCTGCGCCAAATAAACGCAAGTCACCCACACCCGGTAAGCGTGCTATTTCGTCTTTAATATAGAGGTCGGCATAGTTAGACAAATACGCGGTATCGTGCGATTTTTCTGGTGAGTACAAGTGCACCACCATGGTTAAATCGGGCGATGATTTTTCAGCCACCACACCTAAACGTTGCACCTCTTCAGGTAAACGTGGCAAGGCGCTGTTTACACGGTTTTGTACTTGTACTTGGGCGCGGTCTAAATCAGTACCTAGTGCAAATGTAACCGTCAGCGTCATACGACCATCACTGGTTGCTTGCGAAAACATATACAGCATGTTTTCTGTACCATTAATTTCTTGCTCTAACGGCGTTGCTACCGTTTGCGCTATTACCGTTGGGTTAGCTCCTGGGTAGCTTGCTGTTACAACCACGGTAGGAGGCACGACTTCTGGGTATTCACTTACCGGCAGTTGGAATAACGAAATACCACCGGCAATTAATATAACCAAAGACAGCATGGCCGCAAAAATGGGTCGCTGTATAAAAAAGTGTGAAAATTTCATCTAAAAAACCTTATTGCTTTGCGACTAAGCTTGAATCGTCATTGTTCATGGTGAACGCAACATCACTGCTATCAATGGTTACTTTGTTCGGTGCCACAGGCATACCTGGTCCAACACGAGCAGGGCCATTTACGGCTATTACATCGCCCTCTGAAAGACCTGAGGTGATGGCACGAAGAGAGCCATAACGCTCACCCACTGTGACTAATTTGTACTGCAGCACATTGTTTTCACCCACTGTCAAAACAAAGCGGTTTTTTAAATCAGTCCCTATTGCTCTGTCTGGCACAATTATTTGCTCTGTGACTGAATTAGCAGCAAGCTTAATACGCGCAAACGACCCTGCACGTAATTGGCTGTTATCCTGATCAAATACAGCACGCACACGCAGCGTACCTGTTGATGAGTTAATTTGATTATCAATAAAGTTAATGTACCCTTTGTAAGCAAAATCGCGCTCGCCTACTTTTTGCATTACAACGGCTTGGCGGCTTTTTGAGGTCACGTTACTAAAATCGCTATTCCAAGTGCGTTCGTCCACATCAAAATAGGCGTACATTTTTTCGTTAGAAACAATGCTGGTAAGCACGCTTTGCCCTGCAATGATGTTGTTACCTTTCGTGATATTGGCACGCGAGATCACACCGTCGATAGGTGACACAATGGCTGTAAATTCTAAATCAAGTTCAGCTGATGTTAGCTGTGCTTGTAATGCAGCAAGTTGTGCTTCGCGTTGGCGTAATACAGAGGTACGTGACTCTGCTTGCTCAGTTGAAATTGCTTTACGTTCAGTTAAACGTTCAGCGCGTTTAGCTTCGCTTTTTGCTTGCTCAAGCGCAGCTTGTGCACTGTTAACTTGGGCTTTTAAACTAGCAACAACCGCCGCAAACGGACGGTCATCAAGCTTAAATAATACATCGCCTTTTTTAACAAGGTCGCCTTCATTAAACGTAATTTGTTCTATAACACCAGATACTCGTGGCATAAGTGCAACTTCTTGCGGTGACTCTAAGCGAGTTGTGTAGGTGTGCCAGCTTTGTACTGGTTTAACAAGTACGTTAGCAACATCTATAGGTTGAAGAAATTGTGCTTGAGCCGAAGGCGGTGTGCTTTCATCAGCACAACCAGCAAGTGTTAAAAATGCGCCTGCAAATGCAGCAGCGATAAGGTGTTTTTTCATGAAGACGCTCCTTTAATTGATTAAGAACGCATACTACGGGTTATACCTGCGGACAAAAACCATAGATTTTTAAATTCATTAATGCCAAAATGGCATCAATAGTATTGTTTTGGTGGTTATATGGATACGACAAGTCGGCTTTTAATGTTGCTTGAAGTGGTTGAGCAAGGCTCTTTTGCTAAAGCTGCCGAGTTACGTAATATCGATCGCTCTGTGATCTCTAAACAAATTAGTCGTTTAGAAGATGAGCTAGGGGTTAGATTGCTAAACCGCACTACTCGCTCATTTTCACTCACTGCCGCTGGTGCAGAAATGATAAAAAAAGCCGGTGAGCTCAGAGAGCTGCTTGGCGAAACCGTGCGCATGGCCGAAAACTACCACTTGGAGCCTCGTGGCGTCCTCAAAATTACTTCATCAACACTCATCGGTAGGCGCTACTTACAACCTGTACTCAATGACTTTCAAAAGCGCTTTCCTCAGGTTGAAGTTGAATTAAGGCTTGATGACAGATTAGTAGATATTGTATCTGAAGGGTTCGATTTAGCATTTCGTATTGGGGAGCCAAAAGATTCATCACTCATTGCAAGAAAAATTGCACGTAATCGCTTATTAATTGTTGCCGCCCCCGAGTTTATCAGCACGTATGGTATGCCATCCTCCATGGAAGAACTAGCAGATTTGCCTGCGGCAAGTTATGCGAGCAACTCGATGAGAGTTGAAACAGTTGACTATTACAACAGCTCGGGTGAGCCATGTGAGCAAAAGATAAAAAGTGTGTATCGCGCCAACGATGCTGAAGCACTGCTAATGAAGGCCATATCTGGCACCGCTTATTTTGTAGCACCGGCATTTATAATCGGTGACGAAATTACTGAGGGTAAATTAATTCCTATATTAACGGATGTAAAGTTAATGGATTACAGTGCTATGTATGCTGTTTATCCGCACAGAGATTTACCTGTACGTACACGGTTATTTTTTGATGCAGTGCGCGAATATTTAGGAAAAGATAAACCAATTTGGGAACGCGGCATCCCAAACTTTGAAAAAATGTATTAAGCAGGTACTTCTATTTGCTTTAATTGCTCTTTTGAACTTGCATATACTTTATTTCGACCTAAGCGTTTTGCTTTGTAAAGCTGTTTATCAGCTGCAATGAAAATAGATTCAAGCGAGGGGTTAGCTTGATAGTCAGCTACACCAATACTGATAGTAAGTTTAATTGCATGCCCCTCAATATTAAACGGTGTTTTTTCAACAGTTTCTCTTAACTTTTCAGCTGCAAATAAGGCTTCGTCTTTGCTATTAAAAGAATGAATAACGGCAAACTCCTCACCGCCAACCCTAAACACGTACCCCTTTGCTAAGGTTATTCTTAAAAGCGTTGCAATTTCAGTAAGTACTTTATCGCCTACATCATGGCCAAATTTGTCATTTATTTGTTTGAAGTAATCTAAGTCGAGTAAAAATAAATAGGTATTTGTTTTATCAACCAGCTCTACTTCAAAATAGTGGTTCATTGATAACCGGTTACCTGCGCCAGTTAATGGATCAAGTAGTGCTAGGTTTTTTAAACGTTTAGATGAAAGCGCGCGGCTTCCCTCAAAAATATGCGAAACAGTCCAAATACTGACATAGGCCAATAGTAAGTTAATCGCCATATTTAAATTTACTATAGGATCAGGCGAAGATTTACTTAATAAAATCAGTGATTGAATAAAGAGGACAGTACCTGAGAAGAAAATTCCGTATCGCTTTCCCATTAATAAGTAACACAATACAGGCAAAGCGAATGACCATACAAATAAGCCATATTTAGGTTCTGATATATAATTGGCGTACAAAACTATAATACAAACCAATACACACATTACAACAGACTGCCAAAACCGCAATGCATGCTTACTTAAATGATGAATGGTATACAAGCAATAAATTGAAAAACAGAGCTCTAAAAAGCCGAGCAAATAGACACCACTGAATACGTTTAATGCGCTAAAAAATAATGACACAGAACCAAAAAACAAACACATCCATACAAGAACGTGCTTTCTTAATGCTTTAGTACTATTTAGAGCGGTGATATCCATTCAATTAACTCAATAACGTCGAACTAAGGGATTATTCTACCCTGTAATAAATATATAACAAGTGTAATCGAGTGTTATTGCACCACATTGTGGCATTTTTAACCGCTAACCACCCAGCATTGAAAGGTTAGTTGTTACACCTGTTTCGCCCTGATGTAGCAAATGAGTTGGTTTTTTAGTTTTAATATAATGAGATAACTGATCTATAAGTGCTTGGTTTGAGTTTTCATTCATGTACTCTCGTAATGAAATACCTTGCTCTGAAAACAAACAAAGGTGTAATTTACCCAAAGAAGACACTCTCAGCCTGTTACATGTGTTACAAAAGTCGTTACTGTAAGGCATTATTAAGCCAATACGCCCTTGGTAGTCAGGGTGATAAAACTCCTGAGCAGGGCCGTCTGTAATGCTTCTAATGACAGGTTGCCACCCCGCTGCACGTAATCGTGCTTTAATTGACTGGCCGGATACGTGATTTTTATCAAAAAATGCCTTATTGTCGTTAGTTTGCATTAGTTCAATAAAGCGCATAGTGACTGAGCGATGCTTTAAATACGCTAAAAATGTGTCGAGCTCTTGACCATTATATTGCTTCATTAACACGCTGTTTATTTTTACCGATTCAATACCGCTTTCTAACGCGGCGTCTATGCCTTTCATCACGGTATTAAATTTATCGTGACCGGTAATAGTATTAAACATTCTTGGATCAAGTGTATCAATACTCACATTAATCGCATTAAGCCCTGCATCTACCCAATTGTTAATGTGCTTATGCATTGAAAACCCGTTTGTTGTAGCGGCTATTTTTGTAATGCCCGGCGTATCTTTTGCCACACGAATAACATCTATGAAATCTTTTCTAAGGGTGGGTTCACCGCCAGTAATACGCAGCTTGGTAATACCATGATGCGCAAAAGCGCTAATAGTATTACTAATTTCATTCAGTGAAAGGAATTCTCTGTCATGGTCACATTGGTAGCCATCGGGTAAACAATAAACACATTTAAAGTTACACACATCGGTAATCGATAAACGTAAGTAACTAAATTTTCGCCCTGCTGGGTCGATGAGCATAAAAACCTTCACTTTACTTTGTTTAACTGGGCCTGTGAGTATTACAGGTTATGCTTTTATTATGGTTGTAGGTTAACACACGGAATTTGGCTTTATTAATATAAAATAAAGGCCTTATGTATTTAATCTAATATGAGCCTAATAACTCGCACTGCAAAAGCGTGTAAATTTAAGGTTTACACGCTTTTGGTGTTTATTTAGGCTTTTAAACCTTTTACAACTGCACTTGGTTTCATTGGTAAGTCACGTAAACGTACACCTACTGCATTGTATACGGCATTGCCAATTGCTGGCGCAACGCCAATAACACCTGGCTCCCCTAACCCTACAGGAAACTCATCACTTTGCACAAACTCAATGTCCATTTCGGGTACATCTTGCATTCTCAGTGGAAGGTAAGTATTAAAGTTTGTAGCAGCTACTTGGCCATTTTTATAAGAGTTGGACTCATGTAAGGCCATACTCGCTCCCCATAATAATGACCCTTCTAATTGAGCCATCGCACCATCAGGATGTACAATTAAACCAGCGTCAACAACAGCGTATAGCTTTTTAAGGGTGATTTTGCCATCGCTTTTGTTAACGTGAACATGGGCTGCAGTGCCAATCCATGCTGGCATGTGGCGCTCTTGCCCTGAACTAACCGAAAAACCAATGCCCTCGTTTTCGTTAAGCTTTATTGAGCTAACTTTGTCTGACACTTTTTTAAGTACGTCATGTAAACGGCGCGCGCCACCCACACTTTCAGGTGCTTTACCCGCTTGTTTTCCTTTACCGTCAAGCATTGATAAACGAAACTTAACCGGATCAATACCTTGCTTGTGCGCTATTTCATCTATAAAAGACTCAAGGCTCCATACAATCCAACCCGGTCCAACTGAACGTAACCAACCCGGCGTAAAAGTGCTTTGTGCTAACTCGTTATTGATAGCACGAGCACGATGGTTATTCATGCTATACCAGTGATCAGCACCTGAGGCAGAAAACGAATCAAATTTACCATTACCATCAACACCAGGAGCCAAAAAACCTGGCGCCATTGCTTTAGTTGGCCAGCCTGCAGCAAACGCATGCTCTAATGCGCTAAGCTCTCCCTTTTCACCGAACGAAGCGGTTAATTTAGCCGTAGACGCTGAGCGAGACTGATCAAATAAACTGTCATCTTCACGGGTAAATACAAGCTTAACCGGTTTACCTATTGCTTTTGCCGTTAATGCAGCAGGGACTGTCCAATCACCAAATAAACGACGTCCAAAGCCACCACCCAAATAGTAAGGACGAATAATGACTTTATTTTGCTCTATATCGAGGGCTTTGGCTAAAGCAGGTAACGTGAGTGATTGCCATTGGTTACCCGTATGTACAATCCAGTTACCGTTTTTAAATTCAGCTATGGCGTTAAGTGGCTCTAATTGGTAGTGACTCGCTGTCGCCGTGGTGTAAGTTGCATCAAATGTGTTTTTTGCATCGGCCAAAACCTGAGGCGTATTGCCTTCATCTACAAATAAAGTACCGGATGCGCTATCGTCACATAATTTTTTACCCTGCGCCTGAATATCTGTCTCGGAGACGTTGGCCGTTTTGCCTACCTGGTAGCTTACATTTAACGCATCAACCGCTTTAATAGCACTGTGATAATTATCAGCCAGTACAACAACCCACCCCTCAACGGTATTGCTAGGATCGTTTAATATTTCAAAACCGCGATAACCTTTAATTGCTTTTGCACCACTGTCATCAACGCTTGTTACTTTACTACCGTAACGTGTCGGAGGAATAACCGGACGCGCATACACCATACCTTCTATTTCAACATCAATGCCATACACTGCTGATCCGTTTGTTTTAGCGGGTATATCTAATGCTTTAAAATCTTGGTTTAAGCCGGTTAAATGACGTTTATTAGCTGGTTTTAAAGGAAGCTTTGCAACGTCTTCACTTGCAAAGGTAAGATTAAATTCACCTTTTTGTACAATATCAGCGTAACTTACCGATTGACCACCAGCAATAATTTGCCCTTTTTGTGCAGTACATTGCTCTGGTTTAACTCCTAGCATTTTAGCCCCTGCATCAATAAGGGCTAAGCGACCTGCGGCACCCGCTTGCGATAGCGGTTTAAAACTTTGAAATACAGACCACGAACCACCTGTAACCATATATCCCCATTTTTCATGGGTATCTACGTAAGTAATTGATACTTTATCCCAATCACACTCTAACTCGTCGGCCACTATTCGTGCTAAAGCAGTACCAATGTGTTGGCCCATTTCAGCCTTTGCAATGCTAACCTCTACCCCACCATTGGTATCCATTGTCCACCAAATAGTGGGTGAAAACGCCTGTTGTGAAATTGATTCTTTGGCGCTTAAAGAACCTGAAAGTAACGCAGGCGCAAATGCCATTACCAAGCCCGCACTAGCACTGCCAATCATAAATGAACGACGATTTAAGTTGACGGTTTCGCTGTTTTTTTGAAATAATTTTTTCATTATCCGCTCCGATTAAACGTCTTGCTCATTTGGGTTAAACATCTGTACTGCGCTTTGTGACTCATCGGCCGCACGTTGTATTGCCGACTTTATACGTTTGTACGCCATGCAACGGCAGTAGTTACCATTCATATGATTGACAATTTCTTCGTCTGTTGGCGACGGGTTGTCTGCAAGTAATGTTGCCGCTTGCATAATCTGCCCAGACTGACAATAACCACATTGCGGTACTTGCTCTTCAACCCATGCTTTTTGAAGCGGGTGTTCGTTATTGAGACCTTCAATAGTGGTAATGTTTTTACCAGCTACAGCTCCTACGGGTAATACACATGAACGTGTAGCCTGTCCATCTAAATGCACTGTACACGCACCACACATTGCTATGCCACAACCAAACTTAGTGCCCTTTAGTCCTACTTCATCGCGAATAACCCATAGCAGTGGTGTATCTTCACTTGCTTGTGATTCAATCACTTTGCCATTAATTGTAAACGTTACCATAACCCGCCCCTTGAATTAGCTCTCAATCAACTGCACTGCGATTTGTGCTGAGCAGTTGGTAATACCATTAAAATTAAAGCAACTTGATCCTCGACATTGCTCTTAAGTTGTATGCGCAACTTTATGCCCTGCGCAGTATGTATTTATATAAACATGTTCAATTAAAGTTTAGTTTGTTTTTTTATTTAAGCTGAACCTCTGTTTGAGGTAGATTTATTGCCTAAAGTTTTAATTATTTAATTTAGCGCCTGTTTAGCGGTATAACAATTTAACTGCTCAACGGTATCTATGTCTGCGCTTGCCTTATTTAGTAAAACGCAGTTTACAATACCGCCGGATTCACGAAGTAGATGTTGAGCGCCTTTGTCATTAGACAAAGTGGTGAGTAAATCAAAATCATCATGAGGAAAAATTGCCGGCACACCTAATCGTTCTCCATAGTTAGCACACCATCGAGTGGGGTTATTCTGAAAACGAGTGACTAACTGCTGAATATCGCACGCCTCTAATTCAACCTGATCGGCTAGCATAAATAAAATGCCATCCCAACCGTCACTATGCCTTAACTGATTAGCTGCAAGCGCGATTGATTTACCTAACCCTTGCTGCCAATCTAAATTACAGATAATTTCGACATTATTGTAGTGCTTTAGCGCTTGAGTAATTTCGTTATGCCAGGCGCCTGAAACAACATAGACGGCACCCGCGTCTAACTGCTGTAAAACGTCAACTGCACGAGCAATCATAGTTTTATTATTGCCCACATTTGCTATTAATTTGCATCCATCAAAACGAGACGACTGTCCTGCGGCTAACAACACTTTTGCTATGCGCATACTTCACTGACCCCAATTGCTTAGGGATGTAGCATCTTTATTAGAAAGCACGGCGTGTATTTCACTAATAAGTGACAATGCAATACTTTCTGGCGAGTCGCCACCTAAGTTAAGCCCTACAGGCCCAAAAACAGGCGCTTTAACCTCTTGTATAGCTATATTAGCTTGCTCAAAAACTTGTGCTCGTCGGTGCTTAGGACCCAGCAGCCCCATATATTTTAAATTAGACTGGTTCAACGCATAAAGTGCATTTGCATCAAGCTCAACACTGTGGGCCATTAATATGCTCGCATCCACCTTTTGCTTTTCGCAATATTGGGATAGCTCTTGAGGCGGACAACGTAAAATTGCATCTGCCTGCTGAAAATATTGCCTTTTAGCATTAGCCGCGCGGGGATCCCACACAGTCACAACCCAACCCAGCTGCTTAGCCATAGAATAAACGGCAACAGCGTCGGCACCGCCACCCACAATTAAAATATGTGGGGCTGGGTATACGGCCACTTGAAGCCAATGCTGATTATTTTTTTCAATGATTTGTGCTTTACGATTAACAGAAAGACCATCAGAAACATTACGTTTTGAAAAAACGCCCTGCCCCAACACACAAAGAGGCTGCACTGGTTGTAAATAATAACCTGACACTTTTTCTTTAAGAGCATTAAAAACAAAATCGAGATTTAGGTATTTATTGGCGCTATTAACTGGCTGTAAAACAATATGGACAACACCACCACAGCCAATACCTAACTGAAAAGTTAAGTCATCTTCATCGGTGGCATCATAGGTAATCGTTTTTGACGTAAGGGAGGTCATTACTTGTTTGGCGTGGCGCTGAATATCTGCCTCTAAGCACCCACCGGAGAGCATACCCAATCGCTGCCCTAAGCTAGAAATAAGCATCATGGCGCCTAGCTTACGGTAGCTCGAGCCTTCAATTTTATACAATGTAGCCAAAACCCATTGCTGTTCGTCTCGTAAAGGGTGCCACGTTGCAAGCATGCTTTTTAAATCAGTTACCATATAAGTGCCGTTAGAATCCTTTATTTTTGTATTTTCGTAGCCTATAAAATTTAGCTGTAAATAACTGACTAATTTTAAAAACGTTTAACCTACGTTGAGCCTACTTAGTAAGATCATATTTATATTATATAAATGAAATTTTCGTACTCAATGTAAAGGTTTAAATTTTACGGTTCCATTAAATCGTTGAGGGTTTCAATTAGGCTGTCAAATTCATCATTAACACTTTCGCGCTGTTTTTTATTCAATGTCGGGGCTAGTTCTATTAATAAATTAACATATAAATCAAGGTTGCTGGCATTTATGGCTAATTGCTCTTTGCTCATAAAGGCTTCACGCTCTTTTATTACATAGCTTAATTTAGTTACAAACTCATCTTCAGAGAGTGTTCCATCAACCATTATTAATTTTGCTGCATCTAATCGAGTTTGTTTGTAATCGAGCCACAGCTCCCCTGACTCCGTATGCTCGTTATTTGCGTCTGTAATAAGTTGCTTTTGCTGGTCAGTGAGCTTACCCAGCCAATCTGAGTAGTAGTCTAACTGGTTTTCTAGCCGTTTAGTTTTGCGCTCTTTACTAGATTGTTCGTTATATTGCTCACGATCTTCGTTAATTTGATCTTGAATATTTTGTATAAATTCATCGCGCTGATCTGTAGAAAGCGTATACCCTAATTGCGCAAGCGAAAAATGCGCATGCTCAAGAAGGTTTTTCCAGTGGGCCCTAGCAAATACTACCTGCTCTTTTAATTGAGCATGATTTAGATTTTGATTAAACAACGACTTTAAATTTTCAATATCTTGTTTGTATGCTGGCAACTGTGTATCGCGGTGCCATTGCTGTGTGGTGTTAATAATCTCTTTTAATTGCTTGTTCTGTTGTTTGTTTAAATCGACGTAATCATCAACCCAAAATGACGATAACCAAGTTAAATTATTATATGTAAACGAGGCAGAACAACTCGTTAATAGCAGTACGCTTAACGCAATAGTTATATGTGACAACTTATTTTTTATTGTTTTTAACATTTTCACCTCTGCAAATATAAACGCTTCACTTAGCTAAGCACTTACATAATGAACCTACGTAACGTGAACTCGCTACCTTGAATAGCATAACAGTCAAAAGTTTATAATTAGCAACTTTTCGCCATGCTTTGACATAGTTATTTCTTTTAAATTTTCTGTTATATCTGTATCTTACGCTTATAAAATCGAACGTGTTAGAAAAAACGCCCCCGATTTGAGCTATAATCACAAACAGAGTTTATCTAAACTTAAATGCACGCTAGTTTGTTTGTAGTAATAAAATAAACCTAAAATATAGCAACGTTATACGCCCTTAATTAGCTGCAAGTGCAATAGTGTTGCAAATAAAATGGTTTTATTTAACTCACAGTGAAACGATTACTTTTTGGAGACATCGCTATGCCACAGTTTAATTTAAAAACGTTATTACTTACGGGTGCTTTAATTGCGAGCCCTTTTGCGAATGCGACCCTTGAAGAAGGTATTATTGCGGCGAACGAAGGTCGCTTTGAATTCGCTTTAAAAGAATTTGAATACCTTGCCGACAAAGGGTTTGCACCTGGCATTTACGAGCTTGCTAAATTATACGAAGAAGGCCACGGCGTTACACGCGATTATTACAAAGCAGCCGATCTATACAAAAAAGGCGTAAAAAAGAATCACGCAGACTCAATGTTTGCATTAGCGGTATTATACGACGAAGGCAAAGGCGTTAAGTTAGACAAACAAATGGCTTTATCTCTATTCGAAAAAGCAGCCAAAAAAAACATGCCTGCCGCACAGTTTAACTTAGGCGTGATGTATTCAAATGGTGATGGTGTTAGTCACGACTACAAACTTGCTAAAACATGGTACGAAAAAGCCGCTGGGAATAACTATTCTTTAGCGCAATTTAATTTAGCGCTTATGTATTTTGAAGGACTAGGAATGCCTAAAAACCTCGAAAAGTCATACATATGGAATACAATTGCCGAATACAATGGCAACATGCAAGCAAGCCATAGTCGAAAGTTAGATGAGCGTTCGATGCTACCTAAAGAAATTGAAGAAGCAAAAGAAAAAGCTGACGCAATTTACACTAAAATTCTTGCAGGTACCTACGCAGGTGAAGGACGTCTATTTTAGGTTAAGCAAAAAATAAAGCTGAACTTAGTGTCATTGTGCATAGTTAGTTCAGCTTTTTTTGGTTTTTTTTACTTAATATATAACCACTTTAGTAGCTTGGTTAGAAGTTTACTTTGCTTAAGCAACAACCCTATACGCGGGTTAAAAGAACCAGAAACGAGTGTATTTTTAGCGTGACTAAACGTTAAAAACCCTTCCTTACCGTGATAGTGCCCCATACCTGAATGGCCCACCCCACCAAATGGCGCGTCGTCAGCAGTGACTTGTACTAAAGTGTCGTTAACCGCAACGGTGCCACTAAGTGTTTGTTTAATAATGTACTCTTGTGCCTCTTTATCTTGGCCTAAAATATATAAAGCAAGCGGATTTGGATGCTGTTTAATATAATCGAGAACGTCATCTAACTTCCCATAACTCTTAATTGGCAATATAGGCCCAAATAGTTCATCTTGCATAAGTTGCATGTCGTCGGTCACATTCGTTACTAAATGCAGACCCATACGATGTTTATCTGCATCTTGTTGATTTTGTTCAAGTGGCTTAATGACATTTGCCCCAAGTTCTTGTGCTTGTACTAAGTATCCGGCTAGACGCGCATAATGTGAGTCACTAATAATAGAGGTTAAGTTTTTACCTTCAACACCCTGCTTAAAATGCTTTTTATAAAGCTCACATAACTGTTTAATAAGCTGGCTTTCTAGGGTTTTAGGCACAAATACATAGTCTGGCGCGACACAAATTTGCCCGGCATTTGCCATTTTCCCGAATAACAGTGCGTGTGCTGCTTTTGCAACATCAGCTTGCTCGGTAATAATGACTGGTGACTTGCCACCAAGCTCTAAAGTAACGGGAGTTAAGTTTTTACTGGCTGCTTTCATTACTAATTTGCCAACCCCAGTAGAGCCGGTAAATAATAAGTGCGCAAAAGGAAGAGACGAAAATTCGCTGGCAACGTCGCTGCCGCCTTGGACCACACATACATGCTGACTCATTTTATCATCAAAAAGCTTTTCTAATACGG
Source organism: Pseudoalteromonas marina (assembly GCF_000238335.3). NCBI lineage: Bacteria > Pseudomonadati > Pseudomonadota > Gammaproteobacteria > Alteromonadales > Pseudoalteromonadaceae > Pseudoalteromonas > Pseudoalteromonas marina. The sequence continues at coordinate 494,504 of NZ_AHCB03000012.1, read as the reverse complement.
CATTAGTATGTGGTGTAAATTCGCTGAGTTTTAACATTACTTTATTACCGGCTGCGATAGCGGTGATCACTGGCACAACCGCTAGTTGTATTGGGTAATTCCACGGTGCGATAACACCTACCACGCCTTTAGGCTGATAGGTAACACTCACTTTTGACGGCCATAAGCTAAGCCCCACAGAACGTTTACTAGGCTTTGACCATTTAGGTAATTTTTTAATAATGTGAGAAAGCCCTTGAACGGTAGGCAAAATATCACCAAGTAAGGTATCAAACGCAGTCCGGTAGCCAAAGTCTTTAGATACTGCACTGATAAGTTCTTCTTCTAGCTCTACAATGCGCGAACGTAATTTTTTTAAAATGGCAATTCGAGAATGAATAGAAGGATAAGGATTATCTAAAAACGCATTTTGTAAACTAGTAAACTGCGCTGATAAAGAGGCTATTTGTGCTGTATCTGTTGTCAAAATAGATTACTCGACTTTTAAAGTTATTGTCGACTATAACCTTGATCTGTTTTTCGAGCAATAACACTAATTTACCTATTACAACCACACACATAGTGATTAAGAGTCGCTTTGTTTAAGATACAAACCGACTCAATTTTTAAAAATTAAATACTGTTTTTGCGAGCGTTATTGTTACAACTGTAATTAATACGATAGCGACTAGGTTAAGCGCAAAACCTGCTCTGATCATATCGCGAATTTTAATTTTTCCCGAGCCAAATACAATGGCATTTGGTGGTGTGGCAACTGGCATCATAAACGCACAACTGCATGCTATAGCAGCAGGAATAACCCACACTAAAGGCGAGCCAAAAATACTTTCAGCAACTGGGCCTAATAACGGCAAAAAGCCCGCCGCAGTAGCTGTATTACTCGTGATTTCGGTTAAAAAGGTGATAAGCCCTACAACAACCACTATGCCCATAACTAACGGAATAGCACTCGCCCCTTCTATCATTTGTGCAATGTATTGCGCTAAACCAGAAGATTTAATCTGTGATGCTAACGATAAACCACCACCAAATAATAACAATACACCCCATGGCACTTTAGATGCACTTTGCCAATCTAAAATTCGCTCATCACTTCCCTTCTTAGCTGGCAAAACAAATAACAACAAGGCTGCTGTAATAGCAATAGCAGTGTCTGAAATGCTAAGACCCGATAAATCAGCTAATAGTGGTCTAAAAATCCAACATAACGCGGCTAGTACAAATACTGAAAACACACCTTTTTCAGCTCGTTGCAACGCACCGAGTTCAGCAAGTTCATTTACAAACATAGCTTTACTGTCTTTAATGTTTTCTGAATTTTTATCAACTTTATAGCTGAATTTAGTAAGCCATATCCAACACACCAGTAACATCACAATTGCTAAAGGCACACCTACCATCATCCATTGCCCAAAGCCTATTTCAATTTGGTAACTTTCAGATAAGTATGCTGCCATAAGCGCGTTAGGCGGTGTTCCTATTAACGTAGCAATACCACCAATGCTGGCACCATAGGCAATTGATAGAAGTAATGCTTTTGCAAATCCATCTTCACCAGAATCAGAGTGACTCACTAAATGAATAATTGATAACGCGATAGGTAACATCATCACCGTTGTAGCCGTGTTTGACATCCACATAGATAAAAATGCTGTGACTAACATCATAGCTAAAATTTGTAAGCTCGGTTTTTTACCCGCATATAACATAGTGGTTAACGCAATTCGTTTATGTAACCCCCAACGTTCCATAGCTATTGATATTAAAAAACCACCCAAAAATAAAAATATAAGTGGGTGTGCATAAGGCGCTGCCGTAATTTTGATAGGCGCAATGTTTACAAGTGGCGTTATGACGAGCGGTAACAATGAAGTTGCAGGAATAGGAACAACCTCAGTCACCCACCAAGAGGCCATCCAAAATGTTAAACCTGCGGTTTTAAAGGCTGTATCAGATAGGCCATTTGGTGGATCTAATAAACAGGTTAACAGCATTACAATGGGCCCAAACCAAAGCCACACGCTTCGTATAATAGGATATGTTTGATTAATATTATTTAGGTTGCTTACCATCACCGCGCCAAAAGCTATTTAACAGTCGACACAGTAAAGAAGATAGTAAGGACTTGTCAAATGGATATCAGCCATAACTAAATTTGCATAGAGTTAAAGGCTTAGAGCTTTAGTAAGAGTGATAAGTGTAAGGCATCAAAAAATTAAGAAGGGCAATTTATAGAAACGCCGTAAACAAGAGGTCTACGGCGAACATATCAAAATTAACTAGTCGCTAATGCTGATCTATTTTTTATGTACTTATATAAACCAATTAATGAAGCAGCTATCCAAAATATTTCTATCACAAAACTTGCTAAATTAAAGTTATAACAAAGGCTTATTAATAATAAAATCGCCCCTGTTAGGTTCATCATGTTGTACGTCAAGCTGGTTGGTGTTGTTTTACCTAATTGAAGTAGAAAAAACGAGCCAACAACTAAAAATGTGCCTGTCATACCGATGATGTCAAATAAGAGTGCTATCACGAAACTATCCTTTATCCATTTTTCAAATAACCCAAAAAACTGGCCCATTCCATGGGGAGGGTATTTTTCATTCATTGAAACAGCAAAACCGGGCGATCATAGCAACAAAGCAGTTTCAAACAAGGCCATATGTCCGCATATGTTTTTAGCTTATTTAAATGTAACTTTTCCACCGATCATTTTGTAGGCAGGTGCGCCGCGGATTAAAGCAGGTCTTGCAAAAGCCCGCTCACAACTTGGGCAAATACACGGAATTTTTGTGAAGTCTTGAGATATACGCTCTTTAAAACACTTAACAAGCGCCCCCTTCCCCCCTTTGCGATATTTAAAAAGTTGCGTTTTGCATGACGAGCAAAAAATATCAACGGTTTTTATAGGGCCTTTTTTGTTTGGTTGTGCCAAAACACCTCCGTAATTAATAATTATATTTAAGGTTAAATAAGATAAGTTTAATGAGGTAGCCCGTAAATTAAAACAGCCGTAGTGACTAGAAAATATTTTAACCGCCCAGTTCATGACTTATTGGCAGTAGCTAAAACATGATTTAAGTGATCAGCGAGGCATTTAAGGCTAAAGGGCTTAACAATAATGCCTGAAACTTTAGCTGCAATTACATTTTTTATAGTTTTAGAATTATCTTCGCATGTCACCATCAAGACAGGGGTTGAGGTAAGCTGTTCGTCATTTCTTATTCTATTTAGTAAATCTTTACCGTCCATTTTGGGCATATATAAATCAGTGATGACCAAATCAAAAGACTGCTTTTTTAACAGTGTGAACGCCTGAATACCATCGGTCGCTTCAACAATATCAAGATAGTTTAGATTTCTAAGCATGTTAATTAATACATGTCGCATCAGTGGTATGTCATCAACAACAAGTATTTTCATATTATTTAGTTACCTGAATAAATAAAAAGATAGACAATTTTGTGTTTATAAATCAATTATGGCCACCCGCCTAAAATTAATCCCATCAACGAAAATTGGCTTACATAGTAACCACTGTTTATCAAAAAAAGTTTTACTGGACGCTGCTCATAAAGATAACTTAAACCCAAAGAGCTGCTCACCCAAAATAAACCAATAGCAAAACCAGTCCCTACACTCAAACCCAAGCTCGACTCGTTACCTAAAAATATCGACAGTACAAATGCAGCCAAAAATGAAAATGAAAATGTGCCAACACATGTGCGTTTTTTATTGGCACTTTGCAAATCAAGCTCGGTCAAGCCGCAACTTTCAAGCCAAGCTTGTCTAAATAATAAGTTTGAATACCAAACACTACTTAACGTAAACGACGAAAGCGCAGCAACCAGTATCGAAATAAAATTAATATCCGAAAAATTCATACAACACTGAAATTTCCTGAATCGTAACGTCTTTTTAATGTAGTTAATATTAACTAAAGCAGCAAATACTAAAGTGTAATCGATACTTAAATACCAACAAACTATTAGAACACAGCAAACGTTGCTTTTGTTAACTCAGCTATATCGTCTATGGCTAACTTTAACTCCAACCCACGCTTACCGGCACTGACATATATAATTTCAAACTCACTAGCACTGCTGTGAATATATGTTTTAAGACGTTTTTTTTGTCCTATTGGGCTCACTCCTCCAAGTATATAACCGGTGCTTGCATTTACTTTTTGAGGCGCGGCCAAGGCCACTTTTTTTGTTTTTGCCACTTTAGCAAGCTGTTTAAGATTAACTTGTTGAGATACGGGGGTGATGGCAACGATTAATTCACCTTCATGCGTTTCTAGTACAAGTGTTTTAAATACTTGCTCACTATTTAAATTGAGTTTTTCAACTGCCTCTAAACCATAGTGACCATTGTTTGCATCGTGCTGATAGCTCAGTATTTCGAACTTTATTTTTTGTTTTTCGAGCAGTGCGATAGCGGGTGTCATTGCGTTCTCTCTTTTTTAGAGGTGTTGGCAAATTTAAAGCAAAAAAAACGGCGCTGTAAAGCACCGTTTTTTTTAAACAACACAATTTTTACTTTGTTAAGTCATCAAAAAACTTTTTAACACCATCAAAAAAGCCTTGCTCTTTAGGACGGTTTTTTGAGCTATCTGTGCCCATGCTTTCTTCTAACTCTTTAAGTAGTTCACGTTGGCGCTCGTTAAGATTAACAGGTGTTTCAATAACTACCTTACAAATTAAATCACCTTGTGCGCCACTTCGTACAGACTTAACACCTTTGCCACGCATACGGAACATTTTGCCGGTTTGCGTCTCTGACGGTATTTTAAGTTTTGCACGACCATCAAGTGTAGGTACTTGAATTTCACCGCCTAAGCCTGATGTAGTAAAGCTAATAGGTACTTCACAATACAAATTGTTACCTTCACGTACAAATATGTCGTGTTCTCTTACAGACACTTGTACATATAAGTCACCCGCTGGTGCGCCATGAACTCCTGCTTCACCCTCACCCGATAAACGAATACGATCGCCTGTATCAACACCCGCTGGTATTTTCACCGACAACGTTTTAGTTTTTTCTACACGGCCTTGACCATGACAGCTGTTACAAGGGTCTGAAATAATTTGACCTTGTCCCTGACACGTAGGACATGTTTGCTGAACAGCAAAGAAACCTTGGCGCATTTGCACCTGGCCTGCACCATGACAGGTAGTACATGTTTTAGGTTTAGAACCCGCTTTTGCACCGCTTCCATCACAAGGGTCACAACTTACCCATGTTGGTACTTTAATTTCAACTTCTTTACCACGAACCGCTTCTTCAAGCGTTAAATCCATGTTGTAACGTAAATCAGAACCGCGTTGCTGGCGAGATTGACGTCGGCCACCGCCGCCACCAAAAATGTCACCAAACACATCGCCAAATACGTCACCAAAATCGCCATGGCCGCCACCAAAGCCGCCATGACCACCGCCACCGCCTTGTTCAAAGGCAGCATGACCGTATTGGTCGTACATCTGGCGTTTTTGATCGTCAGTTAGAATTTCGTATGCTTCTTTTACTTCTTTGAACTTGGTCTCAAGCTCTTTATCACCTGCGGTACGATCTGGATGATATTTCATCGCTAAGCGTTTATACGCTTTTTTTATGTCTCGCTCACTCGCATCTTTGCTTACGCCGAGGACTTCGTAATAATCGCGTTTTGACATATCTATCACACTACTCTTTCTATTTTGCAGCGTAAGCTGCGGGATAAACCGATAAATCTAATCGATTTATCATTGAATTATGAACCTTAAATACATGCAAAAGGCGCGACAAGCTATTGCTCGCGCGCCTCATTTGTTCATCCTAACCTAAACACCTAAGCGAGTTAAGTGTTTTTGGTTAGTTAGAAGCGTCGGCAACAATTACTTGTCGTCTTTTACTTCTTCAAACTCTGCATCAACAACGTCATCATCTTGCTTAGCTGATTGTTGTTGCTCACCTGCGTCTGCTTGACCTTGCTGTGCTTTAGCTTGAGCAATTTCCATTAACTTTTGAGACTTTTCAGCAAGTGCTTGCGTTTTAGCTTCAATTTCGTCTTTGTTGTCGCTCTTAATTGCAGCTTCTAAGTCTACAACTGCAGCTTCAATCGCTTCTTTATCTTCACTTGGTAAAGCATCGCCCGCTTCTTCAACTTGCTTACGTGTACCGTGAACCATTGCATCTGCTTGGTTACGAACAGCTACAAGCTCTTCAAACTTTTTGTCTTCTTCAGCGTGCGCTTCTGCATCACGTACCATTTTTTCAACTTCTTCATCGCTTAAACCTGAAGACGCTTGAATAGTAATTTTTTGCTCTTTACCTGTGTCTTTATCTTTAGCAGATACATGTAAGATACCGTCAGCATCAACATCAAATGTTACTTCGATTTGTGGTGTACCACGTTGAGCAGGACGAATACCTTCAAGGTTAAATTGACCTAAAGATTTGTTGTCGCTTGAACGTTTACGCTCACCTTGTAACACATGAATTGTTACCGCAGACTGGTTATCTTCTGCTGTTGAGAACGTTTGTGATTTCTTAGTAGGAATCGTCGTGTTCTTTTCAATAAGCGCTGTCATTACAGAACCCATTGTTTCAATACCTAGAGACAATGGAGAAACGTCTAGTAATAGTACGTCTTTAACATCACCTGCTAGTACGCCACCTTGGATTGCCGCGCCTACAGCTACAGCTTCATCAGGGTTAACGTCTTTACGTGGCTCTTTACCGAAGAAATCAGCAACTGTTTTTTGTACTAAAGGCATACGTGTTTGACCACCAACAAGAATAATGTCGTTGATGTCGCCTACTGATAAATCAGAATCAGCAAGTGCGCGTTTAAGCGGCTCTAGAGATTTAGTTACTAAATCTTCAACAAGTGACTCAAGCTTAGCTCGTGTTAGTTTCACGTTCATGTGCTTAGGACCTGTTGCATCAGCAGTTACGTACGGAAGGTTAACTTCTGTAGATTGTGCTGAAGAAAGTTCAATTTTTGCTTTTTCTGCAGCTTCTTTAACACGTTGCATTGCAAGTGGATCTGTTTTTAGATCTAAGCCTTGGTCTTTCTTAAACTCTGCTACTAAGTAGTTGATAACGCGGTTATCGAAATCTTCACCACCTAAGTGAGTATCACCATTGGTAGCTAGTACTTCAAATGTATGCTCGCCTTCAACTTCATCAATTTCAATGATTGATAAATCGAACGTACCACCGCCTAAATCGTATACAGCAACAATGTTTTCGCCTTTGTTTTTGTCCATGCCGTAAGCAAGGGCAGCAGCAGTTGGCTCATTGATGATACGTTTAACTTCAAGACCAGCAATACGACCAGCATCTTTAGTTGCTTGACGTTGTGAATCGTTAAAGTATGCAGGTACTGTAATTACCGCTTCAGTTACTTCTTCACCTAAGAAGTCTTCTGCAGTTTTTTTCATTTTTTTCAGTACTTCAGCAGAAATTTGTGGTGCAGCACGTTTTTCGCCGCCCGCTTCTACCCATGCATCGCCGTTATCAGCTTTGATGATTTTAAATGGCATAATGCCGATATCGCGTTGTACTTCTTCGTCTTCAAAACGACGACCAATTAAACGCTTAATTGCAAATAATGTGTTAGTAGGGTTAGTAACCGCTTGACGCTTAGCAGATTGACCTACTAATGTTTCACCGTCTTGCGTGTAAGCAATGATAGACGGGGTTGTGCGATCGCCTTCCGCGTTTTCTATAACACGTGCTTTGTCACCATCAAGTACTGCAACACAAGAGTTTGTAGTACCTAAATCGATTCCGATAATTTTACCCATGAAACTTCTCCAACTTCAAAATTCGTTATACGTTAATTCGTTCGATGACTAGTAAATAGGGATGCCCTAAAACTAATTCAACTGTAAAAATGAAAAAAAATTCATTTTTTATGATTTATTTACAAAATAACCCCAATAATTGTAAGGAATGATGATTTTTAGAGCGTTTGAAACACCTTTAAATACTGGCCTGACCAGTTTGGTTGTGTTATAAATTTATTAAATTGCACTTTTAAAGGATATTTCCCATGCATTTTGACCAACTACTTGAGCAAGCCGCTAAAATAGGTCAATCAGATAAAATCGAACAATCCGCACTTACCATGCAATTTCCTGAAAATTGGTGCCAAGGAAGAACCGCTTTTGGTGGTTTATCAGCTGCATTGTTATATCAGGCTATTAGAGGCAAAGTGAATAATGACCGCCGACTTCTTTCATTAAGTACTAATTTTGTTGGGCCTTTACTCGCCGACACCCCTTTTTCACTTTATGTTGAAGTATTACGTGAGGGTAAAAACAGTACACAAGTACTCGCTAAAGCAATTCAAAATGAGCAAGTAGCCGTAATCGTGCAGGCTTGTTTTGCTAAAAATAGAGAGTCAGCTATTAATGTTCCTGTTTCAAAGTCGTTAGGTTTAAGCCCTGTTAACGAGCGTTATACGTTACCCTTTATAAAGGGCCAAATGCCTGAATTTTTTCAGCATGTGGATTTGTGCCCACAGCAAGGCGCAATGCCTTTTACAGGGGCAGACACATCTCATTTAGGTGGGTGGATGCGACTTAAACATACACCTGAAACCATTACAGAAGCGCATGTAATTGCACTAACCGATGCATGGCCGCCAACATTATTACAAATGTTTAAACAACCCGGACCAGCAAGTAGCATGTCGTGGTATTTAGAGTTTGTTCAGTCTCCCAATTTAACGCCTGGCGAGTGGCTTGGCTTTGAAGCAATTACGCATCACTCTAAAGATGGATATGGTTTAGAGGATGGGTGTATTTGGTCACAGTCAGGTGAGCTTATTGCTCTTACCCGCCAAACTGTTGCCGTGTTTGATTAGGGTCGGTTGAACTTTGCGGATTAAAATTCGTTCAAACTAGGGGCTATTTAATTGCGGCGCGAGATTTGCTTCACGAGATTTGCAACCTAGTGAACCTAGTGGGCTCGATAACTGCTCCTGCATTACTCTACTGGCTTACATCCATGTAAGAATAAGTAAAAACTGAGTAACAAAGAGTAAATAGCTCCTAGGAAGCCCCCCTTGGGCAGCGCCTGCTTGGCATTAATGCTACGTTCTCGCCAATTTATGGGGAATAACCATACTAAATAGGCTCTTCCATAATACTAATACAGACTCCTGCAAATTTAACCTTGAAAGGTGAACAGACCTTAATATATAAAATGCAGGCCAATCAGATACTTTCTGGCTTGGCCTGTATTCAAAATTAGCAGTTCGCGTTGTATTACAGCTTCAAATATTGCAAAATCAACTAAATGCATTATTGTTTGGTACTAAATTGCAAACTGTTTGCCCCTGCTGTGACCTGATCATAGATATACCAAGAATTATCGCTAAGCAAATGGCGATTTGCCCGCATTGCCATCATAAATTATGCGAAGCCAACGTAAACCACGATAATCGCATAGTGGCGTTGAGCTTTAGTGCTTTGCTAATGCTATTAAGTAGTATGTTTTATCCTTTTTTATCCTTTAGTAGTAATGGTATAACCCAAACTATCACCCTCCCCGACGCAGCCCGAATATTATTCAATTACGATAGCGAATTGTTAGGCCTTTTTATTGATTTAAGCATTATTGCTTTACCAATGAGTTTATTAATTATTTTAATACCCCTTCATTTAGGTGTTTTAAAAACATTGCCACAAGGCATTGCGCGTAGGTTGCTTAAGTTTACTTTGGCACTTGAGCCATGGATTATGTCTGAGATATTTTTAATTGGTGTTTTAGTCAGCATGGTTAAAATTATGTCTTTGGCTGATATAAGCTTTGGGGCAAGTTTTTGGGCCTATGCTGGCTTTGTTATTTTATACATTGCCGCTTTAGTACACTTAAATCGTCCAAGGTTATGGGCTCAAATAAAACCAGTAAAAGTGTTAGAAGGTGCCGAGCACGCTAAACGTGCTATTGATGAAAATATTAAAGCCTGTCATGTGTGTCATCAGCTTTGTACAGGTAAGGTCTGCCAGCGATGCCACACCAAAACACATGTACGTAATCCTCATAGCGTTCAAAAAGCAACTGCTTGGCTCATCACATCTATTGTTTGCTATATACCAGCCAACGTATTGCCTATCATGAATACAACAAGCTTGGGTGATGAAACCCCGTCCACACTTATTGGTGGGGTTATTTTACTTTGGAAAAGTGGTTCTTATCCCATTGCAGGTATCATTTTTTTTGCGAGTGTTGTTGTTCCTTTAGCCAAAGCATTTGTACTAAGCTTTTTGTGTATTATGGTAACAAAACCTGCAAACAGGCATACAAAAAGTTACACTAGAATTTACCAACTCACTGAGTTTATTGGTAAATGGTCAATGATTGACGTTTTTGTTGTCGCCATTTTAGTGGCTTTAGTACAGCTAGGTAATTTAATGTCAGTTACACCAGGCTTAGGCATTGCATTTTTTACCGTTATGGTAATATGCCAAATGATGGCTGCTCATTCATTTGATCCACGCCTTTTATGGGATTCACCTAAAAATAAATCATCAGAGACTAAAACATGACCGAAACTGCCCAAGTAACAGATGAACCAAGAATCTCTGCTATCTGGATTATTCCAGCCATAGCGCTTTTTGTCGGCGTGTGGATGCTTTATCAATATCAAGCAAATAAAGGCCCCACTATATATATTGAGATGCCGCAAGCCGAGGGCATTATTGCAGGTAAAACAGAAATAAAAGTGCGCAGTGTAAAAATAGGGCAAATAGACAGCGTTCGTTTATCCGACTCCCAAGACAGTGTGATTGCACGGGCTCAAATAGATAAAAGCTATGAAGACTTACTTACCGACGACGCAAAAATATGGGTGGTAAAACCACGCATAGATGAAACCGGCATAAGTGGAATGAGTACTTTACTCTCTGGGGTATATTTAGAATTTGCACCGGGCGAAAGTAATACACTTAAAGAAAATTTCACCCTGCAAGAAGAACCTGCATTAATAGGCAAAGACGTGCAAGGTGGTCGCTTTAAACTACTTAGTTATAACGCAGAAGTACTTGATGTTAGTACCGGAATATTTTTTAAGAATTATAAAATTGGCCAAATAGAAACCGCAACATTTGATTGGGAAAACCAAGCAATGAAGTACGGTATATTTATAAAAGCGCCTTACCAAAACTTAATTACCAACAACTCAATTTTTTGGGTCAACGCCGGTATAGAAATTGATTTATCTGCTGATGGCATAAATATTAATACAGGCTCTTTAAGTAAGCTTTTAAAAGGCGGAATTTCAGTTGGCTTACCCGATAACCAAACACCGGGGGAAATAGCTAACGATGGCCACAATTTCTCACTTAGCCAAAGCTATAAAGAAGCACTAGAAGAACGCTTTTACGACTTTGACTATTACATAATAGATTTTGAACAATCAATTCGAGGGCTCAGATCCGGTGCCCCTGTTGAATATCGTGGTATTCGCATTGGTACAGTAGTTGAAGCGCCTGCAAACATAATTGTTAATGGCAAACCTGCTCACTTTAAAAGTGCAAACACGTCAGTACCTGTTCTTATAAAAATAGAGTACGGGCGTATTTATCACCACAGCGCAACAGCTAAAGACTTTTGGAAAGAAAGCTTAAAAGGCTGGATAGAAATTGGCATGCGCGCCTCTTTAAAGCCCGGAAATCTTTTAACTGGTGCAGTTTATGTTGATTTTGATATGTACCCCGATGCCCCAGAAGCGGAGTTTGAAAAACTGGGCCAGTATACCGTTTTTCCTAGTATATCGAGCGGAATTACCGTACTTGCCGACCAGGTTTCTGATGTATTAAACAAAGTTAATAATTTAAAAGTTGAAGAAAGCTTAGCCCAAATACAAGTTGCCTTTGCCGACTATCAGTCTCTTGCAAATGAAATGCGCACACTATTAAATGAAAAAGATACTCAAAATTTACCCGGTGATATAAATCGTAACTTTGCAAAAATGACCAAAAGCATGGAGCAATTTGAAGTGACCATGCGACAATTTGATAAAACAATGGCGAGTTATCAGGCTGGATCTGAATTTCATCATCAATTACAACAAACACTGCGTGAATTTAAGCGCTTAAGTGAAGAAATACAACCTTTGACACGCGGCTTAAATGAGCAACCAAACATGCTAATTTTTGACAAATCACTGCCCGCAGATCCAATACCAAGGAAGCAATAATGAAAACCCTATTAATCATAACAAGTTTGCTTTTAGTATTGTCGGGCTGTAGCTCAGCAATACAAAATGCGACTCAGTATTACCAATTTGAACAGCCTATTGATTCATCATCACGAAATGTTAGTGAAACCAACGCACAGTTGAGAGTGCAAACAGTTGTTTTAAGAGGCGCATTAAACAACTTAGGCATAGCGATGAAAATTGATAATAATCAAATTCATGCTGCAAATTATCATTTATGGGGCGAGTCTCCTGACGTTATGCTTACTGCCACTGCCCAACAAACTTTATTTAAAAATATGCCCTCTTGGATGGTTATTAAAGGGCTACCTGTAATAACCGAGCTTGATCAGCAAACATTTTATGAGCTTGAGTACGAAATTCACCATTTTAATGGTGATATGCAAGGCAATGCTGATATCTCTGGACTATGGCGCTTATATTATACTCACCCAGAAACCGGCCGCCGCTTGATTAGTGTGCATAACTTCTCACGCCTAGTGCCCATAAAAGACGACGGCTACGACGGTTTAGTAGCCACGCTTGAACAAACGTGGCTAAACATAAACTTAGATGTAGCCAAAGCAATAGAACAAGCACGACTTTAATAACCATATATATCAATGGCGGTTTTATCATCACTAATAACCGCCTTGCCTACCCTGTTAAAATCTAACTTTAATAATAGACACTAATAAACATTGTTATTATCTGTATCACCATTTACAGCAACGCGTTTTTTATTCAGACTTCACCATGCTTACAGCACTACGTTCTCGTTGTAACTTAATGAACTTTGGAGTTATGCAATTACCTTACACATTAATAGCAGCATCGCTGGCTGTTATGAGTTTTAAAGCATGAGACAAGTATTTTGTAGATATTGAAATAAATAAAAACCCCAATGCATCAGTACATTGGGGTTTAATTTTTGACTTATTTATCAATCTTATTTTTGTAACTTAATGCCATTGTAATAAGCATCAAGCGTAGTGATTTTGCTTTGATTAGGTAAATCAGCAAAGTCACTTTCAATAAACTTAGTACCGCGCAGCTGCACATTTAAACGCGCTGCTTGTGGGTTTAGCATAGTTTGCTTGTAGTACTGTTTTATATCTGCAAGCGTTACTTTTTCTACTTCATTGATCAACTTTTGTTTTGAGTCAAAACTAAAGTTTTCTCGGTACCAATCATTAATTAAAGGACCCATTTCATCATTTAAGTTTTTAGGTTGCTCTTTAAGTGACACCAAAGTCGCATTTTTAAGCTGTAAAAATGTGTCTTCTGTCATGTTATCAAGCTCTACCGCGTACTCTTTTTTGAACTGGTCGAAGCGAGCTTGTACTTCTTTAGGCCCTTTTACAGGGGTTTGTATGAACAAACCAACAGCAGAATAATCTTCGATTGAGCTTGCAATAGCACCTACTGCATAAGCGAGTTGTTCTTCTGTTCGCATTTTGTCAAATGCGATTGTTCTAAAGTGATCGCGTAATACAGCAGCTTGAGCCTTTTGTTTGTAACCCGGTATTGGGTGAACGGTCATATCAACCACGGCAACATCGGCTACATCTATATCCTTTTGTAATACTAACGTTTCACCCGGTTGCGGCAACCACGCTTTACTACGAGCAAACTCGCTCACAGTATGATTTTTAGGTAAAACGGCTGTTAACTCACCAGCTATTGACTCTATATCTTGCTGGTTATAATTACCGTAGCTAAATACACGCAAGTCATTTTTAGAGAATGTGGCTTCTTTTAACTTTGTAAGATCAGCAACAGTTAATGTTTTTGCGGTTTTGATTAATTCATCAGTATCAAAACTGCCTGTACGTGTTAGCTTAGAATAAGCATCAAACGCTTGAGCATAAGGAAATTGCTTTTGTTGATTCAATAAGTCACGCGTGTAACGGTCAATAGCTTGCTCGAACGCTTGCGAAGTAACCTTAACGTTTAATCCACTCAAAGCCTGTTTAAGCAATACATCTTGCTTATCAGTGAACCCATTAAGTGATAATACAAGCCCATTACTTGGTGCAAGTCTAACGCCCATACCCGCTACAGCAGCTTCAGTGCTTAATTGGCTTTGCTGAATGTTGTATAAATCTGCCCAAACAGAGTAAAGCACTTCAGCACTTATGTCGTTCAGACCCGATTGTGTATTTATATAAACCTCAACGAGCCCTTTAGGTTGCTCAGCAAATTTTTGACTTGCTTGACGCCATACTTTTACGCCCTGCTTATCGAAAACAAGCTCTGGGTGTTTTTGCTCTTTAAATTCAGCCGTTTTAATTGCAAAACTTTCAGGTAATAAGTTGTTCACACTAGGGAGCGCTAATTTAAACTCACTTGGCTTATTCCAGCTTGCTATTTCATCATCACTAATGTCATTTATGCGGTATTTGCCGTCGTAAAAGTATAATTGAGAGTCTGTTTCTTCTTGTTGTGAAATGTACCAAATACGCAGTGAATCTGCGTTGAGCTGGTTTAGCACATCATTAACGGCGTCAGCATCAAACTTTGCATAGTGGTAAGGCGCGTTAATCGTGTGATTAAGTGGGTAAACTTGCATGCTGCCTGTTAGAGCACTTACATAGTTAAACTCGTCGCCCTTTTCTAAAAATTTAAATTGGTTATTGAGTGAGGTACGTATTTCGTTAAAGTATTTGCTATCAACCCCTTCTTTTTTGATTAAATCAATATATTGCATAACCACTGCAACAATTGCTTCGCGGTTTTGCATACCTAAATCAGTAAGCTCAATATCGACTGTTAAGGCACCATAGTTTGCATATTGTGTTGGAGAAGCTGATGCCCCTAGCTGCGAAACCCATCCCTTATCTCTTAGTATTTGTGCTGGGCTACCCGGCATTTCATTGCTTAATAAATATGAAACAAAACGGTTAGGTTTAACAGCAAACTCATCACTGTTGTTGGTAATTGTAAAATCAAGTTTTAACTGTTTTACATCTTCATTTGGCGAGTAAAATACGCGTTTACCGCCCGCTTTATCAAAATCTAAATTAGCAGTAACACTTGGCTTTTCGATGTTTTTATTTTTAATGTCAGCGAAGTATTTTTGCGCTTTTTGTTCCATATCGGCGATTGGCAAATTAGAAATAAGTGCGACTTTCATAATATTTGAAGAATAATATTTATTGTAAAAATCAACGGTTTCTTGATGAAGCGAACTACCTTCTTTATCGCCTAGTGTTTCTAGGTTACCAATTAAAAAGCGATTAGCTGGATGCTCGCCCATCATTTTACGCGCTAATTTAAATTGGCCAAAGAAGTCAAGTTCGCGGCGCATAGACCACTCAGCATTCACTGCGTTTTTTTCTTTTTCTGTGTATTCTGGATATAACTTGGGGGATTTAAAAAAGTCAGAAAAACGGTCGAGTCCTTCGTCAAACGCATCGTTGTTTATTTTGAACATGTAGTTTGTAATTTCGAGCCACGTGTAGGCGTTGTGCGCTCCGCCATTTTTGGTCATGAAATCTGAATACCCTTTTGTATCAGGGTAACGTTCTGTGCCTAAAAATAGCATATGCTCTAAGTAATGCGCCATACCCTGCTGAGACATAGGATCATGTAGTAAACCCACCCCCACACTTAGTGAAGCAGCAGATTTTTCTGCGCTTGGATCAGACACTAAAATAACCTCAATTTCGTTAGCAAGCTTTAGTGTTTTATATTCTCTATTATCATTTGGGCTAACCACTAAAGTGTCTGATAGTAACGAGGCTTGTGGCGAGGTTGCTACTGATGAAGATGTATTCGAGCAACCGCTGAGAACAGCGAGTGCGATGGCACTGAGACAAATAATTTTTTTCATTTTATTTCCATTAAAAGCATGATGCAAAAAAGGTTATGCTAATTCAAAAGCAGGTTTGATAATATAAACTAACACTTTGTACTGAATACTTTCTAGCAGTTAACGCTTTTTTGTGTAACACATTGTGAAAAATGTCTGCATACTGACTAAAACAATAACAAGGAACTACAATGGAAAAAATAATAATACTTGCCATGTTTGTGCAAGTCGCCCTGTCTTTGGCTGTAATGATTATTATGGGGAGAAGACGCTTTGCAGCAGCTAAGAATAAACAGTTAAACTTAAACGATTTTGCAACGATGCGATTAGATAACGCAGGTGACCATGTAAGGGTTGCGGATAGAAACTTTACTAACCAGTTTGAAATACCCGTTTTATTTTACACCGGTTGCTTGTTAGCTTTGCAATTAAACAGTGCAAGCGTTGTGGTTGCAATTTTGGCCTGCGTATTTGTAATAACACGCATATTACATAGCATTATTCATTTAGGATCAAATAACGTAAGAGCTCGATTTAACGTGTTTTTAATTGGCTGCGTGTCTGTATTTGCGATGTGGCTTGCGATGATTTGGCGGCTATTTATTTAATATAGGGCGCAGCTATATACTAGCTGCGCTGTTTATATTGCTCTGAATGAGGTTACTTCTTCTTTTTAAGGCGTGGTACAGCTAACAAAAAAGCACCCAGTAACCATATTAAAGCCCCACCCGAGCTACCGCCTGAGCTACCAGAGTTATCCGCGTCAATCAGTGTATTTTCAACAACGGTCAATCCGGCTGCCGAATTAGGATCGTCATCTAATACAGTAACGCTCTGGATTGTCACTAAATTAGCACTACTAATAGACACATCACTGCTCGCACATTGCTCTGTTGTTATATCGACTACTGGTGTTTCACCGCAATGAACAAGGGCCGCAATTTTATCAAGCGTTTCCTGACTGTCTGCTGTGATTTGTCCAAACACTGTAAAACCACCATTTTGCGTATCAAGTGCCGCACTTCCCCCGCTATTATTAGCCATATTAAAAAACCACTGGCTAGTAGCACTATTAGGGTTGCCCCCTAACTTAGCCATGGCAATAGTACCTTTAACATTAGAAAATACAGGTTCATTGATAACAGCAGGTTTAGTTGTTATGGGGTCAAGCGTGTCTGAAAATGTAAAACCACCGCCTTGAATTACAAAATTGTCTATTGAACGATGAATAACTGTTTCATTGTATGAGTCGTCTTGCACATAACTTAAAAAGTTTTCTACGGTTTTTGGTGTTTGCTGGTCAAATAAATTAATCTCAATTGTGCCTTGGCTAGTTTGCATTTCGACTATGGTTGCATGGCTAGCAAAGCTTAATGAAGCAAGCAATGAACACAGTAAACGTTTTTTCATGTTAGTTCCTATTATTATAGTTATTTAAAAATAAGTTTTGTTTAGGTTAATGCTACACACTAAGAAAATCGATAGCATTAAGATAGTTGATACAAATTAGACCGTTCTGGTAACATTTCAATTACACAATATTGATTTATATTTTCTATGAATATGTAAACCGAGTAAATGTTTAACTTTGCTCATTGTTAATTATTAAATAACAGAGATAACGGATACACATGACACACACACCACACACAATTTGCGACTTTGGCCTACACAAAGGCGAAGCATACACCAAACTCCCAGCAAGCTTTTTAAATTGGATGGTTGCTACAAAACACGAAAAGTCACATTACGCTAGCCAAGAACTCAAACGCAGGGAAAATGCGGCTACGAATCGTAATTAGCCAAAAATATAAATATCTGCCTTTTTTATATTTCAAACTAGTTTAAACTAGCCACCTACAACATTAAGTACAACTTAATACACAGGTATTTTATGCGCATAATTTTTATTTTTTCGATCATTTTGGGTGTACTGGGATGCACATCTGCCACAACTAATGAAAAAACATCTTCTACACAATACTTAACCGTTCTTCATACTAACGATAATCATGGTCGCTTTTGGCATAACGAAAAAGGCGAATACGGTATGGCTGCTCGCAAAACACTACTGGATCAATTACGTAGTGAAGCGAAAATAAAAGGTCATGCCGTTTTACTGCTATCAGGTGGCGACATAAATACAGGTATACCAGAATCTGATTTACAGCATGCAGAGCCTGACTTTAAAGGGATGTCTTTACTCGGCTACGATGCAATGGCATTAGGTAATCATGAATTTGATAACCCACTTAGTGTTTTAGCCAAGCAACAAAACTGGGCTAATTTCCCTCTCTTATCGGCTAATATAGTGGAAAAGTCGTCAGGTAAGAACGCTTTTGACGCCTATAAAATATTTGAAAAAAATGGCTTAACTATTGCCGTGATAGGTTTAACTACAACCGATACAGCAAAAATAGGAAACCCTCAGTACATTGGTCACTTAGAATTTAAAGACCCTGTTCCTGTAACAGCCAACCTAGCTAAAGAGATAAAAGCAAAATACAACCCAGACATTACTATTGCTGTTACTCACATGGGTCATTTTATTGATGCTAAACATGGCATAAACGCACCGGGCGATGTAACACTTGCTCGCTCATTGCCTGCTAATACGCTTGATATGATCATAGGTGGCCACTCACAAGAGCCTGTGTGTATGGCATCAGAAAATGTAAACGATGATAGTTTTAAACCTGGCTTAGCTTGTAATCCTGATCAGCAAAATGGCACGTGGATAATGCAAGCCCACGAGTGGGGAAAGTACGTTGGTAAGGCTGAGTTCAAATTAGAAAATGGTGAATTGAGCCTACTTGATTATAAATTAATGCCAGTTAATTTATATGTAGAAAAAACACAAGCTGACGGCACATTAAAAGAGGTACTTGCGAACGAATATATTAAGCCAGACCCGTCATTAAAAGCGTTTTTAGCTAAATACCAAGCGATTGGTGCTAAACAAATTGAGGGGACTATTGGCTCTGTTGATGCAAGATTAGAAGGTGATAGAAACAAAGTACGCTATCAACAAACAAACCTTGCTCGCGTTATCATCCAAGCACAAATGAATGTAGTAGGTGCAGATTTTGGGTTGATCAGTGGCGGTGGTATTCGCAGCTCAATTGATGCTGGTGAAATAAGCTATAAAGACATATTAAAAGTTCACCCTTTTAAAAACCGTATAACTTATATGGATTGGCAAGGTGCTGAACTATGGGACTACTTAAATACAGTAACAAGCTTCCCGGCAGACGCTGGTGCTTACTTGCAATATCACAAGCTTTCGTTTGAACGCAAAAATGGTAAGCTTATAAACGTATTTATTGACGGTAAGCCTTTCGATAAAAGTAAAACATACCGCATGAGTTTAAATAGCTATAACGCATCGGGCGGTGATGGTTACCCAACTATAAATACACTAAAAGGTTTTGTTAGCACTGACGAAACTGACGCCCAAGCACTTAAAACATTTATATCGCAACATAGTCCAATAAAAGCGGCTGAGTTTGCTCCTAAATAAACACGGTTAATAATAGGGAAGTAATATTACTTCCCTATTATTTCAACATTTCCCTTTGCAATATTTATGAGCCCGTAGCTGTGCAGACGAGAGCGAGAGCCTTCTCCATATGCTTTTGGAGGGTAATAAATCTCTTTTTCCTCAGGATATTCATTCAAAACGTCGTCAAGCGAAGCCCTTATTTCACTCAACGTTTTTTCAAGGCTATTATTGAAGTTCGGCCGTTTCCTTATCGTGTGCCCTAGTTCTGTTAAACGGTAAAAATACTTGTTGGCAAGTTCAATAAGCTCATCGGGTACATTTTTATTATGATTTAAAATGACATCACTATTAGCTGAACAATATTCAACAAGGGCTAGGTAAAAACACAATGGTTTATTAGCTAATTGAACGCTGTGCTCTTTATTATAACTATGTGAAAGTGTTTTATTGCGTAAATCAATTATGACCGCCAAAGGCATTGGCATTGATGCAACGGAGTTAATACTCTTGTTTAAGCTTACATTGTTTTTCTTACTGTCTACCACTTTTAACCACACAGCAACAAAGAGACTGATAAGTAAAAAAAACAAAAAAAAGATTTTATTACTAGGTGTCAAGTAATGCTCATCGACACTAAAAATAATATTCAGAGGGCCTTCACTCGTCGCTAAGCTACTGATAAATTGCTTTGCCTTTAAATCGCTGTGAGCAATCTCGCCTGTACTGATATCGATGACACGCAAGTTACTCATTCTTAAATAACTATTTAGTGAGTCAATATAGCCAACTAAAGCATCTTTATTACCTGCATGCTTATACAGTTCATTTGGCAAATCGAGTAATGGTAAATCTAGTGCAATTTGTTTTTCAATTTGAAACTTTTGCTGCTCGCTAACACGCTCTGTTTTATTAATCATAGATATATAAAACACTGAAGAAAGCATTAAAAAAATACACGAAGACACTGCAGAAAATTTAAGCCTACTCATTATTTTCACCTATCTTAAAAACAGCTGTATTATTCTCACATTGCCAAAAGGGCAAAACATTTTGATAATAATGAAGTTCTTGGTCTTTAGACATAGCCATTAGATGTTCTTGAACAGCACACAACAAATCTGTGTTGTTTTGTTGCATTTTCAAGTACCAACGTGTGCCTGTTATGTTATTGCTTAATGGGGTGATATAGTTTTTCGAGAAACGGTCTTTATCGTTTTCTTTCCAAAACGACGCAATAATATCTACTTTACCGTTGGCTAATAAATCTCGTAGTTCATTATGAGAACTTGCGTACAAAATATTTAAATTTGCAATATTTATATCGAGATCTTTAAAGACCTGTTTTGGAAGAATATGCCCAGAGCGACTTGTTGGGTAATCAAGCAGTCCTATTTTTTTGTCTAAAAAATAAGATTTTGAAATAATTGGCTTTTCTTTTGAAGATATAAAAAATGCAGTGTAATCAGAAAAACCAACAACGGGCATATAATTATAGGTAGATTCAGCTTTAAAAGCCGCCATAATGTTGTTTTTTGCGAGTATCAGGTCTGCAATTCCTTTACCTACAAATTCTAAACTGTTTGATGTTTTATACCCCCAATACCCAACAACCACTCCGTACTGTTTAGCAACGACATTATCACCACACAACTTCTGTGTAAGTTGCACTGCAATATTTTTAGAGGGTGTAAATACAATAAGCTCACTATCATTTGCGGTCGCTGTTGTACGACATGTTGTTGATGTTTCAATAAGTAAAGGAAAAGCGAGTTCATCGTCATTTACAATTAATTGACCACACACCCAAGCAAAAACTATTACTATAAACAAAAATGTAACAATTGAAGTTTTTTGCAATACCGTATTTTTAATATTCAAGCTAAAGACATCCTAAAATACATTACTTATTCATTTGAACAATTTTAATTACTTATTACAACAAGTAATTTTACCTATAGATGCTAAGACACTGATTTATAATAAATATGAATAAGAAATTATGAATTTTATTGAGTCCTTCCTAATTTCAACAAAAGTAAGGACAATTGACCTTATTACAACGCAGCAACACCACTCCAAATTAATTAGGGAACCTTAATGCGTATCAATGTAAAATATTCGATAACGTCAGCGCTTTTAATAGGTGCCATTTTTACAAGTAGCGATTCACTTGCTTGGGGCCAAAACGGTCACCGGGTTGTAGGTAAAATTGCTGAATCTCATATAACAGACACCACAAAGTCAGCTATTAAACCATTCTTAGCGGGTGAATCACTTGCACAGGTTTCAACTTGGCCTGACGAGATGCGCTCAAACCCGGGGAAATTTTGGCAAAAGCAATCTTCTCGTTGGCACTACATTAACGCCTCACCTAACAAGTCCTTCACAATCAATCACGACCATACAAACAACAAAGAGTCGGTTAGCAATATTCTAGAAGGCATCCACTATTCTATAAAAACACTCAAAGATCAAAACAGCAGCCTAGATGCAAAGCAATTTAGTTTACGTTTTTTAGTTCACTTGGTTGGTGATAGCCATCAACCCTTCCATGCAGGAAGAAGCGAAGATAGAGGCGGAAACCGAATTAAAGTGTCGTTTTTTGGTCAAGATACAAACTTACACAGCTTGTGGGATACTAAATTAGTTGAAAACGAAAACTTATCATTTACTGAGTACGCGCAGTTTATAAATACTAATAACAGTGAACTAATTGCAGAATATTTAGAAAGTACACCAACTACTTGGATTGAAGAATCTCATAATTTAGCAAATGCACTTTATAAATCTACAAATGAAGAAGTTGGTTACAGCTATGTTTATAAAAATACACCTATCGTAAAAACACGTCTGCTACAAGCAGGTGTTCGATTGGCTGGTTTGTTAAACGCTATGTTTGACCCTTCTGCTAAAGAGCTGGAAACAGCGTTAAAAAAAGTATCTATGTAATTTGTGACACATAAAACCTACACACGGGGACTTTTTGTAAAAGCTTGTTTTACATTTCACAAGTTTGTCATAAAACATCGGTAGTATGAGCTCGCTAATAGAGTGATTACTCAAAAAAAGGTAAAAAATAGTCAAAATTTGTACTATTTATTAAAAAAACATTGCAGTTGTATTTTATTTGTAACAAACAATTGGGGTACAATAGCGATGGTTTTTAAAATATAAACCTGCATTTAGTTTATTTTTTGAAAACCAAAAAATAAAAATATAAAAATTTAATTATTAACTACACGGGAAAATTAAATGAAAACTCAAATACGCAAAACGGCCCTATCACTTGCTATCGCAGCATGTGTTGGTGTTAGTGGCGCTGCAATTGCAAATGAAACAACATCTGCAATTAAAGGTCAAATCACTGATCCTAACGGCAACCCTGCTGCTGGCACTAAAATTACAATTTTACACGTTCCTTCAGGCTCAGTTAAAACAACTGAAACTAATGATGCTGGTTACTTTACAGCTAAAGGCCTGCGTGTTGGTGGTCCATACAGAGTAGTTGTAGATTCTGACACTTATGCAGACCAAGAGTTCAATAACATTATTCTTAACATTGGTAACGATTACCCGGTAAATGCTTCTTTAGAGAATATCTCTAACATCGAGCAAATTGTAGTTACGGGTGCTCCTATCAGTGCTATGTCTGGTGGTACAGGTCCTGCGTCTACTTTTACGCTAACGGATCTTGAAAACCAACCAGCCATCAACCGTGATTTAAAAGATATCATCCGTATTGACCCACGTATCACAATCGATGATAGCCGTGGTTCAATCAACTGTGGTGGTGGTAACCCACGTTACAACAGCTTAACGCTTGACGGCGTTCGCATGAACGATAACTTCGGCTTAAGCTCAAACGGTTACCCTACTATCCGTGCCCCTTTCTCTTTCGACTCTATTGAACAAGTTTCAGCTGAACTAGCACCTTTTGACGTTCAATACGGTGGCTTTACATCGTGTAACATTAACGCTGTAACTAAATCTGGTGGCAACGACGTTCACGGTGGTGTTTTCTTCGATTACACAAACGATTCAATGAAAGGCGACGAAATTGAAGGTAATGAAGTTGATAACGGTAACTACACTGAAAAACGTTACGGTTTCAACGTAGGCCTTCCGCTTGTTGAAGATACATTATTCTTGTTCACTTCATACGAAAAACTTGAAGGTGTTCGCCAGTTTAATTACGACGGCCTTAGCAGTGGTAGTGTTACAGCTGATGACGTATCTCGTATTCAAAGTATTTCTCAATCAGTTTACGGCTACGATGCAGGCGGTATGCCATCAAGCATGCCTGTTGAAGATGAAAAAATCTTAGTAAAACTAGATTGGAACATCAACGAAGATCACCGTGCAAACTTAATTTATAACTACAACGACGGTAACACAATTTCTCAGTCTGATACTGGTTCTAGCCGCGTTTCTTTATCAAACCACTTCTACAATCAAAGTGCTGAGTTTACATCAATCATTGGTTCTGTATATTCTGATTGGTCAGACGATTTTTCTACTGAAATTCGTTTAGGTAAATCAGAGCTAGATGCAACGGTTCAATCATTAGATGCTGCAAGCAGCTTTGGTGAAATGCAAATCCGCACTGATAATGGTGGTACGGTTTACATTGGTCCTGATGATTCTCGTCAATCAAACGATTTAGACTACGACACAACTACATTTAAAGTTGCTGGTACTTATTATTTAGATCAACACACAATTACTGCTGGTTACGAGTTTGAAGAGCTATCTGTTTTTAACTTGTTCGTACAGCATACAGAAGGTGAGTGGCGCTTTGACTCAATTGACGACTTTGAAGCAGGTCAAGCAGCGCGTATCTACTACAACAATGCTGCAGGTACTAATAACCCGAATGATGCGGCTGCAAGCTTTAAATACGCTCAACACACATTCTATGTCCAAGATGAATACGCATTCACTGACTTAGATGCAACCATTCAGTTTGGTTTACGTTACGACAAGTACACAAGTGATGACGTTCCTAACTTTAACCAAAACTTCACTAACCGTTACGGTTTCAGCAACCAGTCTACATTCGACGGTATTGACTTACTGCAGCCACGAGTTGGATTCCAATGGTATGCAACTGACGAACTTGAAGTACGTGCTGGCTTAGGCTTGTTCTCTGGTGGTAACCCGAACGTATGGCTGTCTAACTCATACTCTAACGATGGTATTACAAACATTAGTACGCAGTTCCGTGGTGTAGATTTATTCAATACAGCTAACGTAAACGGCGGTACACCTGGTTTTGACGTACCACAAGGTATGTTTGACATTGTTGCAAATACAGAAATTGGTGTAGGCGATGCAACAGTTAATGCTGTAGACCCAGATTTTGAAATTCCTTCAGAGTGGAAATACTCTCTTGGTGCTACATACACAACTGAAGACGAATACGTAATCTCTGTAGACTACCTATACTCGAAGAAGAAAGATGCTGCATTGATGCGTGATATTGCACTTCAAGATAGCGGCGAAACAACGTTTGATGGTCGTCCTATTTACGAGTCAATCGAAGGTCGTAGTAATGAGTATTTATTAACAAATGTTAGTGGCGATAGCGGTGATTCTTCAGTTATCTCTGCAGCAGTTAGCAAAATGTTCGATAACGGCATCAACTTTAGCTTTGGTTATGCATACACAGATGCAGACGATGTAAACCCAATGACTAGCTCTGTAGCTGGTTCTAACTATGGTAACATCGCACTTACTAACCCAGGTAACCCAGGTGTTGCGTCTTCAGATTATGAAATTCCGCATCGTTTTACTATGACGCTTGGTTACAAATATGAGTTTGTAGATGGCTTTGAGACACGCTTTAACCTTTACGGTGAAGCATACAAAGGCCTACCTTACAGCTTTACGTTTGATGGTAGCGATAACACAGATGCTAACCGCAACACTACCTTTGGTGATAACAACTGGAATGGCAACCGTCAGTTAATGTACGTTCCACTTGAAAACGATCCTAACGTTGTTTACAACATGTCGGCTGATGAAATCAATGAGTTTAACGACTTTATTGCTTCTGAAGGACTTAAACGTGGTGAAATCACAGGTCGTAACCAACAAAATGCTGACTGGTTTGTTAAGTTTAACCTTAAAGTTACACAAGAATTACCAGGCTTTATGGAAGGCCATAAAGGTGAAGCATTCTTTGTAATCGACAACCTTACAAACATGCTAAATGATGACTGGGGCGTACTTAAGAAAGGTCCTTTCGTAGGCGCAAGCATGATCTCAACATCTATTGATGACCAAGGTCGTTACGTTTACTCAGGCTTTAACGGTAATAACGCTAATACTTCAGTACAAACTGGTGCGTCATTATGGGAAATGCGTGTAGGCGTACGTTACACTTTCTAATCTAAATTGTTAGATTAGTTAAAATTATAAAAGCCCATCATTTGATGGGCTTTTTTATGCCTGTAAGTTATTTTTTAGCTTATTAAGTATACTTATTAATAAGCTCTGTTCATGTGTGTTTAGGGAAGCCAAGAGTTCTTTTTCCCACTTTAACGCCTCGGGTACTACTTTTTTATACATATCTTTTCCAGCTTCACTTAATGAAAGTATGGCTGCGCGCTTATCCTCTGAATTAATTTGAGTCATTAGCAACTTTTTTTCTACTAATATTTTTATTGCACGCGACACGGTCGATTTATCCATATTTGCCTGCGTACATAAATTTTTGGCATTACTATGACCAAATTGCGCTAAATTCGCCAAAATTCGCCATTGAGGTATCGTTAAGTCAAATTTGCTCTGGTATACCTTAGCAAGGTCATTACTTACCAAACTTGCTACATTAATTAGTTGATATGCTAAAAAAGTGTCTAAATCCAGTTTCATTGTTATCCCGTTAAATAGGTTTACTAGCTGTTCATTTATATTTACATACACATTCATTGAGCAATTTGAAATTACTCTCACTTGAGAGTATCTTAACTTAAATAAATAAAACATAAAACTAGCCTTCTCTCACAGGAGTCAGTAATGGCAGAACAGTTAAAGTACATGACCGGTTTTGGTAATGAATTTGAAACCGAAGCGCTACCCGGTGCCTTGCCTATAGGGCAATTTACTCCTCAAAAAGTTAAGTACGATCTTTACACTGAACAATTTAGCTCTACAGCATTTACCGCGCCACGAGCCGCAAATCGCAGAACATGGCTGTACCGGTTACGCCCTTCGGTAGTGCAAGGTGATTACACCGCTGTTGATAACGGCTTGATTCGAACTGCGCCTATCACTGAAGCCGTAACACCTCCGACTATGCTTCGCTGGAACCCCGTTGAAATTCCTACAAAGCCAACTGATTTTCTAGATGGACTCATAACAATGGCTGCTAACGGCAGTGCTAATGGGCAATCTGGCATCGGTATTCATGTTTATGTTGCTAACAAGTCTATGGTCGATCGCTACTTTTACAACGCTGACGGTGAAATGCTATTTGTACCCCAACAAGGCGAGCTACTCCTGCATACAGAATGCGGTAAGCTCTGTGTAAAACCAGGTGAAGTTGCAGTCATACCCCGAGGGATGAAGTTTTCTGTTGATTTAATACAATCAACGGCCCGTGGTTATATCTGCGAAAACTATGGTCATGCTTTGGAGCTTGCAGAGCGAGGCCCTGTTGGTGCAAACGGCTATGCCAACGACCGTGACTTTCAATACCCAGTTGCAGCTTTTGAAGATAAAGAAGGTGATTTTGAACTGGTGTCAAAATTTAATGGCAACTTATTCAGCTGTGAGATTAAGCATTCCCCTTTCGATGTTGTTGCATGGACAGGTAATAGCGCGCCTTATAAATACGATTTATCGCGATTTAATGTAATGAACACAGTAAGCTTTGACCATCCGGATCCTTCTATATTTACCGTTTTAACCTCGCCATCAGCTACTGAAGGAATGGCTAATGTTGATTTTGTTATTTTTCCACCGCGTTGGATGGTTGCTGAAAACACGTTTCGTCCGCCCTACTATCATCGTAATATCATGAGTGAATTTATGGGGTTAATTGAAGGTGTATATGATGCAAAAGAGCATGGCTTTGTGCCAGGTGGCGCAAGTTTACATAATTGTATGTCTCCGCATGGACCTGAAGCGGATGTATTTGAAAAAGCATCTAATGCGGAACTGGTTCCACAAAAATACGAAAATACCTTAGCGTTTATGTTTGAATCACGTTATGTCATTTCACCAACTAAATACGCATTAGAAGGTAATGAGCGCCAACCAAATTACACAGATTGTTGGCGAACAATTAAAAAACACTATTCAGCCAACAAGGATTAATTATGAAGCTATACAGTTATTTTCGCTCATCAGCTGCATACCGAGTGCGTATTGCGTTAAACCTAAAAAAAATTGACCATGAGCTCGCAATTGTAAATCTTTTAAAATCAGAGCAGCTTGAGGAAGGTTACCTAACACTAAACCCGCAAGGGCTTTTACCAGCCCTTGAAACAGATGAAGGTGTACTTGGTCAATCATTAGCTATTTTAGAATGGCTTGATGAAACATACCCACAGTCACCATTAATTAGCGGCTCTGCTTGGCAAAAAGCCCAAATAAGAAACTTAAGTTTTGCAATAGCGTGTGATATTCACCCAGTGAATAATTTGCGAGTACTTAAGTATTTATCGAATGAATTAAAAGTAGACGATGATGCTAAAAACACCTGGTACAAACATTGGGTTGAAGTAGGCTTTGATAAAATAGAAATACTACTTGGAGACGACGATTACTGTGTTGGGAACAAGCCAAGCCTTGCTGATGTTTGCTTAGTACCTCAGGTATTTAATGCTATTCGTTTTAACGTGGATATGAGTCGATATCCAAAAATTGCAGCTATTTATGAACGATGTAATAAATTAGCTGCGTTTAATGATGCCGCACCGCAAAATCAACCCGATGCGACCTAAATACTGTTGAGCTTAACTTTTGAGCGCGCTATGAATAATCGTAACGTGCTCAATTAAATCTAACCCCAAATCCGTTAAGTAACCGCCATCTGGGCTATCTATAACGCCTTTATCGAATAATCGTTGTGCTGCTTCTATCAAGCTTGCTTCTGCGTCAGAATGTAATTTGATACCCTGCATTTTGCTATCAAGCGGAAACTTTGCAAGTAATGTGAATTCATCTATCATCAGCTGATTAAATTTCATGTGTGTGTACCTTTTATTGTTCTGTTTATTTTTTAGTGTGTAATATTACACTAGCATGTTTTTTAGTATTACGTACTATTTTTAAAGTCAATTGTAGGAGAATATTATGCGCCCATTAATAATTCTATCCGCCTGTTTTTTAAGCTTATCACTCTCGTTATTTTGTAATGCCGAGCCGCATAACAGCCGCACTTTTGTGAACGCAAGTCAGTTAAATCAGCACCAAACAATGTGTTGGTACGACGACAAACGCTATAGTGAAGGCGCATTAATTAGCGTTGATACGTTCAATTTACTGTGCGGTGCCAAAAACCCCAACCAAAGCAATAGCGCATTAATGTGGCTTAAGCTCAATGAGCAAGGGAAAGTTATTTACCCAAATCGACCTAAAAAGATTACAGTGAAATAGCCTGCTTATTGTATTTAAGCTACAATAAGCACAGTTTAAATAAGCAGTATGGCTATGGATAATCAACCTAAAAACCCACTACATGGGATCACACTAGAACAAATATTGGTCGAGTTAGAGCAGAGACTTGGCTGGAAAACGCTGGGCGAACAAGTAAAAATTAAGTGTTTTACGGATGCACCAAGCATAAAATCTAGCTTAAAATTTTTACGCAAAACCCCTTGGGCCAGAGACAAAGTTGAAGCGTTATATATTCATACAATAAATAACAAACCACTTCGTAAACCAAAAAGTGCGCCTCGTAAAACAACAAACAAGGCTCCAGATACAACTGACTTTGTTTGGCCATCAATAAAAAAGTAAAAATATAAAGAAAGGCGCAGTTTAATGCGCCTTTATATTTTAGTTTTGCTAAATTTCTTTACTGATCACGTTAAGCGATGCTGGCAGTATTTCAATCACAAGCCTATTAGCCGTTTTCACCTCGCCATCAATGACATACTTAATCCCATTATCTGAAGATATTTCGACTTTTTTAGCATTTGTGTGTTGAGAATTAATGGCTAAATGGCTTTGCGTTATGCTGCTAAACATAAGCTCGGCAATACTCAGTACCGTAGTGGAATTTTCTTTATTGGGTATAAGCCAATTTATATCAAGTAGCCCATCACTGTGATTAGGCTGCCCTCCCCCTTGAGCAAGTAGCGTTGTAAACGGTGCTGCATTAGCAACAACAAAACTGCTTGTTGTGATCATCATTGGGTCGTTATCGTCCAATTTTACGTTGAGCTGTTGCGATTTTTGTTCCGAAAACGCCTGAAAAAATCCTGTTAAATAAGCGAGTTGCCCAAATTTATTTTTAAATTCGCGGTCAGCTTTTTCAATCATTGCATGTTCAAAACCTATCCCGGCTAAAAGTAGCATTAAATCGTCATTACAATATGCCGTATCTATTAACGTAGATTGACCATCAATAATTAAATCACACGCTTGCTCTACAGGTATAAATTTTGAACTTATTCCCATTAAAACGTGAGCAAGCGCATTAGCAGTCCCGAGCGGAATAATACCTAACTTACAGGGTGTATTAACTAATACGCTCGCAACTTCCGCTACTGTTCCATCGCCACCGCAAGCAATAACAATATCAGGCTTTTCTGTAATCGCTTGTTTGGCAAGCTCTATCCCGTTAATGTCAGGACTTGTGGTCATTACGGTTAAATCGTAATAAGTAGACAAACGGGCAATTATAAATTGTTCTTTTTCTTGCCATATTTTTGTACCCGATACGGGATTTGCAATTAAAAATGCACGATTTTTAATTACTAGTTCGCCACTTTTATGTCGCTTTGCTAGGTGGCGCAGTTGGCGTTTATTTAGATTAGCGGTTTCACGTGTTTCTTTAATTTGGGCAAGCACATCATGCACATTGGCATGTTTATTTTGACTAAGTAAGTAAGCAGCCATTACAAACACTGAACGACCGCGACCCAACGCACAATGCACAACCACTTTATTGTTTTTTTGGATTTGATGATGAATCCAATTTATTGCCTGGTTAAGCTGAGAGCGTGTTGGAACGCTATGGTCAAGTACTGGAATATTTAAGTAGTTAATACGCTCTTGTGTCGAGCTCCACTCTAAACCGTCAAACTCACAAGTAACATCTAATATAGCGGTAATATTATTGCTTTTTAACGTGTCTATATCCGAGGGAAATAAGCGGCATGCTAAAAAAAGGTTATCGTTAATTTGCTGAATTGGTGGCACTTTATCATGCTTACGCGACCACGCGTTGTACACTTGCGCCCCCAATAAAAAAGGAATAAACGCCCAGCGTATGTAAAATGGAATAACGCCGTTTTCTCGCTTTCTGAAAATTTTACCTATATTAAAAATGTATGCCCCACTGACCAATGACAGTGATAGCGCGGTCCAGTAAAAAAATAACGAAAAATAAATTGAATGTATTTCCCACCCTATAAAAATAAGTACACACGCTAATATCAAATAACTAATTGCAGCCCACATAAAATCTCCATTTATATTTATTGCTATTCATTAATTAACAAACAGCTTTTATTATTGTGCTTGCAATTTACAAGCCACAAAACGGTAAAGCGTACGGCACCACTTTTTATTTATGCTATTGATATTTAATAGCTATTTAAATATCATATTTTTTGGGTTGTATCGACTTTGCTCTTTTTACACAATGGGTGTGTTAATTTTTCACACGTATCAAAGTAGAAACTCACTAAGTCTTAGTTCCATATTAGTGAACCTGACTCACTAAGCTAATTTATTTTAAGTGTAATTTAGCGTAGCGACTCTGCTATAAACAAAAATCGGCTCAACCATTACAGATGCTTTTGTCTAATATAGTTTTTGAACTCACAGAATTATACCTAATAATAAACCACAGATAGTCATTGCAAAAAAGAGCAAAAAGTATACTGTTGCAAGCTACTTAACTTTTTTGCATCCAAGTTCTAACCTCAACCGTTTTTAAAAAGAGAATAAAAATAAATAGGATATTTATGGAAAACGATAATTTACTGTCTTTGTTATACGATACGTCGCAAGGCGATAAGCATGCATTTTCAACCTTGTACCAACAAACAAGCGGAAAGCTTTTTGCCATTAGCTTAAATATGCTTTCTAACCGAGCCCATGCCGAAGAAGTACTGCAAGACGCCTTCATTAAAATATGGCATAACGCCTCAGAATACAATGCTTCTAAAGGCACTGTCATAAGCTGGATGATAGGTATAGTAAGGTATAGAAGTCTGGATGCGTTGCGTTACAACAAAGTAAGAAAAGAGCAAACAATGGGAGATGATGACTTTGATATTCAGAGCGTCGATGTCAACTATGACGAAAATACTAAATTAGTAAACTGTATAGAGCAGCTTGAACCCCAGCAAAAGCAGGCCATTCATTTAGCTTACTATAAGGGGCTTAGTCACAGCGAGCTAGTAGACCATATAGAGTCGCCATTAGGCACAGTTAAAAGCTGGATCAGACGCGGGCTTACACAACTTCAGAGGTGTTTAACATTATGAATTATACAAAACCCGAGCTATTAGACGCGCTAGCAGGACAATATGTACTTGGCACACTCAAGGGGCTGGCACGAAAACGTTTTCAGCGCTTGTTACTTAGCTCAAGCAAAGCACGTGAGGCAATTTTTATGTGGGAGCAAAACCTTAATAATCTAGCAAGTGCAATTACACCACAAGCACCTAGCGATTCTGTTTGGGAAAACATTTTGCAAGGTATTGAGTCAAAAACAGTGCCTAGTCAAACAGTGGTGCAAACTAAGCCGTCGATTTGGCAGACATGGTCGTTTATAGCCACCGCCGCGTGTATTGTGTTGGCATTTTTAGTCATTCAACCGGCCAAAGAAGTGTCGCAATATCAGCAAATTGCACTCGTGCAAAACCAAGATAAACAGTCTTTATGGTTTATTGAAGTAAACGAAGATGCATTAACTATTAAAGCCAGTAGTCAATTAGTTGCCCAAAGAGATAAAGATTATCAACTATGGATGATCTTAAAAGGGCAAGATTTACCTGTTTCGTTGGGTATATTACCTAAACAAGGCGGTAAATTTTTGCTAAAAGATAAACGCTTTAACGCTGACGATATCTCACTACTAGCAGTCAGTTTAGAGCCTTTAGGTGGTTCGCCAAACGGCTTACCTACCGAGGTACTTTATACAACCGAACTCGTGTTACTTTAACCACTTGTATGGCTGCTTATATAAGCAGCCATTTTTTATTTAAATAAAATGTAACTTTTTTGCATCCAATCTAAATTCCCCCCCGTTATTAGCTATGACTTCTATTTAAAACTAAAGGAAAAAGTCATGAAAGCTTTAACACCATCAATACTCGCAGTAGTAATATGTAGCACTTTTATTAGCGCACCAAGTAACGCATCAAGTCACCGAGAAGCGCCAAATATTAGTCGCTTTCCGACCTTAGATTCTACCGACTTTTATGTATTTAATAGCTATGAACAAGGAAAAGAAGAGTACGTCACACTAATTGCAAACTATATTCCATTACAGGATGCCTACGGCGGCCCTAATTATTTTGCAATGGACCCAGATGCAACTTACAGCATACACATAGATAACGATGGCGATGCCGTTGAAGACATTACTTTTGCATTTGATTTTCAAAGCATGCTACCAAACGATAATCAAGGTGTGCAATTAGCTGTAGGCCCAGAAGGCAACCAGCGTACTGTTTCTGTGCCACTTAAAAATGTGGGTGGTGTATCAGCCGGTGATAATAGCGCAACTAATTTCAGTGAATCATATACTCTGAGTATGATTAATGGGCCGCAGCGCACAGGTGTTGCAACCTCATTAAATAATACCACTACGGGCACATCAACATTCAGTAAGCCACTTGATTATATTGGTAATAAAACATTTACCTCTAAAGCTGACTATCAAACTTACGCAGATCAATTTGTATATAATGTGTCAATCCCAGGTTGTGAAAGCATGGCACAAGTATTTGTTGGCCAAAGAAAAGATGCGTTTGTCGTTAACCTTGGTAAAACGTTCGATTTAGTAAACTACGTACCGGTAGAGGGCGACAGCGCTCCGGGTGCTGGTGATTCAGGTGGCTTCCCTGGAGGTATTACCCAATCGGCTGACAATGACGATCTTGCAGATAAAAATGTGACATCAATTGCTATTGAAGTACCAAAAAGCTGTATTGTAGGCGAAGGTAATGGCGTTATTGGTTCGTGGACCACTGCAAGTTTACCACAAGCTCGCATACTAAACCCGAATGCTAAATTTGCTAATAATGCAGTTAATGGTGGTGCACTTACTCAAGTATCGCGTTTGGGTAATCCACTTGTTAATGAGCTTGTTATTGGCATAAAGGATAAGGATACTTTCTCTACAGCACATCCCAAAGACGATGGACAGTTTTTAGATTATGTATCTCACCCAGCCCTTCCTGAACTTTTAAATATTTTATTCAAGGATGCTGTTAATACGACACTTGGCGCTAACCTCGAAACATTAGCCCCAACAAACTTTCCTCGTACCGATTTAATTACTGCATTTTTAACAGGTTTTGCTGGTGTTAATCAACAAGCAACCGTCACTCCCTCTGAAATGCTTCGTTTAAACACAAACATCGCGGCAACAGCGCAAAGTGAGCAGTCTGCATTTGGTGTTGCAGGAAACGATTTAGCTGGCTTTCCAAATGGCCGACGCCCTGGCGATGATGTTGTTGATATTGCTCTGCGCGTAGTAATGGGTCGTTTATGTCATCCTATTCCTGTTGCAGGCGAAGATACTGACCTAGGCTTGTGTACTCCCGAAGATGCAAGCGTTGGTACAGTACCATTTACCGATGGCGCACCTGTTGATGCAACAATGATGGACTCAACCTTTCCGTACTTAGCTACCCCACTTGCGGGCTCTAAATAAGGAGTAAACTAATGCAACACTTAAAAATAACGCATATAGGTATTCTGCTTAGCGCATTAACGCTGGGAGCGTGTAGCAATGATGACGACAATAAAAAGCCGTTGCCTGAGGTTAATACAGCACCCTCAGTTAGCGACATCATGTTAACAACGCAAACGGAGGTGAATATTACCGACTCACTTACAGCCATAGATAAAGAAGGTGATTCACTTACTTATTCATTGGTCAATGAGCCTTCATTAGGCATGGTAAATATTGACGCTGATGGCAACTTTACTTACACACCAAATAAAGAGGTTACGGGCACAGATAGCTTTACCTTTGGCGTATCTGATGGCGTTAACAGCCAAGTAAGTGCAATGGTTAATATCACTATTGAAGCTTTGCAAGTGGACTTTGCTCAGTTTACTAGCGATGCATTTAACCAAGCACCGAATGCAGAGCCACTCTCTGTAAATGGAAGAGAGTTTACAAATAAAGACACAGATATTAATAATTTAATTAGTAATCAGTAAATAAGCTGACCGGCCATGGATGGCTATTTTAAGGATACAAATATGAAATCACCTCTAGTAAACCTGATGATTACATTAAGCTTAGTGTGCTCATTTGAGCTTTTTGCAGCGGCTTATACACCTAATGACAACGACGTAATAGCAGTCACTAAATCGGATTTAACTGCCTCACTATCGATAAATGAAATAGAAAATCTAGTCAATAAAAGTCAATTCGTTGGACAAACGGAGCATATGCAAGGGGTACTCAAAAACAGGCTCGCAGAAATATACTTAAATGAGCCAACGCCACAGGTAGGCTATTTATATGCACGCGTTTTACAAAAAGAGCATTTGTTTAATGATGCGATAAACATTGCTAATAGTGTTTTAAAAATAACGCCTGATCACAGCAACACTCATCTATTGCTGGCTAATTTGTACATGACACAAGGCCAGTTTGAACTTGCTAAACAGCATTGCTTAGCACTAATAACAAGGGTAAGCACATTAACGGCCAGTACTTGTGTACTAGACGTGCAAAGTCAGCACGGTAATTTATTAAGAAGTTATCAATCTTTAGTAAAGCTAACGAACAATAAGCCTATTGGACTCAATACAAAACATGTCCTAGCTGAAATGAGCTTTAGATTACAAAACTACACAAACGCATTAAAGCACCTTGAAAATATAAATTTAGTAAACTCTCCAGTAAGCCTAATTGCTTTATGGGCAGACATACAACTGGGCTTAAACAAGCCACAGCAAGTGATAACCAAATTAAGTAATTTATTAAAAGAATCGCACGATCTAGAAGATGCGCTTTTGCTACGCTTAGCCATCGCAGAAAAAAAACTAAACACAACACAATACAAATGGCAAAACGCCATGAAGCAACGAGTAGAGCTCAGAGAAATTCGCCACGACAGCTTTCACGCAAGTGACCTCGCCAACTATTATATTCACGTGCAGCCAAACAAATCTAAAGCCTTGTATTGGGCCAATATTAACTGGCAACAAGCTAAAATGAATATCGACCAAGCGCTGATTGTTCAAGCAAAAAGGATGTGAATGTTATGAGAATATTAATACGCGTATTTTCTATTATGTTGTTAAGCTTATTATTTTCAACAGCAGCTTTTGCGCACCAGTTAAGCACCGGCTACATTACGCTCAATAGCAACAATACAGCTCAATACAGCGGCAATTGGGAAATCAATGTTGCAGATTTAGAGCACGTTATAGCGCTCGACTTAGACCAAAATGCCAACATTACCTGGTCTGAAATAAAAGCAAAACGGGACTCAATTAACGCATTTATAAAAAACAATCTTATCGCAGAACAAAACGAACAAACTTGCGCACTCACTGTAAATAACAATTACCAGCTAAGTGAGCACTTTAATCAGCCTTACTTGGTATTACCTGTGTCATTTTCGTGTTTAACAAATAACGAGATCACGCTTAAGTATTCAGCCTTTTTTCAAGATGACGCAAATCATAAGGTCATTGTTAATGTGAATAACATAGCACGTGTGTTTAGTATAAATGAGCCTACCCAAACCTTTAATACTAAGCAGTCGAGCTATTTAGATACCTTTACAGAATATGTGTATCAGGGCGTATTACATATT
Organism: Pseudoalteromonas marina; assembly: GCF_000238335.3. Taxonomy (NCBI): domain Bacteria; kingdom Pseudomonadati; phylum Pseudomonadota; class Gammaproteobacteria; order Alteromonadales; family Pseudoalteromonadaceae; genus Pseudoalteromonas; species Pseudoalteromonas marina. Next base: position 457,785 of record NZ_AHCB03000012.1, on the reverse strand, counting down.
TGGATAGGCATCGATCATATTTTATTTTTAATTGCGCTATTACTAACTTGTGTTTTAACCCGTGATAAAAACACCTGGCAGCCCATTAGCTCTAAAAAACACATTATCAAACACACTGCATGGATTGTTACAGCATTTACGCTTGCTCATTCTATAACGCTTACAGCAACAGCGCTTAATTTAATATCTCTCAATACTCGCTGGGTTGAACTAATTATTGCAATTTCTGTATTGTTTGCAGCCCTCAATAATGTTTGGCCCGTTGTTTTGCGTTTAGGCTGGCTGACATTTGCTTTTGGGTTACTTCACGGAATGGGATTTGCGAGTGTACTTGGTGAATTAGGTTTGTCGAGTAACTATCAATTAATGAGCATATTGGCATTTAATTTAGGGGTAGAGATAGGCCAACTTAGTATTTTATTAGTAGCGTTGCCTTTATTAATTGCATTTAGAAAAACCGCTTGGTACGTAAAATGGTTAATGCCAGCAGGGTCTATAGGTATTGCTGTTGTGGCTCTAAACTGGTCTGTAGAACGCTTTTAAACATAACTATACCTATTCGCTTACTTAAATGATCTATTTTGAAGATGGAAAAACGTCTTGATAGCTAGGAAAAAATTCGCTATTTAGTTGTCATCGGCAATAGCTCTGCATTCATGCAGTCGTAAATGAGAGTTTTTTAACGTAAATAGCGAGGCGTTTAGCCCCACAAAATGATTAAGTATTATTGCGGCTTGGTATTACTTTAAACGGTTGTTAATACTATAAACCCGCTAATATAGCGGGCACATAGTTTATGCATTTTAATAGCACTATTTTAATCTTCAAACGGCATTAACAACGTTTTCATCGCTGGGCGAAGCGCAATTAAAACTGTCTCTTCGGTAAGTTCGGGGTAAAGCACTTTTCGCAAAAGTAAGCCTGCCATTACTGAAAAAATAACATTAATACGGCTTTCTAGCTCTACCTCATCTATGCCTTTTATCACACTGCGTTCACTTATTAGCAATTGGCGCATTCTATTTCGCGCTTGCGTGTCAGCATCACGTAATAGTTTAGCTACCTTTACGTTTCTACCAGCTTCAGCGAGCATTTCTAAATCAACCGCACATTCACCGGTATCCATATGCCTTTGAACGCCGATATTTAAACCGTTCAATAATACTGTGAGCGTATCTTCTGGTTGCCCTTCAAAATGCTCAAATATAGAAAACATTTCTTCCATATCTTTTTCAATAATACTTTCTATAATGGCTTCTTTACTTTCAAAGTAGTTATAAATATGCCCGGCACTCATTCCTGCTGTTCTGGATATTTCAGCCATACCTGCAGCATGAAAGCCTTTACGACGAAAGCATTCAGCCGCCGCAGTTAAAACCTGATCACGACGCGCTTTGGCTATCGCTGGATCTGTCTGTCTTTTAGTTTTCATACAAAGCTCCACTGCCAAGTGATTAGACTCGACAATAAGGCAAATACTTAATCATTTTGAAATACGCCTTTCACTCATAAATAAGTATTTAGCCCTATATAAATCTAGTTAATTAGGTGCAAAAAGGTGTTTACAGCTAAAACCCTTACTTAGTTGGTTAGATCGCTTTTCTCCCAGCCACCGCCCACTACTTTATAAAGGCTAATTTGGCTAGCTAACAAAGCCTGTTGACCCAAAATTTGCTGTTGCTGTGCACTGTACCAGCTGCGTTGTGCATCAAGGACTTGTAAATAGCTATCAACACCTTTATCGTAACGCGCCTTTGATAGCGAAAATGTAGACTCTCGGCTTTGTAGTAACATATCAAGTGCACTTAATTGCGCTTGATAGCCTTCGTTGTCTGCTAACGCATCGGCGACTTCGCGAAATGCTTGCTGAATTTTTTGCTGATAAGTAACTACAGCAATTTGTTGGTCGGCTTTAGCAACATCTAGCTGAGCTTGGTTTCTGCCCATATTAAAAATAGGTAAAGTAACTGATGGAATAAAACTCCACGTACCCGAACCTGCATCAAATAAATCACTTAAATCGTTAGAGGCAGTACCCGCATTAGCCGTTAAGCTAATACTGGGGTAAAAAGCAGCACGCGCTACACCAATGTTGGCATTAGCAGCCAATAACTGATGTTCTGCTGCTTTAATATCTGGGCGTTGAGTTAATAAATCAGAAGGTAAACCAACCGGTATTTTAGGCAACGCCAATAACGAGTCCAGCACCTTATTTGGCAGAAGCTCAGGACTTACTGGTTTTCCTACTAATAAATCAAGTGCGTTTTTATCGCGCTTTAATAAACGTTTATACGTTGCAATATCAACCTTTGCGCTGGCAACGGTACTTTTCAATTGCTCTAACGTAATTTTAGATGCTGCGCCTAAATCAAAACTTTTTTGAGTAAGCCCAAGCGACGCTTGTTGCGATTTTAATGTTTCCTCAGCAAGCCCAAGTAACTGTTGATCGGTTGCATAATTAAGCCACGCATTAGCCAGCTCTGCTACCAGCGACACTTGCGTACTGTATTGAGTAAGCTCAGTAGAGTATAAATTTTGCAGTGCTTGTTGAGTTTGGTTACGAACCTTACCCCATATATCTAATTCGTAAGAGGTAATACCTACAGTAGCACTGTATTGCGAGCTTATAGTGGCCTCATCAGTACTTGTTAAACTTGCAGGCAGACGCTGGCGAGTGCCCGAACCATTAACATTTAAGGACGGATACAATACTGAGTTTTCTATTTGATACAACCCACGTACCCGCTGTACATTGAGCATCGCAATTTGCAGATCTTTGTTGTGCTCAAGGCTTTGACCTATAAGCACCTGTAATTTTTTATCGCTAAAAAACTGCTGCCACTTTAATGTGTTAACTGTGGCTTGTTCTGTTTGAACTGAATACGTTTCGGGTACTGGCAGCGCTAAATTTTGCTGTTCAGGTGCCAACTGGCACCCACTTAAAGCAGCCAACGTAAGCACACTCAACGAAAAGGTTTTTATATGCATTATGCTGTCTCCTCGTTAGTGTTTTTTTCTTTTGCAGGGAATACACGGCGTACTAATACAAAAAACAGCGGCACAAAAACAACAACCAAAATAGAAGATGCGAGTGTTCCACCAATAATTGAAATGCCTAATGCGTTTTGCGCACCAGAGCCTGCACTTGATGCAATAGCGAGTGGAATAACACCACAAATAAAGGCCATTGAAGTCATTAAAATTGGGCGTAAACGCAGCCTTACTGCAGCCACAGCCGCTTCAACTAAATCAAACCCTTCGTCCATTTTATGGATAGCAAATTCCACAATTAATATGGCATTTTTAGACGCTAACCCTATCGTAGTTAATAAGCCCACTTGCAGGTAAATATCGTTTGATAATCCGCTACCCAATGCAGCCATAGCAGCACCAAATATACCTAACGGAACAATCATCATAACCGCAAACGGTACCGACCAACTTTCATAAAGAGCCGCTAAACATAAAAATACAAATAACAACGACAAACCATACAATAAAGGTGCTTGGCCGCTGCTAGAGCGTTCTTGAAATGAAATACCGGTCCATTCAGACGAAATACCATTTGGCAGCTGTTTTACCAAACGCTCCATTTCATCCATTGCTTGTCCTGTGCTGTAACCAGGTGCAGCGGTTCCTTGTATTTCCATTGCTGAAAAGCCATTGTAACGCTCTAAACGCGGCGAACCATAAGTCCAATAGGCTGTTGCAAAGGCAGAAAACGGAACCATATCACCCTCATTATTACGTACATACCACTTATTTAAATCTTCAGGCACCATTCGAGATTCAGCATCGCCTTGCATATATACTTTTTTAACACGCCCACGGTCAATGAAGTCATTTACATAACTACTACCCCAAGCCGTAGCAAGGGTGTTATTAATATCGGTTTGCGACACACCCAATGCTTGTGCTTTAGCTAAATCGGTATCGAGTTGTATTTCTGGCATATCTTCTTGACCATTAGGGCGTACACCAGCCAATATCGGGCTTTGGCTTGCTAAACCTAATAGTTGATTACGTGCTGCTAAAAGCGCATCGTGGCCCAAACCTACACGGTCTTGTAAAAATATATTAAAACCATTTGCTGTTCCCAGTTCTACAATAGCTGGTGGTGGAAAAGCAAACACAAACGCTTCTTTAATACTGGAAAAGTACCCCATAGCTTTACCTGCTACACCTTGCACAGATAAATCATCACGCTGGCGTTCATCCCAATGCTTAAGATTAACAAACCCTATTGCTGAGTTTTGGCCAGAACCTGCAAAGCTAAACCCGGTAACAGTAAAAATACCGTTTACTGCTTCAGATTGTTCGTTCAAGTAGTGGTTTTCTACTTTTTTAACCACTTCAAGTGTTTGCTCGGTTGTAGAACCCGCAGGTAACGAAACTTGGTTAAATAATATGCCTTGGTCTTCATCTGGTAAGAATGCGGTGGGTAAATTTGAAAACACATAAGCCATTCCACTTACAATTAAAAAGTATATCACAAGGTAGCGTTTAGCATGTTTGATCATACGGCTCACAAAGCTTTGCGCACCCGAATTTGTTTTGTCGAACCCGCGGTTAAACCCTGTAAAAAATTTACCAAATAACGACTTATCATTATGAACATGGCTAGGCTTCAAAAGCGTTGCACACAGTGCCGGCGTAAGTATAAGCGCCACAAGTACCGATAAACCCATAGCAGAAACAAGGGTAATTGAGAACTGACGATAGATTATGCCCGTCGAGCCGCTAAAAAAGGCCATCGGAATAAATACAGCAGAAAGCACCATTGCAATACCAACAAGTGCGCCTTTAATTTCGTCCATTGATTTGCGGGTTGCATCAAGCGCTGAGAGTTTTTCTTCGGTCATCAGTCGCTCTACGTTTTCTACAACAACAATGGCATCATCAACTAGTAAACCGATGGCAAGCACCATGGCAAACATGGTCAATGTATTAATTGAGTAACCAAAAGTGTATAAAATACCAAACGTACCCAGCAATACCACTGGCACTGCAATTGTTGGAATAAGCGTTGCTCTAAAGTTTTGTAAAAACAAGTACATAACAACAAACACCAACACAACCGCTTCTATAAGCGTATGAATTACTTTTTCAATTGAAAGCGCCACAAATGGTGTAGTGTCGTAAGGCACAACCGCTTCAAGTCCCTCAGGAAAAAATGGCTCTAATTCAGCAATGGCATCTTTTACACCCTGCGCAGTATCAAGCGCGTTGGCGCCACTGGCCAATTTAATCCCTAAGCCAGAAGCTGGTTTTCCGTCATAACGCGCGACAACCCGGTAGCTTTCACCACCTAGCTCAACACGGGCAACATCACTCAACTTTACAAAAGAGCCATCTGCATTGGTTTTAACTAAAATATTTCTAAATTGCTCAGGAGTTTGTAAGCGGCTTTGCGCGGTCACAGTCGCGTTGAGTTGCTGTCCCGCCACCGCAGGCATAGCACCTAGTTGCCCAGCCGACACTTGTGCATTTTGAGCACTGATAGATGCACTTATATCTGCAGGCGTTAATTTATAGTTTTGAAGCTTAGCCGGATCTAACCAAATACGCATTGCATACTGCGAGCCAAATAACTGAACTTCACCCACACCTTCAACACGAGAAACAATATCTTGCACGTTTGATGACACGTAGTCGCCAATATCAATGTTGGTCATGCTGCCATCTTTAGACATAAACGCATAAACCATCAAAAAGTTACGGGCTGACTTTGCAACCACAACACCTTGCCTTTGCACGGCTTCAGGTAATAGTGGCGTTGCAGTAGCTAACTTGTTTTGTACTTGAACCTGAGCAATATCAGGGTCGGTTTCAGCGCTAAACGACAGTGTGAGCGTTGCTGAACCGCTAGACTCTGACGTTGACGACATGTATAACAAGCCATCTAAGCCTTTCATTTTTTGCTCTATCACTTGTGTAACAGTATCTTCGAGCGTACGCGCCGATGCACCTGGGTAGGTAGCCGTAATACTTATTGCTGGCGGCGCTATAGACGGATACTGCGCAATGGGTAAACTTTTAATTGCTAATATACCTGCTAGCATCACTACTATGGCAAGTACCCAAGCAAATATAGGTCTATCGATAAAAAATCGTGACATGTAAATTCTCCGTTATTGCGCTTTAGCAGTTTGAACTTCAGATGGGCTAACTGGTGCGCCTGGGCGAATTTTTTGTAACCCTTCTACAATCAGTTTATCGCCTTCCATTACGCCATCGGTTACAAGCCAATTAGATCCAATGGTGCGGTCTGTTTTCAAAACGCGGCTCTCTACAGTATTGTTTTTGCTAACAACCATTGCGGTAGGTTCACCTTTCGAATTTCGACTAACACCGCGCTGTGGAACTAAAATAGCATCGTTTTTAACACCTTCAACAATTGAGGCGCGAGCATACATCCCTGGAAGTAGTAACTTTTCAGGGTTAGGAAATTTAGCGCGTAATGTAACCGACCCTGTACTTGGGTCAACTGTCACCTCAGAAAACTGTAAAGTGCCTTTATGAGAGTATAAAGAGCCATCTTCCATAGTAAGTTCAACATCGGTTTGACTAGTTGAATCTACACTTAGATCGCCCGAAACAATCGCTTTTTTAAGCTTAGTTAATTCGCTACTCGACTGCGTTAAATCAATATAGATAGGATCAAGTTGTGTTACTGTTGCCAAAGAAGTGGCTTGGTTGGCACTTACTAATGCACCTACGGTGACATTCGATTTACTAATTTGCCCACTAATAGGCGAAGAGACATGACTGTATTCTAAATTAATTTTTGAGGTTTGCAGCTGCGCTTGAGCAGTAAGGAGTTCTGCTTTTGCTTGCTTGTAGGCTGCATCAGCCTCGTCGTAATCTTGCTGGCTAACCGCTTTAATTTTTAATAATTCACTATAGCGAGACGCTTTAGCTTTACTGCTTGCAATGCTTGCTTCAGCGCGGGCAACAGCAGCTTCACTTGCCGCTAAGTTGGCTTCAAAAGTAGCAGGGTTAATTTGGTAAAGCGCTTGACCTTTTTCTACTTGAGACCCCTCGGTAAATAAACGTGATTGCACAATACCGCTTACTTGCGGGCGTATTTCTGCAATTTGAAATGCACTAATACGTCCAGGCAACTCTTGCCTTAAAGTTAGCGATTGTTTTTTAAGCGTAATAACCCCTACCGGCACAGCTTTAGGAGCAGCTGCCTGCGACTGCTCTGTCACTTGGTCACAACCGGTTAACGCAACTGAACCTATGAGAATTGAAAATACAAATAAAGCGGTGCTAGAACGCTGCATGTCAGATACCTTTAATTTAGAGTGAACGATCATTCTAAATTAAATTTTAGTGAGAATACATCTTAATAAGCCGATCTTTACACAAAATTACACTCAACTATGCGGCCTCATACTTAATCACCAAGTAATGTTAATAAGGCTTTTATAATAAACATTTACACCTACAAGCTAACTAAAATGCTCAGCGCACTGTATTTTTTAAAAATAGAAAAGTGCTTACGCAAAAACCTACTTTGTTTAAATTAAAGCCTAGAAGTACATAGTGAAGAGATTTTAATATTATATTTCAGTTAATTAGAGGTATGAGTCATTTAGCCAGATACCCATTAGGCCATAGCCAAATACAATTGTCATAACGAACAAATTTATAAACTTTCATTAACAAAAAAGCCAAGGCGAACTTGGCTTTTTTATTCATGACGTGGTTAAGCGTTTATAAAGTGATTAGGATGGCAAGCTTTAAACTAATCTAGATACAAGCAATTGCTCTACACGAATACCTTCAACATCAACAACTTCAAATTTAAAGCCCGCATAACTTATATGCTCAGCACGTTTAGGTATACGTTTCATGGTGTAAATTAAAAAGCCTGCCACCGTCTCAAAATGTATTTGCTCTGGGAACTCCTCTATATCAAGCACTTTAGCTAAATCGGTAATTGGCGTCAGTCCGTCAACTAACCACGAGCTTTTATCTCGCTCGATTATTAGTTCATCCCCTTGGTGAGTTATTAAATCTCCCATAAAGCCTTTCATTAAATCTTTTACAGTAACAATACCAACAAGCAGCGCGTATTCGTTTACTACAATAGCAAATGGTTTAGCGGCGCTTTTAAATGCATTTAATGCCTCTGACAAACTTAATGTTTCTGGTAAGTAAAATACGTCAGTATCAACTAATTCGTCATTGATATTAGCGGCTTCACCTTTAAGTACTTGGCGTAAAATATCTTTTGATTCAACAGAGCCATGTAATTTGTCTAAGTTACCCGACACAACTAAAAAATGATTGTGCGGGTGATCAATAATTTTGGTCGCAATGTCATTACTGCTTTCGTTTAAATCGAAGTACACAATTTGGTCACGCGGGGTCATTACGCTTGATAAAAAACGAGCTTCTAAATCAAACACATTACCTATTAAATCATACTCTTGTTTTTGCAAACTACCATACTCGGCGCCAGCTTCCATCATGGCAACAATGTCTTCTGTGGTTACATTATCTTCACGCTCTGCGGGAACTTTAAACAGTCGCAGTACAAAGTTAGTCACGCCATTAAAAAACATCACTAAAGGCGTTAATGCAAATGTAACCCAGCGCATTATGTTAACGACCTTAACGGCGACAGCTTCTGGCATGATCATCGCTAATCGCTTTGGCATTAAATCGGCGAATAAAATAAATAACGAGGTAATAGTAAAAAATGAGAATAAAAAGCTAATTTTTTCTACATATGCACCCTGATAAAATAAAACCAATACTTTTTCAACGTATGGCGATAATGCTTGTTCACCTACAATGCCACCTAATATAGCGATAGCATTAAGTGCTATTTGTATCATGGCGAAAAACGCGCCCGGATTTTCTTGCAGTTTTAATACTGCAGCTGCATTTAAACTGCCTTCGTCTGCCATTACACGAAGTTTTATTTTTCGTGACGCTGCAATTGCTATTTCCGACATAGCAAACAACGCACTGATCAAGATCAATAGACTAATCCCGATTAAATCACCCATTTAACGCTCCAAAAAGTTAGCGCTTTTTATATAAAAAGCAGCTGATTATAGTCGCTTTTTTAATCGCAGCAATTGATATTTTCACTTTATGTTTAAGTTTTTATTATTCAGTTAGTTAAATGATTTTTAGCCACTAATTAAGAGAGGAGGTTTGTCTAAATGCAAGCTGTAACTGTGTAATTAACGACTCATCCATATTTATGTTACATGCAAAGTATAATGGAGATTGAGCCGTATTTAAATCTAGCACTGGCTCGAGTAAATTTAACTTTGGTGATGTTTTGAGACGGTAATTAAATTGTTTTTTACTTAAAATGACAAAATCAAGAATGTCACGGCGTGCACTAATTAACTTATCTATTTTATCTAAGTTATCAATCAGCAACAGATGCCGGCTTTCGTTAAAACCGCGTTCAAGTAAATAATGATGGCTAAAGTTATCTCTTAATACTGCTATTTTATAGCGTTTGGCATCATGTAAAGTCTTTAACTTTATGCCTCGAGATTTCAGCCCATAAATCGCTGACTCAAACTCTTCAAGTTCAGCTATCCACACAAAGTTATTTTCTCTTGGTGGCAAACGAACAATTGAGAAAATACAGGTGTTTTTATCTCGAAGGGCTGCGTTATAAGACACACTCCAATTGTTAGCCGACATAGTGTAACTAATACCAGCAGCATCAAGGGCGTTTTTTACCTTTTCTACAGAGCGACCTGCCAATTGGTTGTTTGCATCGAGATATTGAAAGTCAGGGAAAACTTCCGTAACTATATTAATTTCGTGTGCTTTTACTGTCGTACACAACACGCAAAGTAAAAAAACAAATCCCTTCATTGGGTAAAAGCCTCAACTAAATTAGTGCAATTATTCAATAAATATAGTTGAGGCTTTGTAGACTGCTAGTTTTGAGTATTTAATAAAATAAGATTAAGTCAATAGTATTAGTTTTTAAGCACTTATTTATTCATCGCATTAATTAAAAACGCTGAAATTTTTGCGCCTTCTTTTAATGTTGTCTCAGAACTTGCTTGGCCCACAAGTGAACTATCGGTAAATGGTGCTATTTCCATCATATCAGCGCCCGTAATAGGAAACTCATCGGCAATGGCCGATAAGATGTCTAGCGCGTGCTTTGGTGTTAAACCGTTATCTTCCGGTGTACCGGTTGCAGAAGCAAATTCGGCATCGAGTGCGTCAATATCAAAACTTACATACACTTCATCAACATTATCCGCTTTTAGTTGCGCGATAGTCTCTGCAGCAACAGCGGCTGCACCGCGTTCAATAATTTCATGCGCCCAATGTTGCTTAACCCCAAATGTGTTTTCCCAGTGTGATTTTGGTTTTCCACTTGAACGTATACCAAATTGAATTAAGTGATGGGGTGCAGGTAAAAACTCTAAAATATGTGTACACCAAGAGCCAAAACATAAATCTATACCCAAGCGCTCCACAAGCAAATCGGTGTGCGCATCAAAGTGAATAATAGCCGTACGCTTCCCTTGCTCGCGTTTTGCTTTTAAATACGCTTTGGTTAATGGATAACTAATAGAGTGATCGCCACCAATACCAAAAATACCTTTATCTTTAAACGTGGCATAAAAGCTGTCGCACACATCTTCAGTAATTGATAACGGACTTACGTAGTAGTCGTTATTTTCGTTTCCGTATAGCGCTTTTTGGCAATTAGAGATAGTTGCGTCGTTTAGGTATTTGTCATGTAACAAATGCGGAATAACACGCACATCGCCTAAGTCGAACGAATGACATTCAGGGTGCTGATCAATTAATGCTGAGCGAACAAACAAAGGCCCCCAATTGGCACCACGTAAAATACCGCCACCACAATCAGAACTAATTCCAAGCATGACCGCTTTATGGGGAGAGTGCGGTAACTCATTTAACGATTCGCGCCATAGCGTATCTACATTTTCGGTTTGACCATACAGTTTATTTCGAAGCGCCGCTTTTCGCTCTTTTGCAGTATTAACGGTAAAAACACCATCGCCAGGAGCACATAAGCAGTGCTCTACTTTACTATTAAATGCTTGAATTTCTTGACTCATAATAAATCCTTATGAATTGTTCAGTGCGTATTTTAGTGATTATTTATGCAAAACGATTAAACAGGCCTAAACTTTAAATAATTAAAAAATTAAAAATTTTCTTGTCTGTATCATTAAAAACCCTTTCAAAACCAACTTAAAATAAAAACATAAGAAACTGATATTTAAAAACTTTTAATTAATGCAGGCAATCATCATTTATGACTAACCACTTAGTTGAGTGATACTTATAATGCCTGCGCACACAAGTCAACCGCACAAGTAAACCAGCAATCCATGAGTGTGCTTGAATATTCATAGTTGATGAATAAAATACGCTAAAGCCCTATTTTACTGGCCTAGACAAGCACTCAATTTTATTAATACGGACATACGTCCTGTACTTAAGAAAGGTTTCTAGCAATTATGCTAGATTGATAAAAATTATTTTTAAAAGGCTTAGATATGGAAAAGGTATTTCACTTAGGACTATGTATTGACGATCTACAAGGTGCAAAACTTGCAATCGTGCCCGGTGACCCAGATCGTGCTGCACGTATTTCTCAATTCCTAGACAACCCAACCTGCCTTGCTCAAACACGTGAGTTTCATGTTTATCTAGGTCAACTAAATGGCCACTCTGTGGTTATATGCTCAACCGGTATTGGCGGCCCATCTACATCGATTGCAGTAGAGGAACTTGCTCAATTGGGCGTGCGTCAATTTTTACGTATTGGTACTACGGGTGCTATTCAGCCGCACATTAATGAAGGTGAAATTTTAATTAGCCAAGCGTCTGTACGTTTAGACGGTGCAAGCCAACACTTTGCACCACTAAGCTACCCTGCTGTGTCTGATTTTTATGCAACACAAGCCATGGTTGAAGCTTGTAAAAACTTAAACATTGACTTTCATATTGGTATTACTGCATCTAGCGATACATTTTACCCGGGCCAAGAGCGCTACGACACACACTCGGGTTATGTACCAAAAGCATTCCAAGGTAGTTGTGAAGAATGGCAAAAGCTGGGCGTAATGAACTACGAAATGGAGTCGGCCACATTATTCACTATGTGTGCAGCTCTTGGCTTGCAAGCTGCCTGTGTTGCCGGTGTATTAGTTAACCGTACTCGTCAAGAAATTCCTAACGTTGACCACGGTGAAATAGAAAGAAAATCAGTGGCTGTTGTATTAGAAGCCGCTAAAGTGTTACTAGATTAATTTTACTTAATAAGTAAAATTAATCTGTAAAAGCACAGCTTATTAGCTGTGCTTTTTTGACTCTACTTAAGCGCTGCACTAATTATTTTTAGCTCTGGCAAATCAGTAAATCCCGATAGTACCGCCTTCGAAACACCCGCTTGATTTTCGTGCCCTTTAGTTTCTAAAAGTGTGATGCCTTTCACCGTCTTTTTATCAAAACTAAGACCAGCTAAAAAGAACTGACTCAACGCGCTTTGCAAAGGCGATAAACTTGGGCTATAGGCTGCGTTTTCTGCATAACTGCCGTAAAAATCCCCATTATTAAATGTACTTAACTTGACCGCACTAAAATTTTGACTGTACGGTACATACGCATTTAACGCAAAGCCAGCAAAAGTCTCTTCGATCTGTTTGTCATCAAAAACCGCAAGCTGAGGCTTTGGGTTAAACAAGCTAAATTCGTTACCCAAATCGGTTGGTCCAAACGAGTGAGGTAATAGCTCTGCCAATTTAAAATGTTGACTTGGAAGTAAAATATCAAATTCTTTTGCATCGGCTAATTCATTCATAAATTGGCGACAGTAGCCACACGGAGCGTCGCTTATAGCAATTTTAAGAATTTTTTTAGCGCCATTTAACCAAGCATTATTAATGGCAGACTGTTCTGCATGAACAACGAGACTCAGTGCTTGGTGATCAAACTCTACATTAGCGCCAAAATAAAAATTAACTTGTTGCTGATCATCTAGAGCTTTGACAATAGCACCCACATGAAAATGTGATACTGGAGCTACTGAAAACTCAGACGCTAAAGGTACTAAACCTTGTAACAGTGAATCGACAGAAACATTAAACTCTTTGCAAAGCTGTTCAATGTTGTTGGTGTTTAATATGCCGCGTTGCGACTTTAATTGGCTACGTAAGGACGCGGTTTGCGCTACGTTTAACGTGATATGAGAATTTGTAAGGGCTGTATCTTCTTGTACAGTAAAAGTTGCTGAAGCCATAATGTATTTTAATTATTCAATGGCTAAGTAGTTTAAAAGTTTAAGACCCAAATTGCTAGGGCCTGTTGACCTTTCAGGCTTAAAACTTGTTCAAACTAGAGACAATTTAATCGTGGCGCGAGGTTTGTAACCTAGTGAGCTAAGTAAAACCGAGCAAAACCTCCTCGCCCTGCTCATGCTCCTTACCTACATTCATGTAGGCAACAAAGAGTTAATCGCACCTAGAACGAACCTTCGGGCAACGCGTGTTTGGTATTCATATTGCGTTATCGCCTATTTATCGGAAATAAACACACTACATAGGCGCTGTCTTGCCTAAGCACCAAATACACTGCTGAAAATTTAACCGCGAAAGGTAAATAGACCTTAGGTTATTAAACACAAAAAAAGGGAACACGCCGTGTTCCCTTTCTAAATAACAAACGTTAACGATTAACCAGTATTACGCATACCCGCAGCAATACCTGTCATGGTGATCATTAATGCATTATCGATATCACCTTCATTGTGCTCGTCGTTAGAGCGAGCACGGCGAAGCAATTCAACCTGCAATACATTGAGCGGATCGGTGTACGGGTTTCGTAAACTAATCGACTCTTTTATCCAAGGCTGAGCAGCAAGTAAGCTTTTTTGCGGGCTTAACGACTGCACAAGCTCAATGGCTTCTTCAAGCTCTTTTCGCAACGTTACACCTAACGGCTTGTACATATCTTCCACCAGCGCATTATCATAGTGCTCACTTAACCAGCTATCGGCTTTACTAAATACCATTTCAAGCATTTCTAAACGAGCTCTAAAAAATGGCCAATTGAGGCTCATTTCGTTTAGTGTTTCTAAGCCATATTGGTCTAGTGCCTTTTTTAAGCCTGTTAACGCACCTAACCAAGCAGGCAACATTAACCGGTTTTGACTCCATGCAAAAATCCATGGAATAGCACGTAAACTTTCAACGCCCCCATTAGGGTTGCGTTTTGCAGGGCGAGAGCCAAGCGGAAGTTTAGATAGCTCTAATTCTGGCGTTGCCATTCTAAAGTAAGGAACAAAATTCTCATCGTGGCGAACAACATTGCGGTAATGCTCACACGACTGCTCACTAATAAGCTTCATAACTTCGCGCCATTGTGGCTTAGGCTCTGGCGGTGGTAATAAGTTACTTTGCAGTACTGCCCCTGCATATATATTTAAGCTTTGTAGTGCTACATCTGGCAAACCAAATTTAAAGCGTATCATTTCGCCTTGCTCTGTTACCCGTAAACCACCTTTAAGTGAGCCTGGCGGTTGCGAGTGCAGTGCTTGTGCAGCCGGTGCACCACCTCGACCAACAGTCCCTCCTCGGCCGTGGAATAACACAAGCTCAATGCCGCGCTCGTCTGCAAGCTGCACGAGTTTATCCATTGCTTCATATTGGGCCCAACCTGCTGCCATCATACCGGCATCTTTAGCCGAGTCTGAATAACCAATCATTACATTTTGCGTATTTTGAATATGGCCGCGGTACCACACGTTATCGAGTAGCGTCGTGATCACGTCGCTTCCATTATTCAAATCGTCTAATGTTTCAAATAATGGGGCAACTGGCAATTCAAAACTACAGCCGCTTTCTTTAAGAAGTAACTGTACAGCTAAAATATCGGATGCAGTGCGTGCCATTGAAATAATATACAAACCAAATGTTTTTTCATCTTGCTTTGCAATTACATCGAAGGTGTCGAGCACTTCTTGTACATCAGGGCTTGGTTGCCAATGCTTAGGTATAAGCGGACGACGCGAATTAAGCTCCGCTAATAAAAATGCTTGCTTGTCTTGCTCTTGCCACTGGTTGTAGTCCCCTAACCCTAAATAACGCGTAAGTTCAGAAAAAACGTCGCTGTGGCGCGATGAATCTTGACGTACATCCAGTTTTGCCAAACGAAGACCAAAACTGTTTAAACGATGCATTAAATCAAGTAGTAAGCCATCGGCAACGACTTTCATGTTGCATTTTAATAATGAACGATAACATACCTCAATTGGGTGCTTAAGCTGGTTAATATCAGTAACAAGATCTTGTGCGTCAGTGCGTTTGTGTTTAATTTTTGCACCTAAATGCGCCACTGTTTCAGACACTTCGCCTTTAAGCTTTTTAAGCACAGTGCGGTAGGGTTCAAAATCTTGGCCTGCCAACTCAATGAGTTCGTCGCTGGCGTCAGACATAGATAGCTCAGCGCATAACGTATCAATATCTCGGCTATATAAATCAAGTGCCATCCAGCGACCATGGTCAAGAACTTGCGAAGTAACCTGTGCAGTAACGAATGGGTTACCGTCTCGGTCTCCACCCATCCAAGAAGTGAATTCAATTGGGCTGTAGTCAATGGGCAACTCTAGACTTAATTGCTCTTTAGCATGCTCCGAAAATTCACGTAAAAAACGCGGAACAGCATGCCAAAGACTATTTTCAATAACTGCATACCCCCATTTGGCCTCATCAACAGGCGTTGGGCGCGAACGACGAATATCGTCTGTATGCCACGCTTGGCTTATTAACTGAGCAATTCTATTTAAAATAGCTTCGCGCTCATGCTCCAAGTTATCTTTTCGCTCAAGCGATGCTAAACAATCGCTCAACTCTACGTGCTTGTTGATAATGGTACGGCGTGTAACCTCTGTGGGGTGTGCCGTTAGTACTAAATTAATGTGGAGTTTTGAGAGTGTGTCAGCAAGGTGGTTAGAGTCTAGCTTACCTTCTTGTGCTTTAGCGGCTAACGTTTTTAATGTTTGAGTGAGAGGGTTTTGCTGGCCAAGACCAGCGTCATTAAAACGCGATACAGTATGAAACTGCTCTGCCACATTGGCTAAATTTAAAAAATGATTAAATGAACGGGCAACCGGTAAAAGCTCTTCGTCACTAAGCGCATGTAATACTTCAATTAACGCCTTGCGATCGTCTTCATTACCACTGCGAGAGGATTTTGATAAAGCGCGAATTTCTTCTACTTTATCTAAAATTGCTTGGCCTTGGGCATCTTTTATAGTTTGACCTAATAATTGCCCAAGTAGACCCACATTACCTCGCAGGGCGGCATATTGTTCACTCATTTCTCAGTCTCCTTTGTTTCATGGAGGACTATTAATATCATTATGAGCGCATATTTAATAGATCCATTTGCAATGTCATGTCGTAAAAAAGTATAGATAAAATAATCACAAAGCACTGGTATGATCATTTTTTACGACGGTAACTGCCCACTTTGCAGCACTGAAATGCAACAGTTAAAACAAGCAGATAAACACAGCTTAATTACCCTCGAGGATTTAAATGCTGCTGATTTTAGCGAGCGCTACAGGCATATAAACAAAAACCAAGCACTTACATACCTACAAGCGCAACTAAAAAATGGTGAGATAATTTATGGGCTAGACGTAACGTATCAAGCGTGGAAAACAGTTGGAAAACACCGCTGGTTGAAAATTTTTCGCTTGCCTGTTATTCGTATTTTTGCAGATTGGGGCTATATTTTTTTTGCAAAACATAGGCACTCTATTAGTAGGTTTTTAATGCCAAACACCCAGTGCAACAACGGCCAGTGCGCCATAAAATCAAAAGGAAAAAAATGAAGACAATTATTCTTTTTGGCGCTAGTAGCGCGATTGCTAAAGCCTACGTGAAGCACCTTCAAAACCAAACAATTGAATTTAACATTGTATGCGTCAGTTCAAGTAACCATGTTCCACAAGACAGTAACAACATTACTTTTTACAATACTGATTACTCTACTGACAGCTTATTTGGCCTTACTCAACATTTAAAAGATGAGCAAGCCGACATACACCAGGTAATAATGTTCAACGGTAAGTTACATAACTCCGAGCACATGCCAGAAAAAAAGCTTGAAGACATCAACGCTGATTATTTTAATTTGTTACTAAACGCAAATACGCTTACCCCATTGCTCTGCTTACAAAGCGTTTTGCCTTTAATCAATCATAAAACGCACTGCACTATAACCGCCTTAAGTGCACGAGTAGGTAGTATCAACGACAACAAAATGGGAGGCTGGTACAGTTATCGAGCATCTAAATCAGCCCTTAACATGTTATTTAAAACTGCCGCAGTAGAGCTTGCTCGTCGTGCAAAGAACACCAAGCTTGTGCTATTTCATCCCGGTACAACTGACACTGACCTATCTAAGCCTTTTCAAAAAAATGTACCCGAAGGCAAATTGTTTACACCTGAATTTGTAGCACACCAAATTTTTGACTTAACAAATAACAACCCTGATTTAGAACTAAATGGCGAGCCAGCTTATTTAGATTGGCAAGGCTCAACTATACCGTGGTAAGGATTTAAAATGCATTTTACTAAAGCGCGTATCGACGCACTTGAAAAACGTACTCGTACACATTTAATAAACTCGTTATCTGGGTTTAAAAGTGCAAACCTAATAGGCACACAAGACCTACTAGGCAACACTAATTTATCGATTGTTAGTTCGGTTATTCATTTGGGTGCTCACCCTCCCCTCGTAGGTATGATAATGCGCCCACACAGTGTACCGCGCCATACGTTTGAAAATATATTACAAACGGGTGTTTACACTATCAATCAGGTAAATAAGTCTATTTATAAACAAGCGCATCAAACCTCAGCACGCTACGACAAAGACGAATCCGAATTTGAGGAAACAGGGTTAACACCTGAGTACTTAAATGAGTTTTCGGCTCCTTTTGTCAAAGAGAGTCGCTTAAAATACTCAGTAAAATTTGTTGAAAGTAAACATCTTGAAATTAACGGAACTGAACTAGTGATTGGTGAAATTGTCGATGTGTATTTAGATGAAACCGCTCTGCAAAGCGATGGATTTCTAGATTTACAAGCCATTGATACTGTCGCGGTTACAGGCCTTGACAGCTACCACACAGCAAATAAATTAACGCGCCTTCCCTACGCAAAAAAATAACTTTTAGGGGTGTATTTCACCCCTTTATCATGGCAAACACATAACCCAACTTAGCCCCAACGCACTCACAATCCCAATCGATGTTGCTAATCGCAGAACATTGAATTTTAAAAATGCATTGCGCACAATAGCGAAAATTCCAAGGAGAATCCCATGAGCACAATCGGTATTGGCACGCAAACCCCAGAGCAAGCATTGGCCAGCTTAAGTAATATGACCCAATCGTTAACACCTATTCAGACTGACGAACACATTGAACGTATAGCAAAAGCACAAGCTTATATGACAGCTAATAACATTGATGCAATTTACCTAAATGCAGGGACCAACCTCACCTACTTTACGGGTATGAAGTGGTATGCGAGTGAGCGTATGGTTGGCGCAATTTTACCTGCGATTGGTGAAGTACAGTACATAGCACCTTATTTTGAAATTGGTACTCTAGATGGCTTTAAAGTGGTTGAAGGGCCCATACACGGCTGGCAAGAGCACGAAAACCCTTATGCGCTATTTGTTAGCGTATTAAAGCAACTAAACATTAGTGACGACGCCACCATCGGCATCGATGAAAGCGCACAGTTTTTTATATTCGATGGTATTAACAAAGCGCAAAAAGGCTTGAATATTATCAATGCGCAAAGTGTTACTGCACATTGCCGTATGCACAAATCGGTTAACGAATTAGCACTTATGCAGTGCGCAATGGACATGACCTTAGCCGTTCACCAAGCCACTGCGAGTATGCTTTACGAAGGTATTACCACCACAGAAGTAGAAGCCTTTATAAAAAAAGCGCATCAAAAAGTAGGTGCTCCGGGCAACTATTTTTGTATTGTACTGTTTGGCGTAGCAACGTCGTTTCCACATGGTGTTAAAGATGCGCAAGTGCTTAAAAAAGGCGATATGGTATTAATAGATACCGGTTGTAAAGTACACGATTACCTTTCAGATATAACCCGCACCTATGTATTTGGTGAACCAACACCGCGCCAGCGCATGTTTTGGGATCACGAAAAAGCAGCGCAACTGGCCGCATTTAACACCGCAAACATTGGTACTACATGCGAAGATGTTGACGCAGGTGCTCGTAACTATTTAGCGGCTCAAGGGCTGGGCCCGCAGTACCAAACACCGGGTTGCCCGCATCGAACTGGCCATGGTATTGGTTTAGATATTCACGAATGGCCATACTTAGTTGGCGGTGATAAAACCCCACTTGCCCCAGGCATGTGCTTTAGTAACGAGCCAATGCTAGTGATACCCGATGAATTTGGGGTGCGTTTAGAGGATCATTTTTATATGACCGACAACGGCCCTCATTGGTTTACAGAGCCTAGCCACAGTATCGACGACCCATTTGGGCTTAACGCTTAATTCCTTCAAGAGCAGCTGTTTAGCTGCTCTTTTTATTTTATTCGTTGATAAAGTCCAGTTCATCCCAATATCCCTTTTATACAAAAGCAATCCGCAAAAGGATGAATATGAAAAATTTTAAAATTGATATCGTGTCAGACGTAATGTGCCCATGGTGTGTAGTAGGTTATAAAAATCTTGAGACAGCACTTGGCCAACTTAAAGACGAAATGAGTGCAGATATTACATGGCATCCTTTTGAGCTAAATCCAGATATGCCAGTTGAAGGTCAAGACTTAAACGAGCATTTAATGCAAAAGTACAACCTAACTGAAGAACAAGGCGATGAAAATCGTAAAAACATGTTTGAAGCAGGAAAGCGTGCTGGATTTACGTTTAACTTTGATGGCAAACGTATCATGATCAACAGCTTTGATTTGCATCGTTTATTAATGTGGGCACGCGAAGAAGATAAGCAAACCGAGTTAAAACTCGCCTTTTTTGAAGCGCACTTCACCGATTTAAAATACTTAAACCAAGAAGACGCTCTGCTTGATGTTGTCGAAAGTGTTGGCCTTGATAAAGAAGAAGCCCGAAATATTTTGCACTCAGATAAATACGTTCAAGCTGTACGCCAAGAGCAAAATAACTTTAAACAAATGGGTATTACCTCAGTCCCTACGTTTATCATAAACGATAAATACGCACTCACTGGCGGACAACCAAGCGACTCATTTATTCAAGCACTAAAACAAATTAGCGAAGAAGAAGCCAAGCAAGACGCTTGATATACAAATAAATTTTAAAATAAAGAAAGGCTGCAGATTGCAGCCTTTCTTATATATTTATGAGTTCAAAAATAATACAAACTTGTTATTTACCTTCGTTCTCTTTTGGTGTCATTATAGAAACTAAATTTAACAAATCAATAATAGTACCTATAAAGGGATTTATAATGAAATATATAATTACAACACTAACTTCACTGTTTCTTTTAACTGCATGTTCGACAACACCTCTAGCTGATAGCCCTCACTCTACGCTTATAATGCCGAGTCCTCCGGAATATCCAATTAAAAACGCCCGTGAAAAGATAGAAGGTAGCGTGACAATGTCTTTTGATGTAGATACATCTGGTAAGCCAATTAATATTAAGGTGATCAAAGCTGAGCCTGTTAAAACTTTTGATAAAGCTGCAATTCGCTCTCTTTCTAAATGGCGTTACGCACCTAAAGTAGTTAATGGTATTGCAGTAGTTGATGAAGACTTAGAAATGACTATAGATTTTAATTTAGAAAAATAATAACTAACTAAAACAAAAAAAGGCTGCACATTGCAGCCTTATTTATATACCCAAAGATACATCTTTAATTAAAATAAACTAAGTACGATAAAGTACTTTAATAACATGCCAGCCAAATTTAGTTTTAACTAGGTGTGGCTCTAAAATAGCGCCATTAAAGGCTATTTTGTCAAACTGCGGAACCATTTGCCCGCGTCTAAATTCACCTAAGTCACCGCCTTTTTTACCCGATGGGCACGACGAATACTTTTTAGCTAAGGTTTGAAATTTTGCACCTTTACCTAATTGCTTAATAATGTCTTCTGCTATTTCTTTGTGCTTAACCAATATGTGGAGTGCGTGCGCTGTACTTGCCATTTCAAAGCCCTGATAATTTAAAACGCGGCGATTTTAGCACAGCTACTGTTTGAGGGCATCTAATTGGCTTTATAAATAGTGCAGTTCGTCACTTTTAGAAGGGATACGGCAATACTGATATTTTCCAAATAAGGTATAACGGTTTAGAGCAATTTTATCGTACAGCCAATTATTAAAGGTGTTTGGGAAAACACTAAAAATAGTGGCTAGTTTGTAAGGGTAACCAAGCTGCTTCACTACTTCAAAAAAAGCGTGGCTTTGTGTGAACACTTTGCCGTTTTGTAAGTACACCATCGAAGCGTATTGGGTAGTTGAAAAACCAAAGTGAGTTAATAGCAGTTCACCTTTTGGGGATTGCACGCTGCATAGTTTAAAAATGGCATTGGTATCGTTACTAATTATAAAATTACACCACGCACTACATAATTTACACTGCGCATCGAATAATATAATTTTTCGATTACGCATTAGTGTGACTGCATTTTCACTCATTTATTTTCCTTAAGCGATTAGTGCTGGACCGGCTTTTTTTGTAACTTACGTTGCAATGTGCGTCTATGCATATTTAATTGCCTAGCTGTGACCGATATATTGCCATTATTACTGTGTAGCACTTGCTGAATATGCTCCCATTCTAAGCGTTCAGGCGACATAACAGCATCATCAATACTCGTTTGAAGCTCACTTGTTTCGTTATTAAGTGCTTTTAATAATGTTGCCATATCAATAGGTTTAGTTAAATAATCGTTTGCCCCTAAGCGCATTGCTTCAACCGCAGTGGCAATGCTAGCAAACCCAGTTAATAAGACTATATGTGTATTTTCTAATAAGTTGCGCAGTGGCTTTATAAGCATTAAGCCATTGTCGTCCCCAAGTTTCATGTCTAATAAAATAGAGTCGGGTACTAATTGGCGCGCACGAAGTAACGCATCACTTTGATTATGCGCAACGTCACATATAAAGCCTTGCTTAGTTAAACGCCTAGCAAGCGTACTGGCTAAATTTATATCATCTTCAATTATTAGTAACTTCATTATGCTGTTTGCTCGTTATTAATAATGGCTAATTGTACCTTTGCTACGGCACCGCCTTCTTTATGGTTAAATAAGGTTAGTGAGCCATTTAGTCGCTCAAACGTGACGTTAGATAACAACACGGCCAAACCCATGCCTTGTTCGCTAGGCATTACCTGCCCCCCTAGTTCAGCTAGTTGTGAGGGCGTAAACCCATCGCCAAAATCACGGATTAATAAATCTATACATTGATCTTGCTGGTTAAGCTCCCAGCTTAACTCAAGCTCTGTTTTACCTTGTTTTTGATTAGCCGTAGCTGCATTTTGCAATAAATTTAATATAGCAGGCAATAACATCGCATCACTTAAAAGAATCGCATTAATGGGAGGTGAAAACCATTTTATATGTTGACCGGGGTATTGTAATAAAAAGGTATCGTTAATGGCTGTTTGTAATTGAGCTATGGTTATTTGATCTTTAGCATTTTTAACCCGTATTTGCTCCGATAGCGCTCTAAAACTATTGAGCTGATCGCGACATTGTTCAAGTGGGGTTTGCATCTGTTTAACTATAATATTGTTTGGTTGCTCCTCTAATAATTCTTCAAACAACAGTTGTAAGTTAGCTATCGGTGTTGCTAACTGATGAGTTATTTGTGCTGCAGCTCCATCAAGCGTTACTAGTTGCTCATTTCGTAGTTGTTTTTCTCGTGCTTTAGCAATGACGCGTTCGCGTTCTTTTAGTGCACGGCTCATAGCCCCTATCACAAGCGCTATTACACTGGTACTTAAAACAAAGTTAACCCACATGCCAACAAAGTGGCCGCTCATGTTCATTTGATGCATACTGTGATCGGGCATGTTTATTAACAAAAAGCTGTATGCAGCAATGGCAAGCAAAGCAATATAGACTAAGCCTTTTTCACGTAGTGTTACCGCTGCTATCATGATGGGCAGTAATAATAACGACACAAATGCATTAGTTGCGCCGCCACTTAAAGAAAGCAAAACAGTTAAAAACAAAACGTCAGCAGTGAGTTGCATCAGCATAACCGAGGGTTTAGCGTGGCTAACGTGTCGGTAAGCAAATAGACTGACTAATTGAAACGCAGCTTCTAAAGCAATAACACCAAGTAAGGGCAGTAATGCCAATTGGTAATCAAGTAAAAAATAAACACTTAATACTGCAATTAATTGTACTGCAATGGCGCCGCTTCGTAGCATAAGTAAACGGCTGATAGTGGGATCAGTTTGCATTAACAAAACAATGATTTTCCAATTTAATATATAAAAATGAGTTGAGGTAAAACGTTACTCGTCGTCCATTGAAATTGTAAAAGCAGCGCACGGTGTGCCTTGATGAAACACCATTTGCCATTGCTGTGCGCTATTTTTACGCCATAACGACATGCGAAGTGAATAATTAAATTCGGCACGGGCTGAGCGCCTATACGCTGCTTGATAACTTATTTGCGCCACATCTATACTCAACATTCGGCCTTTAAAATGCTGATTATAAAACTGCGGCACCACCTCTGTGGGTAGGTGTGTGAGTACTTGATATTTATTAAACGACGTGCCATTAGCAGCAATTTCGATAAACTCATCGTCGAGTAAAGCGTCGAGTGCACGCTCTGATTGGCGAACTTCAGGCTCAAGTAATTGACGCTCAGCCTCAATTAAATGATTAAACAACGACGCTTTAATTTTGCTGCTCATGTGCTTCCCTATTGCTTGTATATTTGCCCTGCTTTCATAACAAATTGCACGTTTTTAAGTACGTTTATGTCTTCAAGTGGCGAACCATTTACGCTGATAATATCTGCTTGCTTACCAACACTCAAGTCGCCTAACTGATGGCTTTGCCCTAACAATTTAGCAGCATACACTGTGGCTGACCTTATTGCATGCGCCTCACTCATTCCATTACTTACCATTAAACCAAACTCGTTTGCATTAAGACCATGACGCGATACACCCGAGTCGGTACCAAAGGCAATGTTTACCTTGTTTTTAAGCGCTAACTTAAACGACGCCTGCATTTTAGGCGTTACTTCTCGCACTTTATTCGCAATTGCCGCTGGCATATTAGGATTAGTAAGTACCTCTTCACTTACCGTGGCACCAGCAAGCAGTGTGGGAACTAAATAGGCCTGCGTTTTGTTGAATAAATCGACTGTTTTTTTATCTAAATAAGACCCGTGCTCTATTGAGTCAACCCCAGCTCTAAGTGCTGCTTTAATTCCTTCTGTTCCGTGGGCATGCGCTGTTACCTTACGCCCTAAATGATGCGCTGTATCTACAATAGCAGCAAGCTCATCATCAGTGAGTTGTTGATTCACTCCCGCTGCGGTATTACTCAACACACCACCCGTTGCAGTAATTTTAATTACATCAGCACCACTTTTAATAACTTCTCTCACAGCACGGCGGCAATCGTCAGCGCCATTACAAATGCCTAATGTCGTTTTAAAAACATCGGTTATGTCTTTTCTGTAGCCATGAATATCAGCATGACCGCCGCTTGGCGATATTGTATTACCGGCTGCAAAAATACGAGGTCCTGCAATGTCTTGTCGTTCAATTGCTCGTTTTAACGGAAAAATAACTTGATAGTCGCTGCCTAAATCACGCACCGACGTAAAGCCGGCATCAAGCGTACGCTGTAAATATTTAATAGAACGAAGCGCATAATCGGCTTCATATTCTGTAGCCCAACGGTGTGGGTTTGCTTTAGCGTCACGTTCAAAAGTTACATGCACATGCATATCAATCAAACCTGGCATAACAAACTGGTTTTTTAAATTAACTATTTCAGCATCGGGTAAATTAAGTACTGACTTTGATACATAACCGTCTTTAATAGCCGTTATTTTGTCATTGGTAACAACTAAGGTTTGTTCTTTTTTTAATGCCTGCTCAGGTGCTACAAGTAAACTACCTGCGTAAATGATTTTAGATTGTGCTGCGTTTACATTATTAACGAACATTGCCAATACAATTGACGATAATGTTGTGAGTGCTGTTTTCATACATGCTCCTTTTTTATACTAGCTTTACTCTAAAAAACCTTTAATAGCGAATATTTACGATACAAAGCATGCTATAAACTAGTCTTATAAGTCGAATTTTGGTATAACTTGCCGGTAATAAATTGAAGTTATACCACCTTAAGAGAACACACTATGCCATACGCACATATCACTGGTTGGGGCAAATGCATACCACCAGCAAGTATTAGCAACGATGAAATTAGCGAAATAGTTGATACCACCGACGAGTGGATCACCACGCGTACTGGCATCAAATCTCGCCGTGTAAGCCATGTAAGTACGGCAGAGCTGGCAACTGTTGCTGCAAAACACGCACTTGCTTGCGCAGGTATTGACGCAAAAGACATTGATCTTGTCATACTTGCAACTTGTACGCCTTCAACAGTTGTTGCAAATACGGCATCTCAAGTGCAAAAAAATATTGGCGCAACAGGCGCAGCCGCCATGGATACAAATGCTGCGTGTTCTGGCTTTTTATACGCATTACAAGCTGCTACTGCGCAAATTCAAGCAGGCATGATCAAAAAAGCAGTCGTTATTGCTGCTGAACGAATGACTTGGTATGTAAACTGGGCGCGCCGCGACAGTGCAGTGCTATTTGGTGATGGCGCTGGTGCTGTGGTACTGGAAGCTGCAGAAACACCGGCAGGTTTACTTGGCACTAAAACAGGGTGTGATAGTGAAGACCGCGACATTCTTCATATTACTAACTTTGGTAGTGATTTGAACAAATATGAACCCATTGGACCATCTGATCTGTTATTTGAAGGCAGAGAAATATTCAAACGTGCCGTAAAAGGTATGAGTGAAGCCTGTGACGACGTTCTTGAGCAAGCTAATTTAAGCCTAGACGACATAAACGTACTAGTACCACATCAGGCTAATTTACGCATAATTCAGGCAATCCAGCACCGTTTAAAAGTACCTGATGAAAAAGTAATGGTTAACATTGCAGATTATGGCAACACATCAGCTGCAACCATTGCTATTGCGCTATGTGAAGCAGTTGAACAAGGGTTAATAAAGCCTCATTCAAATATTATGTCTGCGGCTTTTGGCGCGGGTTTAACATGGGCTGCAAGCTACATAAAATGGGGCGAACGTGTAACTCCAATTAGCGTTAGCGACGCACAATTAGCACCTTGCACCCAAACAGGTTTAGAGCTTGTGGCGCCAGCTGTAAAAGCATGTAAAGACGCTGAATAAGCTTGCTTTAAAAACGTATAATTAAAACGCACTTTTTAGTGCGTTTTTTATTTAAGGAAGATAAATTTATGGAGCTTCTAGGTATTCATCATGCTGCAATTATTTGCTGTAATTATCCTCGCTCTAAACATTTTTATAGTGAAATTTTAAAACTCAACATTATTAACGAGCATTACAGGGAAAAGCGTAATTCATATAAGTTAGACTTAGCAATGCCTGATGGTAGTCAAGTTGAGTTGTTTTCGTTTAAGGGTGCGCCCTCAAGGCCTAGTTATCCGGAAGCACAAGGCTTACGCCATTTAGCGTTTAAAGTCGACAATGTAACTAAAGCAAAAGAATATTTAGAAAGTAAAAGTGTGGCAGTTGAAGAGATTAGAATTGATGAAATTACAGGTAAAAAATTTACTTTTTTTGCCGACCCAGATGATTTACCGCTAGAGCTATATGAAGTTTAAGCTTCATATAGCGCTAATGTTTTACGGGTAATTAATGATTAAAGCGGTTTTGCAAATAGTTAAACACGGCTCTAATGCCAAGTGCTTCACCGCCAGTAGGGCGACCTGGCAGCGCACGTAAATTCCATGCCATCACATCAAAATGGACCCAAGGCGTGGTTGGCTCTACAAATTCTTTTAAGTAAAGTGCGGCGGTAATTGCGCCACCAAATGGTGTACTTGCACTATTAGCCATATCTGCTACATCACTTTTCAAAAATCCACGATACTGCTCAAATAAAGGCAACTGCCAAACAGGGTCATTCACACTGATTCCTGCATCAATTATACCATTTGCTACATCACGCTCTGTAGAAAAGAAACCAGGTAACTCAGTACCTAACGCTACACGACATGCCCCCGTTAATGTTGCAAAATCAATAATAAGCTCCGGATTATCGTTTTGTGCTTCACTTAACGCGTCACACAAAACTAAACGCCCTTCAGCATCCGTGTTATCTATTTCAACCATAATACCTTTGCGCGTTTTTACAACATCGCCCGGGCGAAATGCATTTCGCGACACCGCATTTTCAACTGCCGGTACTAATACTCTCAAACGGACAGGCAATTTAGCAGCCATAATCAGCTGAGCTAATGCAATAACATGCGCAGCACCGCCCATGTCTTTTTTCATATTACGCATACCATTGCTTGGCTTTAAGTCGAGCCCGCCAGAGTCAAAACACACACCTTTACCAACAAGCGTTATTAGTGGCGCATCATCTGCTCCCCACTTTAAATCAAGCAAACGCGGTTTATTCTCGCTTGCACGACCTACCATATGAATAGTTGGGTAGTTTTGCTCTAACAATTCATCGCCTATCCACTGTGAAAAATCACCGCCATGAGTTGAAGCCAAATCTTCCATCACTTGCGATAAATGTTGCGGCATCATATCGACGGCAGGTGTGTTTACTAAATCACGCGCTAAAAAAATAGCTTCCGCTTGCTGTTTGATACGCGTGTAAAGCTGTTCATCGCCAATACACAACTCGGCTTTAACAGTCGGTTTTTCTTTGTATTCACTAAATTCGTAGCCACCAAGAACAAATCCTAATGCCACAAACTCTATAAACGTATCGTCACCTTGAATTTGATAACTACCCACTGGTAGCGTATTGGCCAAATTGCCAGCAGCCCAAAAGTCGTTTGGGCTTTGCATTAAACAAATTACTTGGGACAACTCTCCGGAATTGCTATCGGGAATTAACGCTAAACCTTGCTTTTCAAAGCCTGTATTGTTTAGCCAATTTTGAATAAATGTTGGCTGCTTTGATTGCCAATCAGAGAGTTCGCTTTTAAGAATAAATGATAAAGGAATACCAGAAGATGTATTGCGAAGTAATGCACTCATTAAATAGCTCATAAATTGTAAAAATTGTTCTTATGAGGATATCAATAAGCACTATTAAAAGGTATCGCTAATTGTCGAGTTTTTAGTGTTATTTATTGTGTATATCTTTTTTAACTGATTCTTGATGCGATTGTTCTATTTCGTTATCGAGTTCTTTTATTGATTTATTAATGCTAAACGAGCTGGGCAATACATCCACCCCCACTAACCGCCCTAGCTTAACAACAAGTGGAATAGTAACGGGTGAAAAAGGAAGCACAGCAAATACGCCCAACCCAAGGCCTTTTAAAATATCGACAAACTGCTCATTCGCTCGTTTAAGCTCTGCACTATTTGTTTGCCCTTGTGTATAACGCTTATATATGGCCAACATTTCTTTGGTTTCTTGTTTTTCTTGTGCAAGTGCAATTTTAAGCGCCACCATAGCGCGACGAAAACGAAGCTGCTGACGCTTTTTACTAATTTTTACTACACGCCAAGGGGCACGGTGAATAACTTTATATAATCGCATTTCTATATTTTCACACATGCTGTTGGGTTAACAAAGAATAATTTACTTGATTATGACTATACTTTATCCTTTGCACCAAACTAGTGCCAAAAAGTATTAACTATGACTGATTTAACAACTCAAATTCCACAAAAACCTGAAAAACCAAAATCTGATGAATGTTGCGGCAGTGGCAATTGTTATTCATGTGTGTGGGATGAATATAGAGAAAAATTAGCAACATGGAAATTAACAAATTTGCAAACTAAAACAAAAAACCAGGATGACATTTAAAAAGCCAACCTCGAAAAACCCTCCCCCACCTGCATTAATATTCCCAATTATAACCCAACCTGCACACAAATGGTTGTAAGTAGCACTAAAATGCACCACCTTTGGATTTTTTACCTAATTAAAGTTTTGTTATTTAATAGTTAATTAATAATTGCTCTTGTTGTTTTTTATGTATAGTCTGTATTCAGGAGTTAACAGAAGGTGAGTATTTACGCTCTTTTGATTCGATATTTCAATCGCGTAAAACCACTCTGTTCGTTCCACAATTATGATTAAGGCGTGCTTTAAAGTACGACTAAAACAAAATTATTCTAACTGGGGAAATTTAGAATGAAATTAAAAAATAATACGCTAAACCAAGCGATTAAATTTGCATTAGCCACAACCACCGCCGGATTATTCATCTCGGGCTCTGCAATAGCAGCAGATGAACAAAGCGAAGTTAAAGTTAATAAAAATGTAGAGAAAATTGCTGTAGTAGGTACGCGTTCAGCTCCACGTTCAATTGGTGATTCACCCGTTCCTATTGATATCATAGGTGGCGAAGAGCTAGAAAAGTCAGGTAACACTGACATGCTAGAACTTCTTAAAGGCTCAGTTCCTTCTTTCAACGTTCATCAAAACCCTATTAGTGATGCAGCATCACTAGTTCGCCCTGCTAACCTTCGTGGTTTACCATCAGACAGCACGCTAGTACTTTTAAACGGCAAACGTCGTCACCGTGCATCTGTAATCGCATTTCTAGGTGGTGGTATTAACGATGGTGCACAAGGCGCCGATATTTCAGTTATTCCTAGCATTGCAATTAAACAAGTAGAAGTACTTCGTGACGGTGCAGCCGCTCAGTACGGTTCTGATGCTATTGCAGGTGTAATGAACTTCCAATTAAAAGACGCTTCAGAAGGCGGTAAGTTTGAAGTTCGTAAAGGTCAATATTTTGAAGGCGACGGCGATACAACTCAAATTTCTGGTAACGTAGGTTTACCGTTTACAGACAGTGGTTTTGCAAACTTAAGCTTCCAATACAAAACAGCAGATGCAACGAGTCGTTCAGTTCAACGCCCAGATGCAGCAGGTTTTGCAGCAGCAGGCGTACCTGATGTTTCGTCTCTTGCTCAAGTTTGGGGTGCACCAGAAGTTGATGACGATATCTCACTTTTTGGTAATGTAGGCCTAGACTTAACAAACAACTCACAATTTTACATGTTTGGTAACTACTCTGAGCGCGATGTACGTGGTGGCTTTTACTATCGTAACCCGCATACTCGTTCAGGTGTATATTCAAACGATGATGGCGCAACACTCCTTGTTGCAGACTTAACTGACGACATGAGCGGTAACTGTCCTACCATTTCAATTACAGATGGTAATGTATTAGACGACCCGGCTTACGTAAACGGCGTAGCTAACAACCCAGATTGTTTTGCATTTAACGAAATGATCCCGGGTGGTTTTACACCAAACTTTGGTGGGAACATCACTGATACCTCTTTAACCATTGGTACAAAAGGTGAATTTACAGACGGCTTCATGAAAGACGTATTGTATGATTTAAGCGGTACTGTGGGTCTAAATGAATCTCGTTACTTTATTTACAACACAGTTAATGCATCTTTAGGCCCAGACACACCTCGTGATTTTAGTCCGGGTAAATACGAGCAGCTAGAGAAAAACTTTAATTTAGATCTATCTAAAGGCTACGACTTTGGCCTAGCATATGATGTGAACGTAGCCGGTGGTTTAGAGTGGCATGAAGAAACATTCACCGTTATTTCTGGTGATGAAGCATCTTACACAGCGGGTCCATTAACAGCGCAAGGCTTTGGCATTGGCTCAAACGGCTTCCCTGGTTTCAAACCGTCGCAAGCAGGTGAGTTTACACGCCGTAACTACGCAGCATTTGTAGACGTTGAAGCACCATTTACAGAAGACTTCTTAATGGGCTTAGCGCTTCGCTTTGAAGACTACGACTCGTTTGGTAGCACAACAAACTACAAATTAATGGCTCAGTACCATGTAACTGAAGACCTAAATATTCGTGGTTCAATTAGCACAGGTTTCCGTGCACCAACTGTTGGTCAAGCAAACGTAAGTAACGTTCAAACAAACTTAAGTGATGGTGTGTTAAGAGATTCTGCATTATTACCACCAACAAACCCTGTTGCTGTTCAACTTGGTGGTACGGAGCTACAACCTGAAGAATCGCAAAGTTATACATTTGGTGCAGTTTATACAATTGGCGATTTGTTCCTAACTGTTGATTACTACAACATTCAAGTTGAAGACCGTATCAGTCAATCTGAAAAAATTACGCTTAGCCAAGCTGATAAAGATACACTTTCAGCTGCGGGTGTACCTAATGTTGAAGGTCTTGCGCAAGTTAGTTTCTTCACTAATGACTTTGATACAACAACTCAAGGTGTTGATGTTGTAGCTAATTACACAGCAGATATTTTAGGTGGCAGCTCTACATTTAGCCTTGCTTACAACTGGAATGAAACTGAAGTAACTAAGTTCAGTGATATTACGGGTGAGTTTAAAGTTAAACGCCTAGAAGAAGACTTACCTAACCACCGTGCAACACTTACGTGGGCACAACAGTGGGAATCAATCTCTGCGTTTACTCGTCTTAACTACTATGGCGAATATCAAGGTGTTCATGTTGATTACGATGCAACAGCTAAAACAGCAGACGCATCTGTAACACTTGATGCAGAAATTACGTACTTTGTGAACGATTCAATCAGCTTCTCTGTAGGTGCACAAAACTTACTTGACCAAGATGCTGAAAAACTTGATTTCCAAGATGCAACGGGTATCCCAAATAATAACTGGGGTGGTAAATACTACGAAACATCTCCTTACGGTATTAACGGTGGTTTCTACTACGCTAAGGCCACGTATACTTTCTAATTTTTAGAATGAAAGCATTAAGGCGAAATGTTAAGACATTTCGCCTTTTTTATTTTATAGTAAATAAAAAATAAAATGCCCCACTATGCTACTAGATAAAGCCAACAAACTGCTCGAACAAAATAAGCTCAAAGAAGCTGAATTTCATTACAAAACGATACTTGCTACTGAGCCCGAAAATGGCGAAGCCTTATTTGGTTTAGGTAAAATAGCACTAAGACTAGAAAAGTTTGATGCCGCAGTTTATTTACTACAAAAAGCCTGCGAACGTTTACCCCACATGTTAGAACCGCTTCACGCATTGGCAGACGCTTTTAATGGTGTTAATTCACCACAGGACGCACTTACCGTATTAGAATATGCAAAAAGCCTAGCAAGCCATAACCCTGAACCACATTATTACTTAGCCCAGCATTATTTAACACATGGTGATTTGGATAAAGCGCACACAACATTTGCACACGCATTGAGTATGGGCTTATACCCTGTCACAGCCTATATTTTGTTTGAATTAGTACAACTTGGCCGTTTTAATAAAGAACACAATTACATTAGTAATTTGCATCACTTAGTAACTCAAACTAACAACCTACGTCTTAAAATGGTGTGTTACTACGCATTAGGCAAAAGTTACGATAAACTAAACGATACAGATCAAGCTTTTAACTATTTTGAGCTAGCAAATACGCTACAATATAAATTAAGTACGTTTACAACCAAAGAGCTTGACCCTTTTTATGATCAGATCATTAAATTCAATACTCTTGATTTATTGGCTACACGTGAAGAAGACTTTTCCGCAACAATCACGCCTGTATTTATAATTGGCATGCCAAGAAGCGGGTCAACTCTACTAGAGCAAATGCTTATAAGTCATAGCGAATGTTCAAGCCTAGGCGAAAACACGAGTATTAGTAATAATGTTGTTGCCTTTTTAGAGCAAAAAACCAAAACTTCGTATCCTCAGTGCTTAGCAAATTTAACGCCTGGCCTAATTAATCAAGCTCGTAATATTTATATTGATACACTAAAAACAGCGACACCGTTAAGGCCGATTATTATTAATAAGCTACCAAGCAATTATCAATCGCTCGGGCTGATTTATATTTTATTTCCAAACGCTAAGTTTATTAATTTATCACGTAACGTTAATGCCACAGCATTTTCTGTATTTAGTAACTATTTTGCTGAGAACGAGCCGTACTTTTGCTCTTTAACTGAATTTAAGCACTACCATGGCTTATATGAAAAACTAATGACACATTGGAATACTTTAAGATTACCTGTGTTTAATTTAGCCTATGAAGACTTAGTAAATAATCCTAAAGACCAATTAAATACTCTTTTTGAGTTTTTAGGGTGTAAATATGAGCAAAACTGCTTATCGTTTTACAATCAAAAAAGAGCCGTCACAACACTGAGCAAACAAGCTGTTCGCCAGCCAGTAAATACAAATGCCGTTAGTAAATGGGAACGATACCAAGTCCCCTTGCTCAAGCTAATGAACAAGGGTGACTCTTAAACCATTGAAGTAAATCGTTAAATTGCTCTTTACGGGCTATTGGATGAGTTAACATATTTATGTGGTCGTAATCTATACGGTGTCCATGGCGACGACCATAAATACGCATTTGTTGGATACCAGGGCCAGATTCATCAATAAACCTTTGAATATCAACTGGCTGCGCTAATGCTTTATCTTTAACCGCTGCAATATGTAGCGTAGGTGGCAAATGAAGTGAACGCAATGCTTTTGCATAATCAAAATTATCATCGGAATCAACCCAAGGCTTTTTTTTAGCCCACTGCATGCTTTGATAATGCGACTTTTGGGTTTCGTCGTCACTTCCCCACTTTAAGCGCTTTGCAGGTAAATACCCGTGCTTTTTAGCTAGTAATGGCGCCATAAAATACCAAATAAAATTAGCTTGAAGTAACTTTTTTGGATGATTGTTAAACAGTGAGCGTTTTGAACCAAAGTAAACACATGCTTTTACATCATCAATATAATGTGGAAAGCGTGCAAATACGCTATTCATTAAAACGCCACCCCACGAATGCGCCACCCAGTAATCTGGTTTAGAACCTTCGAGCTGCTCAATTTTGTTAATAAACGCGGGAATATCTTCTAATATAGCTTCGGTTTGCCCATAGGCAGCAGATTTAGATATAACAGGCTTACTTTCTCCGCGCCCACGCAGATCAGCGACATAGCAACGATATCCGTGCTCAGCTAAAAATGGAGCAAGACCTTTATTACTATGTGTATAAAAAATTTTGCCATTTTCGACTGCACCATGCATAAAGAATACGATGGGACCATTTTGTTGTTCATCGAATATTTTGCGTAAATGCAGTGTTTGTTTATCTGCTAAATTTATAGTTATTGATTGTTGAGAAATGGCCACGCTTAATCCTTATTGTTACCCTCAACTCATCGTACCAGTATTTTTAAATATGCCAAAGTAATTGTCTGCACTTTAATTACGAGGATTTGTTACAATTAACTATTGATATAGAGTGCTAAAATAAATTCATGACTAAAAATACACCACGTGCAAAACTACACCCACGCAATCAGCATAATAACGGTTACGATTTTAACTTACTAACAGCAGCGCTGCCGGCTTTAAGCCCTTATATAGTTAACACGCCTGCAGGTACTAAAAGTATTGACTTTGCAAATAATAAAGCAGTAAAAACACTCAACCAAGCGCTACTCAAAGCGCACTATAATATTGAATTTTGGGATATTCCCGAGCACAACTTATGCCCACCAATACCAGGGCGGGTAGACTATATCCATCACTTGGCCGATCTATTAAGCGAAGATAATAAACAAACAATCCCTCAAGGTAAGCAGGTTAAAGTACTTGATATAGGTACTGGTGCAAATTTAGTTTATCCATTAACAGGGACGAGTGAATATAACTGGCACTTCACTGGCTCAGATATAGACCCTGTCTCGGTTAAAATAGCCAAGCAAATTGCACAATTTAATGCCTTAAAAATAACGGTTAAGCTGCAAAAAAAACCGGCTAATATATTTAAAGGTGTTATAAACCAAAAAGATTTATATCACTTAACGCTTTGTAACCCGCCATTTCATGCAAGCGAACAAGAGGCAAAAAAAGGAAGTGAACGAAAATGGAAAAACTTAGGAAAAGCGCCCAGTAAAACGCTTAACTTTGGTGGTAACAACAACGAGCTTTGGTGCGAAGGTGGTGAAGTACAATTTATTACAACAATGATTGCAGAAAGTGAAGAATTTGCACAACAAGTGTTGTGGTTTACATCTTTAGTCTCAAAAAAAGACTCACTTAGTGCACTTGAAGCAAAACTAAAAACATACCCAATTGCGGAATATAAAATTATTGATATGGCTCAAGGGCAAAAAGTTAGCCGATTTCTTGCTTGGAGTTACTTTGATAAAGAGACGCGTGAACACATTTGTAATGAACTTGATTAAATAAGAAAAAGAAAAAATATGATAGATTTTCGTTCAGATACGGTCACCAAGCCAACAAAAGAAATGCGCGATATCATGTACAGTGCACCAGTCGGTGATGATGTTTATGGCGACGATGAAAGTGTAAATAACCTAGAAAACTTCGCTTCTACTCGTTTTAATTTTGAAGCCGCACTTTTTTGCAGCTCTGGAACACAAGCAAATTTACTTGGTTTAATGGCACATTGTGAACGTGGGGACGAATATATTTGTGGCCAAAATGCGCATAATTATAAATTTGAAGGTGGTGGTGCAGCAGTTCTAGGCTCTATACAGCCACAACCGATAGAAAACGAACAAAACGGTTCCATTAATTTCAATAAAATAGCCGCTGCAATTAAA
The DNA here is from genome assembly GCF_000238335.3 of Pseudoalteromonas marina. Classification (NCBI taxonomy): domain Bacteria; kingdom Pseudomonadati; phylum Pseudomonadota; class Gammaproteobacteria; order Alteromonadales; family Pseudoalteromonadaceae; genus Pseudoalteromonas; species Pseudoalteromonas marina. Next base: position 421,881 of record NZ_AHCB03000012.1, on the reverse strand, counting down.
CCAGACGATAGCCACTTTGCAAAAACGCGATTACTAAGCCTAGAAAATACCATTGGCGGTAAAGTACTTAGCCTAGAGTACCTTGCCCAAGCACGGGACTTTGTTAATGAGCATAATTTAGCTCTGCATTTAGATGGCGCACGTGCGTTTAATGCATCAGTTGAGTTAGAAGTTGATATTAAACAAATAACGAAACATTTTGACTCTGTGTCTATTTGCTTATCTAAAGGGTTAGGTGCACCGGTTGGATCATTATTATTGGGGTCATCTTCGTTGGTAAATAAAGCTAGGCGATGGCGTAAAGTACTTGGTGGTGGTATGCGACAAGCCGGAATGCTCGCTGCTGCGGGGCAATATGCGCTTGAAAATAACATAAGTCGCTTAAAAGACGATCATGCTAATGCGCGCTACCTAGCTGAATGTTTAAGCTCACTTGAAGGCTTTAACGTAGATATGAGTAATACGACCAATATGGTGTATGCATCTTGTGATGAAGATTTTAATATTGTAGATATAGCTGCGAAGCTAAAACAGCAAGGTGTTCTAATAAGCCCAAGTAAACAACTCAGGCTAGTTACGCATTTAGGGATAACTCGAAAAGATATAGACACCTTTATTAACGCGTTATCGGCCCATATTTAAAGCGGCTTTGTAATGTTTGCGGCATACCGATACATAACGATCGTTGCCGCCAATTTCAACTTGATTACCATCGGCAATGGCATCACCATTTTCATCGGTACGTAATACGTGATTGGCTTTGCGCCCACAATGGCACACCGTTTTAAGCTCAATTAATTTATCAGCCCAAGCTAGTAGGTATTGAGAGCCAACAAACAACTCACCTCTAAAGTCGTTTCGTAAACCGTAGCAAAGCACAGGAATGCCTAACTCATCTACTACATCCGTTAACTGCATGACTTGCTCTTTGGATAAAAACTGACATTCATCGACTAATATACAATGGCGTTTTTTTTCATTGTTAAGTAATTGAATCAAATCATAAACATCTTTACTTGCATCAAATACATGTGCATCTGCTTGCAAACCTATTCGAGACGAAACCTTGCCAACACCTTCTCTATCGTCAATAGCTGCAGTGAGGATAACTGGCTCCATACCTCGCTCTTTATAATTAAAAGCCGATTGTAATAAGGTGGTAGATTTTCCCGCATTCATTGCAGAATAGTAAAAGTATAATTGAGCCATGATGGTGCCAAGTTACAAAAAGTGCGCTTATGCTACCCTAATATGCACTGAATACCAATTTCAAACGCCAAATAAGCTTATGATTTAAAGTATTAGTTTTGAGGTTGTTTGGCAGAATTTAAATAATCAATGTAGATAGGAGCCGAATCAAATTCACTAACCCACTGCCACATTTTATGACTAAGCGTCGGATGATTTTCATAAAATTGATGCGAAAAAACTAAATAACCAAGCGTAAATTCGTATGGGGGAAATAGTGCTTTTACATCGGTGTCACTATAAGGGTAACTAGACGTTTTAATTTTATTAACTTGGCAAATATCTATGCTTGAGTCCACAACCCCTTTGTTAAGTAGCTCAAATGCATTTTTTTTAGATACCGTCTCGTGAACAAAAAGAGGTTCTTTTTTTAAAACAGCGCTCAAGCCATAACCGCTTGGCACAGCAATTGTAAATGTTTTGGTATTAAACTTATCGCGTGATTGCCATTGCGATCGAAATTTATCACGACCTAACAAGCAGCTGCCAAACCTGCTAATAGCAAACTGAGCATTAGGTTTTGCATCTTCATCCATTGGGTAAACGGCTATTCGCTCTCTGCCTTCTCTGAAGCTAGCAATAACTGCATTTACTTTATTTGATTCAAGATCCTTCAAGCACCTTCGCCAAGGTTTTCTTACAAACTCAATATCAACACCATCAACTGCGTCGTCCAATAGCCGGAGTACGTCTGCCGAAGCTCCGGGCCTTTGAATCGGAATCTCTTGCCCTGTACCTAAAAACATTGGCGCAATTTCCTTGTCTTCATAGCAAAAAAGCAACTTTTTAGCAGCGGCGTTTGCGCCATTAATTGGTAAGATACATAAAAAGATAAATATATAAAATAGTGTATTAAATTGCATAGCTATTTTTTATTGGAGTATTTTTTATAGTGTAACCTTTATAATATATGATACAAAACTTAAGGCTACTAATTCACAAAACCCCTTCGTGTTTTAGGAGCCAGCGTTTTCTTTCGAGTCCACCAGCGTATCCTGTGAGCGTTGCATTTGCGCCAATAATTCTATGACAAGGCACGATAATGCTAATTGGGTTTTTACCGTTAGCTGCCCCCACCGCTCTTACCGCTTTTGGGTTATTTAATGCGTGAGCAATATCACCATACGTATTGGTTTTACCGTAAGGAACATCTAAAAGTGCGTTCCATACACTTTTTTGAAATTCAGTCCCTTTAGTATCCAATGGAACACTAAATGTTTTACGCTTTTTATTAAAATACTCTTTTAATTGCAGCGCACAGCTTAATATCGGCTCATTAGTTACTTTAGCAAGAGGCACATGTGGGTAGGTTTCAAGCGGATAAAAGCCAACGTAACTCACCCCTTTTTCAGTTGCTTGAATTATTATATTGTCTATGGGACTTGTTATGTATGTTTGAATAATCATGATAGTTGCTGCCAAAGTTGAAACGTTAAATAGGAACGAAATGGGGTGCACTTTTCACTGTTAAACGAACTTGCCGCAGCTTGTGCTTTTTTAATTCCTAAATCACCATCAAGTAATATATCGGGTTGGCTTTGCCCTCTTAATTTTGCATAGTTCACAGTCCATGGGCCTATTCCTTTTAAGTCAAGCCATAAATCTAAGTCACTATTGCCAGGGTTATTGGCGCAAAACAAAGCTAAATTATGTAGCGCATTTTTGCGCGCTTGTGGCATTTTAAAAAAATCAAAGCTGCTTTGTGCTACCTGTTCGGCACTCGGAAAATACACATGGTTTACGTCTTTTTCTCCGAGCTCATCAACTAGTTTAGTGACTAAGCTATGCGCTGCGGCTACGCTTACTTGTTGTCCTAGCACAGCCCTAATACCAGCCTCAAACTCTGACCAAATACCTGGCAACCTAAGTCCGTTACACAGTGTGAATGCATTGTTTATGTTTGTATTTAAATGAGTTTCTATTAAATTAATATCAGCATCTAAGTCTAGAACCCGCCGTATGTTATTTATAACTGTTTGCAAATATTGCGTGTCGTCTATCTCTACCTTTACTTTAAAGTGATGTTTACTTTCGATAAATTCGGCAGTGAAACATCCTTTATAAAGCGTATTTGAAAACGTACGCCCGTAGCTATTTTCCGAAATCCATTCAACAGGTTTAATTAAACGTTTTTCTATAAACGAGCGTAAAGCAAGCCAATTATAAGGAGGCCTAAAAGGAAGGGTTAAGGCAAGTGACGTACTTTGAATTTTGGTATTTTGACGCAGTGCTGATGGTGTCATATTTAATTGTTTGAAAAAAGCATCGTTAAATCGCCTTGTACTTTTAAAACCTGCCGCGTATGCAATGTCGGTTAGCGATAAATGCGTTTCTTGTATCAGCTTTTTTGCAAAATGACATTGCTTAAATAAACGATATTGCGTAAGCGACAAACCAAAATGTTGTTTAAACAAACGTCTTAAATATCGGCTACTCACTCCTAACCTTTCAGCTAACTTTTCGCAATCATGTTCATCGTATTGATCAATGAGCTGCTTTGCCCTCAAAGCGGTTGTTTTGACCCCTTGCCAAGCCGCACTTCCCGGTGCACTGTCAGGCCTACAACGAATGCAAGGCCTAAAACCGTCTTGCGCTGCATTATGAGCAAACTCATAATAAATAACATTTTTTTCAAGCGCAGTAGGCGCTGGACAAATAGGCCTGCAGTAAATACCCGTACTTTTTACCGCAACATAAAAAAGACCATCAAATCGGTGATCGCGACTTTGACGTGCTTCTTGCCAGTAAGATGAAATCATAAATAGCTCTTTTAATAAGTGACTAGCACAAAGTTTAAATAAATTTTTAACCATTGCTAGCCACAATCGGAACTTAACTATTTAGCAAAATCTATTAACTCTTGACCCGTCAAGCGATAAATAATCCATTCAGTTTGGGGCTTTGCACCTATACTGTCATAAAAATCTATAGCAGGCTTATTCCAATCCAAAACAACCCATTCAAAACGGCCACAATTATTGCTCAACGCCTTATTAGCTAAATGCTTCATTATGGCTTTACCAGCACCTTTACCACGGCTATCTGGACTTACGTATAAATCTTCAAGATACAATCCGTTTTTACCTAGCCAAGTAGAATAATTGTAAAAATAAACTGCAAAGCCTATAGGTTCATCGCCATCTAAACATATAATACTGTGCGCTGTGGCGCCTTCGCTAAATAATGTCTCTAAAATAGCTTGCTCATTTGTTTTGACCGCATCTGGCTCTTTTTCATATATCGCAAGCTCTGTAATAAAATGTAAGATAATTTTGGCATCGCTTGGCTTCGCATCGCGAATTATAATTGACTTGCTCATAGTAGTGACCCTAAGTGTGCTGCACTATTGTTAAATTAAAATATGTGTTCAGTAAGTATTTATGGTGCTGATAATGTATTACACACCATGAAATTAATGTGTGTTTGAGTATGCCATACATTAATTAGCTTAATTGATTAATAAACAAAAAATATAATTGAATTAAAAACTATTAATGTGGTTTGCTATTTTTTGCACCTGAGTTCAGCGCTATAAAGTTAATTACGACACCCGTATTACCTAAGCTGTTTTAAATATATTCAAGCTACTCTTATTCAAGCAAAAATTGATTGTGTGCCCAAAACGCAGAGAGCCTATAAAGCAAGCAACAATGCAAACTTAAATAAGAATCAAAACCAATAGTAACACAATGATTTTTATAGAGAAAACTTGCAATTACTTGGTTTTACACTACACTAGCCATAATTAACAAAGCTATGGTGGCATATCATGAAAGGTAATCAAAAAGTAATCGACGCATTTAATGCGCTACTCGCCAACGAGTTAGCTGCAATCGATCAGTATTTTATACACTCTCGCATGTATGATGATTGGGGTTTAAATAAACTTTATGAGCGCCTTAATCATGAAATGGAAGAAGAAAAAGACCATGCTGACTGGTTAATCAAACGTATTTTATTTTTAGAAGGTGTCCCAAACCTTACCAAGCGTCGTGATTTGCTTATTGGAAACGATGTTAAAAGCATGATGCAAAATGATTTAACACTCGAACTAGAAGTTGTAGCCTGCGTAAAAGATGTAATTGCCATCTGTGAAGAACAGCAAGACTATCAATCTCGTGCAATACTCCAAAAACTATTGTTCGATACAGAAGAAGACCACGTTTACTGGTTAGAACAACAACTTGGCCTAATTGAAAAAATTGGCTCAGAAAATTACCATCAATCTCAAATGGGTTAGCAGGAGCTAAAGTTATGAAAGGCGACTTAGAGGTCATTAAAGCGTTAAATAGCGTACTTGCTAATGAACTTGTCGGAATTAATCAATACTTTTTACATGCACGTATGTTTAAAGACTTTGGTTTTAGCCAGCTTGATAAAGCAGACTACAAAGTGTCAATTCAAAAAATGAAAAACGCCGATCGTTTAATTGAGCGTATTTTATTTTTAGAGGGTTTACCAAACCTACAAGACTTAGGCCGTTTACGTATTGGTGAAAACAGCGAAGAAATGATTGCTGCTAACATGAGCTTTGAGCTTGATACTATAGACGAACTTCGCGCTGCGGTTAAATTAGCTGAAAGTAAAAAAGACTACATTAGCCGAGAAGCACTCGGCCATATTTTAAACGAGCAAGAAGAGCAAATGGACTGGCTAGAAACACAACAACAGCTTATTGAGAATGTTGGTATAGAAAATTATCTTCAATCTCAACTTTAACAACACGTTATAAGCATAAAAAAAGCAGCCATATGGCTGCTTTTTTTATGTAATATTTTTTAAAATAATTAAGCGACTTGATCTGTTATGTCTGCAATTTGAATCAGCTTGCGATTCAAAATCTTCTTAGTACAACCACAGCATTTTCCGCATTGGCTGCCGACGTTAAGCTCTTTTGCCAACTCACGCATAGTTGTTGCACCATCATCAATTGTTTGTTCAATTTTTTTATCTGTCACACCGTGACATAGACAAATATACATGATTACAAACCACTCTAATTACTTTCGATATAGTTATATTAATCTAAATAGTAATAGTTATCAATAATTTTTAGAGCGTTATTTGAATTTTATTTTAAATCCAATTATAACTTTAGGGTAACCTTTCATACAAAAATTGGTAACTCATTGTTCCCCTAATCTTTTGTCAATTTTATTTAGTATCGCCATTGATTCAAATTGATAGATTGCTCATTAAGATTTAATAATTAGTGAATATAGATTAGTTCATTTGAGAGTTGACTAATAAAACTTTCACTCAAAAGTGTGCACTAATACAATATAAATCACTTGCATAAAACTAGTGACTACTCAGTTAGGCTCTTTTTGAAAAAATAGAGTGTGATTTAACACTCAACAAATTTACTTTAAGGAAGCGGCCCCCTGAAGCTAAACCCTATTTTTGCAATAACAGCCTTTAGTATCTGCTACGAGTAATTTTGAGTTAAACCCAGCAAATAAGTTAGTCATAGCCGTTTCTACAAAACCACTGCCCTGTGAGCAAGCCAATCCTTCGGATAGTGGCCCTGCATAAACAAACTCGCCATTCTTATCAATAATTACAGCGGCTGGCGTAGCTGGAATAACGTGATGTAACTCAGCTGAATAAGGATGCTCGATAATATTAAAGCCTTTTTCGTCAGCAAACCGTTTAAGTGAGGTAATATGTGCTTTAGCCTGCTTTGCGCAACCACAGTTTTGCTCTATGACAAGAACTAAAGATGCCTCGTGTATTTGCGTATTCAACCCTAGCTGCTTTTTAAAACTTAAAAACCAACCATCCTGTAATAGTACTCTGTCACTATCAAACGATTTTAGCTGGCCAACCTGAAAATATACTAAGCCTGATATAACGAATCCTAACCAGGCTAGTATTATAAACTTTAAAAAATGTGGGCTACTTAAATTTAGCAATTGATTGCTCAAGTACATCAATACTGACGTCGATTAACTGAACTTTGTCGGTGAGTTGCTTAACGATATTGGAATCTTCGTACTGGTTTTGGCGCATTTGGTCTGTGCTGTTAGCAATTTGTTCTGTATTACCAGCTTGCTCTGAAACAACTTGTGCAACCGAACTAGTACTACTCGATACCGCTTTTATCTGTTCACTCATTGCTGAAATATTCTCTTTCATTGCAGTGCTTATTTCAGTTAAATCAACAACAAAGCTCACGCACTGAGTCATTGATTGAGTAGATGTTTTACTATTTGTAACAAGGTCTTTAAGAGTCAGGCCTATTTTGTCAGTAGTTGCTTTACTATGGTTTGCCAATGATCGTACTTCATCCGCTACAACTGCAAAGCCCCTTCCGTGCTCGCCAGCCCTGGCGGCTTCAATGGCTGCGTTAAGCGCAAGTAAATTTGTTTGCTCAGCAATCCCAGATATTTCGTTTAATAAGCTTGAGATGACATCGCCGGCAGCAACGAGTTGATTAATTTGCTCTTCTGTATGATTTAACAAATTCAGTAGCTCTCTGCTTTTACTGTCGGTCTGCAATACGTCGTCTAAAGCCCCTTTAGCAGATTGTGTGATGCTATCTACTTGTGTTTTCAACACTTCGCTTTCTTGCTCTACTAATTTGAAACCATGCGCAACTTGAGCACCCGAATTAGCTATATCATCTGTTTGCTGAGTTCGCTGATGTGCACCATTCGCTAGTTGATCATGAACTTGTATTAATTCACCGGAATTGGTTTTTAGAGAATACGATTGAGTTTTAACTTGTTTAATAACGTCCGATAAGTAATCGAGCAAGGTGTTAAAACCAACAACGGCTTCACTTTGCGTGTAATCGGCTCTAAGAGATAGTTTGATGTGCTCAGAGTTTTCCATGATTTGCTCAGTTGCTGAGCTAAGTGATGTTCCAGCCCGGCGCTCTCTCTCTAAAGTAATTGCTATATAACCTACAACAAGCACTTCAACTATTGCATAAGCTGCATGAATAATCACAGTACTAAAAGCAAGCCTATCAGGGTCAAAAACATAAAAGCCCGTATTTTGGGTTTGTAAGTAGTAGAAAGAAAGGTGATGGACCGCGACAAACAAGATAGCTGTAATAAAAACGCGCCACTGAACAAAAACAATTAAAATAGGCATTAATATAAAAATTTCAAAATGCACTTCAATTAAGCCAAATGCTTGCTGTATGTGCAAAAAAGAAAACATCATAATTGCAGCAGCAACTATGTGGGGTGTAATAGGGTTATTTTCTTGAGTTTTAAGTAGCCATATTGGAAGTAAACACAACGGTAAACCAACTATTAATGCTTGAGTTAACGTACCAAAATAAAGGCCTAATCCTATAGATTCGACGAATAAGATGACAAAAATAACTGTTAATAAACGACTAACACTAGACATAAAGACCCTAACTTTTAATTTTGCTAATACATTTAACTTAGTACAAATACAGCCAAATAGTACCGATATTATCAATGAATAATTTAAAATTTAATAATAATAAACATTTAATTTACACTATATACAAGTAACCTATTTAATTATAGGTAATATTTTCTTAAACGTAGGCGTAGCTGCAGTTTTTGTCCATTGAAATATAATAATTTCTGCACATGAAATTACCGCTCCGCCATGCTTTAGCTGTTCTATTGCGATACTTTTATGCTCAGCATTACGAGAGCCTATTGCATCTGTTACTAAAACCACTTCAAATCCATTTTTTAATAAATCAATACACGTTTGTAAAACACACACGTGCGCCTCAGTGCCCACTACAACAATCGTTTTTTTGTTAAAACTAATTAACTTATCTAAGAAGCCAGCTTCTTCACAAGCACTAAAATGCACCTTGCCAAAGTACGTAGCCCGCGGTAAAACCGATTTAATTTTGTTATCGGTTTCTCCTAATCCTTGGACGTACTGCTCTGAGATCAGAGTCGGTATGTCGTGCACGTAAGATGCCTGCGCTAATTTTAGCGTATTTTTTAAAAGACTTTGAAAATCACTAATCATGGGGGAAAGTCGCTCTTGAATATCTATGATCAGTAAAAGACTATCTTTGGCTTGTATGTTTGTTAAAACCATTTTAAGACCTCCCTAAAACCCTTAAATAGTGTTAAATATTAGTTCATTGCATTAAATTTGCACTGACAAAATACGTTTATTTTTTGTAAAACAAAATAAAAACTGTGCTATATTTAACACTTAGCTGTATAGAGCAGTACCTGTTTTGGAGATCGGTCATCAGTGCCAATAAGTAAATTATCCCTTTTTGTTTTATTTATAATGTTGTGTATGACCAATGCATTTGCATCGCAAAATTATGCCCAACAGTTACAACGCCTTTCTACCGATGAAGGCCTCTCACAAAATTACGTTGTAAAAATACAAGAAGATGAGATTGGCTACATTTGGATTGCTACGCAACAAGGACTAAATAGGTTTGATGGCTATAATGTTGAAACATTCGACGGTGGTTTTGACCTAGACAAACATTACATTTTTACAGTACTAAAAACACAAGACGGTAAGTTACTTGTTTCTACTGATATAGCTGGTGCATACCTAATAGACCCGCAAACTTTAAAAACAGAAAAAATCTACTCAGGACAGCTCGATAAAGAAAAACAAATTTATTCACCTGTTTCAGCAATGGCCGAAAAAAACGAACTTTATTACTTAGCAATTGATAACCAAATACTCACTTACAATAAAATCACTGGAGCTTTCACACAAACAGCGGCTTTACCCAAAAAAACGTCGTATATACGTGCTCTAACACTACACAATAATACACTTTTCATTGGTGCCAATGATGGGCTATTCACGTTCAACCTTGTTAGTAATCAGCTTACAGAAATACCGCTTCACCCTGTCGAAAAAACAACAATAGACAACATCAATGTAAAGTTTTTACAGGTAGATAAAGAGCTTGGCCTTCTAGTTGGCACGGTAGAAGGGCTGTATAAATTCGCATTTTCAGAAGATAACCTTGTACTCAGCTCTAAAATAACGACGCTTATTCCCGATCTTAATATCTGGGATTACATTAATTCTGAGCAGGGTGAGTTTGTAGCAACAGAAAAAGGATTATTTAGTTTTAGCCGAATAAACGGCGAAATAGAGTTCATATTAAATTATGAAAAAAGTAAATTTAATATAAACGATAACTCAATTGACGATTTAACAATAAGCCAAACAGGAGTACTTTGGTTATCATCAAGAAGCCAAGGGGTATTCACGTGGCCCATTAATACAAGACGATTTAAAAATATTAAGTTGCCCGTCAATAATACTATAAACAAAATTCACGAAGACGAAGATAATACTATATGGTTTGGCACAAACGATGGCCTAGCTCAATACAACCCTAAAACAAAAACCACGCGTACTTTTTTAAACTCAACTGACGCAAAAGCAGTGTTTGGTTCGTCAGCAATTTATGATATTTTTGCTTCCTCTCTTGGAAACAACCAATATTTATGGCTATATTCTTACAATGGTTTTGAGTTGTTTGATAAAAATAGTAAGCAATTAGTATCAAATTTAAGTACTAATAACGATATACTTACTCAACCAACTGTTTTTGGTTTTGCCAAAATTGGCACTCATCAATATGCATTTGCAAACGACAAAAACTTTTACCTATTTAACGAAAAAACGGGTGATATAAGGGTTGTTAAAGGACTTAAAAACTTTCTAGACCCGGTATATGCCTATGTGTTCCTTCCGCCAATAGAAACACACCCAAATGAACTTTTAATTAGTATGACCAACAGCCTATATAGGTATAACGAGTCAACACAAAGCTTAACCCAAATATTTGAGTCATCAAAGAATAGAGACGACATCTATTACACTGTAGATAGTTATTACCTTGACTTAAAAAGAAATGTTTTATGGCTTGCAACTACTCATGAAGGCTTAATTGGCATAGACCCACAAAGCTATGAACGTAAACATTCTCTGGGGCTTAAAAGTTCTTTAAATTCTAATTCAATTTTGTCTTTAGTGCCTGATGAAAATGATTACCTGTGGGCAAGCTCTGAGAATGGGCTCTACAAGGTAAACCTCAATACACTTAATGTTACAAGTTTTTCTGTTAAAGATGGTTTAAGCACCAATAAATTTACAGACTACACACAAAGAAAATTGAATAATGGGCAAATAATATTGGGTAGTAATGCAGGCGCGCTGCTTTTTAATCCTGCTGATTTTAATACAAAAGCAACAACTAAAAAACATAAATTAGCAATTACAGATGTCAGTCTATTGACAAGAGAATTACCTTTTTCACCTCTTGCATACAGTAATCAACCACTCAAATTGAGCCATGATGATATGGGGTTAACGGTAAGCTTTTCTGACTTTTCTTACCCAGATACAAATAAAACGTTATATGATGTGGTTCTTGATGGCCCAACATCACTTACCTATGACAACTTAAAATCAAATCAGGTGTTTTTTACTAAACTTCAACCAGGAAGCTACACTCTAACCATAAACGCTCATTTTAAAGATGGTGTAATTAAAGCCCAACCAGTTAAGCTGAGCATGAATGTAGCCTATGCCCCTTGGAAGTCACCCTTTGCGATATTCACCTATATTATAGTTATGTTAAGTCTCTTCGCTTTATTTTTCTGGCAATACCGTAGCCGCCAAAATGTTATTCAACAAGCGCATACAGACACTATAAATTCGAAAAAACAAACAGAGCTCGCTCTTAAAAATAATAAAAGTGGAATATGGGATTTTCGATTTGAAGATGGTTCTGTAAATACCTTACGCGGCATAGAACTGGGTTATGAGAACCTTGAAGAACGAGTATCGATAGAGCTGTTTTATTCTATTATACACCCTGACGATAAGCGTCGATTTGAAACCAAATGGCAAAGCTTTATAAGCAAAAAAAGTAAAAATAAAAATTGGCAATTAACATATCGTCTCCGCCATAAAAATGGGCAGTGGTTGTGGTATCAAGACACTGGCCAAATAATTTTTGACACTCAAACAGGCAAACCTTTGTATGTATCTGGTATTTATACCAATATTACAGAGCAGCGTGCCAATGAAGAACAAGCCAAAATACTAGGTGAAGCATTTAGCCAAATAAACGATTGGTTACTGATTTTAGACGATCATTTAATGCCATTTTCAGCAAATAATAGTTTTATAAGAACGTTCTCTGATTCAGAGGAATTTACAAATATTAGCCCGAAACTATTTATAAAGTCTATTGGTAAAGAAAACTGTAAAGAGTTCGCAAAAATACTTAAAAAATTGCAACCAACTGAAAACTGGCATATTGATACGTTAATAAAAACAGCTAAAAGCAGTAAGCACCCAGTGCATATTAATGTGACTGCTGTAGCAAAAAGTACAACAGAAGTAAGCTACTATGTAATTGTTATTTCTGACCTAACAGAGCAAAAAAGAGCTGAAAATGAGCTGCGTTATTTAGCCAATTACGACGCACTAACAAAACTGCCAAATCGTAGTTTAATGTATCAAGAAATTGAGGAAGCCATTAAACAAGCCGAAAGTTCAAACACACATTGCGCACTCTTATTTATAGATTTAGATAAGTTTAAGCCAGTAAATGACTCTTTTGGTCATGCTGTAGGTGACAAGCTTCTTTGTAATATTACTGAACGGGTGAATAATATTCTTAACGAAAATGCACAGCTTGGCCGCCAAAGTGGAGATGAGTTTTTAGTTCTTATTAAAAATGTAGAATCTCAGGACTCATTAAAAGAAACAGTTATGCTAATTAGTAAAGAATTAGCAAATAAAGTGATGATTGAAGACTTTGCGATTAATATTTCTGCCAGTATAGGCGTTGCTTTGTACCCATTTGATGCAATAACAACCGACATTTTAATTCGTAACGCAGACGTCGCTATGATGCAAGCAAAGCAAAATGGCAGGAATGGTTTTAGCTTCTTTAGCGATGAAATGAACGAACAAATAAAACAAAAGCTAATGCTCGAAAATGATTTAAAAGATGCAGTAAAAGCCGACTTATTTTTTAATCATTATCAGCCAATTGTTGATATTGAAGCAAGAACAATAAATGGTGTAGAGCTACTAATGCGCTGGAAAAACAAAGAGCAATTTGTTTCACCCGCAGTGTTTATTCCAATTTCAGAAGAAACCGGTTTAATCGAGCGCTTAACTGAGTTAGCCCTTAAACGCGCACTTATTGAATTAGCGCCACTACTGAATGACAATCCATTATTTTATATTTCCTTAAACCTATCACCAAAACATATTTTAAAGGAGAATATAACCGAACGTTTACAATGCATACTAGCAGACGCGGGTATTCTGCCAAAGCAACTGAGGCTCGAAATTACAGAGACTATATTGCTTGAAGATAAACTGAAAGCTGCTAAGCAGTTACAAAAATTAAAAGCAGCAGGATTTAAATTATTGCTTGATGACTTTGGTACAGGCTATTCATCGCTGACTTACTTAAGCCAATTCCCAATTAACGTTATAAAGATAGATCAAAGTTTTGTAAATAGTATTGGTGAGGACAAAGGAGACGAGTCAATTATTAAAACTATTATTTCTTTAGCTGAAAATTTGAACCTATATTGTATTGCTGAAGGAGTCGAAAACCGCCAACAAATGGAGTTTTTATCGAATGAAGGGTGTCATATACTTCAAGGTTATTACTTTGCAAAACCAATGAGCGCCGAAGCGCTTAATGAAAATAGTTGCTTTAGCAGAATTATTGAGCTTATTTGAAGCAACTAACATGGTATATAAACCCTCCCCCCCCACTAACACTAAGTTCTAGTGACCTTTGTGGGTTAGTGTTTGTTAAAACTTAAAGCGGTTTAATCGCAGCACCGGGTTGGCTACTACTCCTGCACTACTCTTCAGCCTTTACACTGTGTAACATAAAACCAAAGCCAAGCAACAAGAAGTAAACTGCCCCGGGAGATTCCTTTGGGGCCGCGTCTGCTTGCATTAATTATGCGTTATCAACTATTTGTGAAGGTACACACCTTATGTGCACTGTCTTGCCTAAGCACCATGTAGGCCGTTGGAATTTAACTTTGAAAGGTTAATAAACTCTAGTGAATATGATGGCATTCATGGCTTTCAATTTGCAGTACGCTACTCGTTACTCTAAACCTTTCAGCAAGCAGATTTTCCACCTTTAAGCGACATGCTTCGTCATGCTTTTCAATAGTACAGTGCTTTTTGAGTACCACATGAGCCCCCACGACTAGGCCATCGTAATTACGTGTTACAGTTACATTATGTACATTATGTACGTGTTCTATGCTTGTGATTTCGCTTTCAATATCTGCTACCTTAGGAAGTTTTGCTTTATTTAAACGCAAACCTTTAATACAACTTATAATTACTTTAATGCCCGTAAACAATACAAACGACGCTATAAGCATACTCGATAAAATATCGATGACCTCAAGGCCTGTGAAATATATTAATACACCAGCAACAAAAGTGGACACAGTAGAAATCAAATCAAAAAACGAATGTAAGAACACGGCATAAACATTAATGCTTGCTTTTCGTCCCTTGTATAACACCCAAGCAGCGGCACCGTGGAACAAAAAGCCCAGCCCCGCAATTACCGACATTAAGTAACTATTTATCTCAAGTTCGTTACCTTCATGCTGATGAATAAATCGCTCCCCACCTTCATATAGAATCACCAAACTAATTGCGAGATATAAAATGCCATTAATAAGCCCACCCATTAACTCAGCCCGTTGATAGCCATCATTGAAAGTTTTAGCTAAGTGAATAGCAAAACTTGAAGCAATTAAGGCAATAAATAGCGAACTATTATGCACAAACAAATGTCCTGCATCAGCTAATACAGCAAGCGAATTAGCATAATACGCGCCAATTACTTGTATGATCATAAATGAGCATGTTATTGCAAGCGCAATGAGTAAGCGCCTACGAGAAGCTTGGTGTGTTGTAATTTCGGTCATGAAATACTTGGGTTACCTATACTTAAAATGCAAGTAAGCCGCTAAAGGCTCACTGAAGAAAGGAGTAATGATATACAGTATCAATTATAATGCGTGACTCACATAAACGCACTAAAAAAGTTAGTAATATCAACAAAACTGTACTAAAACTATATTATAAGAATAAAAATCAATCGGATATGTCCTATCTTTTATAGAAAATGAGGTAACTTAAACGTTGAACTCGATTAAAGAGATCTGGAGTACATTAAAGTGTCTCCCTTTTGCTGTTTTGGTCCACGACTCAAAAACACGCAACTACAAAGCAAACGAATCCGCGTTAAACCTGTTTAATTTAAAGCAGCATTCTGACTTGAATGAAAATCACTTTAGTCACATAAAGCTAATAAGCCCTTTAAGTAAAAAAACTTTATTATTACAGAACCTTTTTGATGTTTATCTTATACCTAATGTTCAAAATAAAGTGGTGCTTGAAGTAGATCAAACAGCCTTCTTACTGAACATTAAATTTGCCAATATTACCGAGACCGTTTCAATGATCACCTTTGAAATAGAAAAACAAACAATTGATGAACAATATAATTTTGATGTTGTTATATCGAATATATCAGCCGATCTCATTGATATTCAGAACGATGATGTAGATAAACATATTAATTATGCATTAAAAGCAATTGGCACTGTATGCCATGCAGATCGCAGCTATTTATTTAAATTTAACGACGAAAACACACAAATGAGTAATACACATGAATGGGTAAATAAAGGCATAATGCCTTTTAAGGATTCGTTACAAAATATTCCTAAAAGCGAACTTCCCTACTTTTTTAAATTAATGAACGACACTTACCTTTTTAAAGTAAATGATATTGCGGATTTACCAGCCTCTGCAGGTGGTGAAAAAAAGGAATTTGAACTACAAAAAATCAAATCAGTAATGTGCATTGGCTTAAGCTACGAAAAAGAGCTTGTTGGTTTTATTGGTTGCGATTGTGTAGCAGTAAAACGTGAATGGACAAACCTTGATTTAATCAGAATAAAATTAGTGGGTGAAATACTAACCAACGCGTTCAAAAATATAAACTATAAACAAAAATTAGAACTTACTCAGCAGCAACTTATCACAGCCAATCAACAATTAAGTGAGCTGGTAAATACAGACGGCTTGACTAACATAGCTAATCGTCGATGCTTTGATCAAACTATAGATGACGAAATACAACGATGCGTTCGTTACCAACAACCCATTAGTTTACTTATTTGCGACATCGACTTTTTTAAAAAATACAACGATAGTTATGGTCATCAAAAAGGGGATGAGGCATTAAAACAAGTTGCTGAAACACTGCAAAATTTATGTAAGCGCCCCGGCGATCTAGCAGCTCGATATGGTGGTGAAGAATTTGCACTTATTTTACCCTGTACCAATACTGATAATGCATATTGCTTTTCCACTCTAATTCAAAAAGAAATAGCCAAGTTGGGCATAGAGCATAAATATTCAGAAGTAAGTGATATGCTTACTTTAAGTATTGGTTTTTATAGCCTAATTCCTAACACAAAAACAATAGCAGAAGACATTATTGCAAAAGCAGACGCTGCTCTTTATAACGCTAAAGAAACTGGTCGAAATAAAATTTCCGAGAGCCCCCCTCGATAATATGTACTTCTTAAGTGCCCACTTTTTGTAGGTAATTACATTGAAAAGTGGTAGTCTTTATTAGTTTAAAATTAAAACAACACACCATTTTATGATTAATTATTATAAGGAATATTTAAATGGATCCAGTGTCACAAATCCTCGATGTCGTATTTACCGTTGAGGCATTTTTACTCATATTTGTTATTGTGCTTCTAAAAAGCAGTGTTAAATTTGTCCCTCAAAATAGAGCTTGGCTAATTGAACGTTTTGGTAAATACCAATCAACCAAAGAAGCCGGCCTTAATTTTATTATTCCGTTTATCGATAGAATATCTGCCGACCGCAGCTTAAAAGAACAGGCCCAAGATGTTCCATCTCAATCAGCTATAACAAAAGATAACATCTCGTTAATTGTAGATGGCGTATTGTACTTTCGAGTATTAGACCCGTACAAAGCTACCTATGGTGTTGACGATTATACATTTGCAGTTGTTCAGCTTTCGCAAACAACAATGCGCTCAGAGCTTGGTAAAATGGAGCTAGATAAAACTTTTGAAGAGCGAGACTTACTAAACACAAATATCGTAGCTGCAATAAACCAGGCATCTGAGCCATGGGGTATTCAAGTACTGCGTTACGAAATTAAAGATATTGTGCCACCGAACTCGATTATGGAAGCTATGGAAGCACAAATGAAGGCTGAGCGTGTAAAACGTGCTCAAATTTTAGAGTCTGAAGGTGACCGTCAAGCAAATATAAATGTCGCTGAAGGTAAAAAGCAAGCACAAGTGCTTGCTGCAGAAGCAGATAAAGCTGAGCAAATTTTACGTGCGGAAGGTGAAGCTACCGCAATTACAACCGTCGCAAAAGCTCAAGCCAATGCACTATTAAAAGTCGGTGAAGCCGCTGATACAGAGCAAGGGCAAAAAGCGATTCAACTTGATTTAGCAACTAAAGCCATTTCGGCTAAAGAAGCCATTGCACGTGAATCATCTGTTGTTCTTCTCCCTGACAACGCAACAGATGCAAGCTCAATGGTTGCGCAAGGCATGGCAATCATTAATAGTTTAAACAAGCAAAATAAAGGTTAACACCTAAAGAGGTTTGTATGGATTTTATTATACAAAATTTACCACAAGCACTTATGGTGCTTGGTATAATTGCCTTAATAATAGAAGTAGCCGTGCTGGGTCTCTCTACTATTATTCTATTATTTTTTGGCTTATCACTACTGATAACTGGTTTTTCAATGAGCATAGGAATATTGCCTGACTCATTAACAACTGCACTATGGAGTAACACAGTGGTAACGGCTATTTTAGCCATTGGCCTGTGGAAACCTCTAAAAAAAATGCAAAACCGTGTGGATACAAAGCCCGTAACAAACGATTTTGCAGAGCTTACTTTTACCCTAGATGACGACGTTACCGATCAAGGGTTAACTACGTATAATTATTCAGGTATTAGCTGGAAATTAAAAAGTGAGCAAACAATTACTGCAGGCACTCGCGTATACGTTATGAAAAAAGATGTTGGCGTTATGTGGGTCAAACCAGTCTCCCAGTAACCTGTAAACAAATTATAAAATAACGGGTGGCTCTAGTTGCCCGTTTTTTATCCCGCTAATTTGAATTGTCGTCCCTTGTATATTTTGTAAGTCCTTATTAGACTCGCACACTGCTGAAGTCACAAATAGCAGCTCACCTTGTTTGCCGCCAAATGCTGTACATGTAGGATTGAGGTTATTTACTTTTATTGTATGAATTACTTCTGCATCAGGCGATAAACACATAATACAGCCCATTCCCCATACCGCTAACCACAAGTTACCAATACTGTCGATTACGCAACCATCGGGATCTACATCGGTGTTATTAAATTGATAGAATACCTTCGCCGTACCAGCAACTTCACCTGTATTAACATCAAGGTCAAGAAAGTAAATACAGCTTGTAAAAGAGTCACAATAGTAACCACGAGAGCGAGCTTTATCAAAACACAAACCATTAGGAATGGTTAAATCAGTCACAATGCAATCTAGCTTTTTATTGTAATAGCGGTATATCTTGCCCTGCCCTTTTTCGGCAGTCATATCCATTGTACTTAACCAAAAACCACCCCAGGGATCGGCACGCCCATCGTTTGAGCGCCTATTCGTGTCGCCACTTTCAAGTTCCGTAATTAACTGAGGTATTTTACGCTTTATATTGTAACGATAAATCCCAGATTCAGTTCCTAAAATTAAATGCTCTTTATCTTGCCAAGCTATAGCTGTCACTATAAAAGGCATTTCAACCGAGTAAGCATTTGCTGGTTTACCGAGTGAGCAACAAAATAACAGTTTTTTATTGATATCAACCCAGAAGAGTGTTTCCAACATTGGGTGCCATAGCGGACTTTCGCCAAGCTGATTTTGCGTATTATTAAATAAGGTGATTTTAAAATCGCTCATTTTAGAGTTTATTTACCTTGTAGGAGCAAACTATGACCTTGGTACAATTATTCGCAGTACAAGGCTCTTAAATTATCGGGCTCGAAAGCAACAACGGCTACATTATGCTGACTTAGGTTCGCGATATAATAACTATAACAATGTCAATTTATGCAAAAATATTGACGCGTATTATCCATCTTAATGTTGCAGTATCAGTAACCCGTTTAAGGTTTATTATTAACATAAGCTTGAAGCCTAACATTAACAAAAAATATAACTCAGTGCGATGGAATTACAGCCATAAAATTTCTAAAAATAGTATGCCGATTAATTAATATATTAACTACCAACATATTTATTAAATTAAATGTCTGATTTATTGCTTTTTTATTATTGAATTAACTTTTAATAGGAATGCAACTTATTGATAGTATGTGTTTTATAGCTCGCCCTCACTGGCCTTAGTTGGTAACATAAAGTCAGATTAAAAGGAGTTACAATTATGGCTAAAAATATAAAACATGCACTTGTAGTCGAAGGTGGCGCAATGCGCGGTATATTTGCTGCAGGCGTCCTTGATGAATTTTTATCACAAAATCATCAGCCCTTTGATTGTTACTTTGGCGTTTCTGCAGGAGCAACAAATGTAGCTGCATTCTTATGTAAGCAACCCATGCGAAACTACAAAGTGATAACAGATTATTCATGTAGGCCGGAGTTTATTAATCTGGCTCGGTTTTTAAAAGGTGGTCACTTATTTGACCTTGATTGGTTATGGGAAGAAACTATTCGTGAAATTCGTCTACAAACCGAAATATTTGAGCAAAACCCACAACCGTTTTATATTGTTACTACCGCTATAGATTCAGGTAAAGCCTATTATTTAGAAGCAACAAACGACAATATGGTTGAGCAATTAAAAGCATCCTGCGCAATTCCTATTGCATATCGTGATTACCCGATTATAAATAACACACCTATGACGGATGGTGGAGTTGCAGACTCTATTCCTGTTATCAAGGCGTATGAAATGGGGGCGCGCGAAATAACGGTTATCTTGTCACGTTCACGAGGGTACAAAAAAAAAGCGACAAAAACGTCTTGGCTCACTAAACAAATTTATAAGGGCTATCCTGCACTCATAAATGCAGCATTAAATAGAGCTGACGTTTATAATAAAAGTATCGATTTTATAGAAAACCCACCCAGCGATTGTATAGTTAATATTATTGCAC
This sequence comes from Pseudoalteromonas marina, assembly GCF_000238335.3. NCBI lineage: Bacteria > Pseudomonadati > Pseudomonadota > Gammaproteobacteria > Alteromonadales > Pseudoalteromonadaceae > Pseudoalteromonas > Pseudoalteromonas marina. The sequence goes on along the minus strand of NZ_AHCB03000012.1, from coordinate 401,379 downwards.
CACCAAAGCACTTTAAAGTGGGCAGAACCACTAAATCGTTTAATATTTTAAATAAAGGATACCAAATGGGCATAACTGAAGCGCGTGCTCACTTGCAAGCACCCTAAAATAAACAATTAAAGAAAATACTTTAACCGCCGATATTAATTTAGTCAGGAGAAAAATATGAGTGAAAAAATAAATGACGATGCACTTCATGCTCTTAAAATAGCGTTTACATATATGCCAAAAGCTATTGAAGTGACTAAATATGAATATGGTGAGCGTTATCAAACGGTCCTTGATCATATAGAAGCCGTAAGAGAAACACTGCTGATAAACGATGTTGATCCAGAAGAAGTTGATGGAGATATCAACCCAGAGTACACACCTAACTCAACATACTAGATTATATAACGAGCACACAGATACGCTAAATCTATATTTTAATCAAATCGTGTTTTTATGTATTTAGTTGCCGAGATAGTAATAGCTTTTTATCACTTTTTAACGTTATTCTAAGCTTGCTAAATAAAGTTTTAAAAAATTAATACCATAGGGTTTTTCTATTGAATTTTCTTAGGCAATTTCACGACATAGTCTCTGATCAAAGTTTATCATTTGACAACAAAACGCAAAAGCTATTAACGTTTGGGCTTAACGTTTTTAATCTTGATTTAGCTATTATCAGTAAGGTTGAAGACCAGTGTTACACTGTTTTATATGCGGTTACCCCTAACAACGATCTTGCTATAGGTACACAATTTGACCTAGAAGGTACTTACTGCACACACACCCTCAAAGCAGGCTCAGCCCTCGCATTTCACAATGTATCTCAGAGCGAAATTGCAGACCACCCTTGCTTTGCTAATTTCCAACTGGAATCCTACATTGGTGCTCCTATTAAAATAGGTAATGAAGTGTTTGGAACCGTTAACTTTTCTTCTGCTGATTCATCGCCTGTTTTTACAGACCAAGCCTATGACTATATAGAATTATTTGCACAATGGTTAGGTGCGGAATTTGCCAGAAACCAAACAAAAGATCGCCTAATAAAAAATAGTAATAGCCTTGTTAAGCTTGAAAGCGTTGCGAATATAGGAACTTGGGAAGTTGATATTGCCCACAATAAAATTTATTGGAGCAAACAAACTAAGCTTATTCACGAAGTTGATGAAAACTATCAACCTATTATGGAAACAGCAATTAACTTCTATAAAGAGGGATCTAGCAGAGAAAATATTACCAAAGCAGTAGAGTTAGCCGTTAGCAAAGGCGAAAAGTGGAATTTAGACCTTGAAATTGTTACTGCAAAAAATAACAACATTTGGGTATCGACCTTTGGAGAAGCTGAATTTGAAGGCGACACCTGCGTAAGGTTATTTGGCACGTTTCAAGATGTAACAGAGTCGATGACTCTTCGTGAAGAACTTAAAAGCAAAAAAGCAGAGGCTGAACGCTTACTTTTTGATAGAAGCATGCTTTTTGCAAAAATTAGCCATGAACTCAGAACGCCACTCAATGGTATTACAGGCATGCTCACCAACTTGATAGATGAGCATGATGAACAAAAAAGAACAGAAAAAATTAAAGTTGCGCTACGCAGCTCAGACATATTATTGAACATTATTAATGAGGTTCTTGATTTCTCAAAAATTAATCATGGCGAGCTTAAGCTTGAACCAAACAATGTTTTATTAAAAACTGTTTTCACTGACCTTGTTTCACTTTATACCCCTTTATTTACTGAAAAGCGTGTCGCACTTGAAGTGAAAAATGAAATTAATGACGATTGCTGGGCCTTTTTCGACAACACACGCCTAAGCCAAATTACCTCCAATTTACTCAGTAATGCATTAAAGTTTACAGAAAAAGGTAGTGTAAAGCTGGACACGTTTTTAACCAATATTGACGAAGCTTTGTCACTCACTATTACCGTGACTGACTCAGGCAGAGGGATGACTCCTGAATTTCTTAAATCGCTATTTTCTCCATTTACGCAAGAAGTCGATGCTAAAAATACAAAAGGCGGTACAGGTCTAGGCTTAGCAATTGTAAAAGAACTTGTTCAGTACATGGGCGGTAAAATTGAAGTTACTAGCGAAATTAATAAAGGCTCTACATTTTCAGTTTATATCCCTATAACCCGAGGTGAAGAGCAAGCACTTGAAAATAAACCGCTCGCTAACATTGATTTAAACACAAGCGAGTTATCTGTGCTTGTTGTTGATGACAACGACATCAATAGATTAGTGCTTAACGCATCCCTAAATAAGCTTAATATACACCCCGACTTTGCGGTTGATGGTCAAGACGCTGTTTTAAAATGTAAGCAAAAGCCGTATGACCTTATTTTTATGGACTGTATTATGCCTATTTTGGACGGTTTTGAAGCAACTAAGCAGTTAAGAGAACAAAAAATTTGCCCTACTAATAAAACTTATATTGTTGCATTAACTGCTAATACATCGTCTCAAGACAAACTTGCCTGTAAACAAGCTGGCATGGATATGTTTATATCAAAACCTTTTAAAATGTACTCACTTGAGCTCGCTGTCGCATCAGCAATAAAAACCGTTAAACCAGAATTACATTAAATGTACCTGACAGTAAGTAAAAGGAAATAACAATGAAATTAATAGCTCGGACCATTTTGATTACTATTTTAGCTTTGTCACTTTATGTCGGTTATTCGTCACAGGATTGGCAGTCAATCATGGTAATTTTAATTGTTAGTGGCTTTTTGCTACTACTTACCTTTGTCACTGCAAACTCAAAACAAGGTGCAACCACATATAATACTAGTACAAGTTACTCTGATAATAATTGCAGCGGTTCAGATTCTGCCTGCGGTGGCGGTGGCGATTAACCTATTTATATATGATTAATTACGCCATAAAAAAGCCGCCTTTGGAGAGGGCGGCTTGGGTTAACAAACAGCGATGGGTGTACCTTGCTGTTATATCAAGAGAAGTTTTGCACGTTAAGCAGCTGTTTTGTCTTGCTCGCTTTCTTCGCTGTTGCGAATTAAGTAATCAAAAGCACCTAAACTTGCTGTTGCACCGCTGCCCATGGCAATAATAATTTGCTTAAATGGGGTATTTGTTGCATCACCTGCGCCATAAACACCCGGTAATGACGTAGCACCTTTTGCATCAATTAATATTTCACCAAATTTACTTAGCGCTAAGTCACTAATTTTTAACCACTCAGTGTTAGGAATTAAGCCTATTTGTACAAAAATACCCGCTAGAGTAAGTGCCTTGCTATCACCTGATACTCGGTCTGTGTACGTGAGTCCTGTTACCTTTTTACCATCGCCAAGTACTTCTGTAGTTTGGGCGTTTTTAATAATAGTAATATTATTTAAGCTTTTCGCTTTGCGAATAAGTACTTCATCGGCGCGAAGTGTATCTGCAAATTCAAGCACTGTTACGTGCTCAACAATGTTTGCTAAATCGATTGCCGCTTCAATACCTGAGTTACCACCACCAATCACTGCTACAGGCTTACCTTTAAACAAAGGGCCATCACAATGCGGGCAGTATGCTACACCGTGCCCACGGTACTCTTGCTCACCGGGTACGTTCATTTCACGCCAGCGTGCACCGGTTGCTAAAACAAGTGATTTAGCTTTTAAAGTAGCCCCGTTCTCAAGCGTAATTTCGTATTTGTTATTAACGCGTTCAAGTCCTGCAGCACGTTGGTTATGCATTACATCAACATCGTACTCTTTAACATGCTCTTCAAGCTGTGCAACAAGTTTTGGCCCTTCAGTGGCTTTAACAGAGATAAAGTTTTCAATCGCTAATGTGTCAGCAACTTGCCCACCAAAACGTTCAGCTACAACACCTGTATTTAAGCCTTTACGTGCAGAGTAAATAGCAGCTGAGGCACCCGCAGGTCCACCACCAACTACTAGTACGTCAAATTCATCTTTTTCACTTAGTGCAGCAGCTTGGCGTGCTGCACCTTTACTATCTACTTTGTTTAAAATGTCAGTTAGGCTTAATGCACCTTGGCTAAATGGTTCACCATTTAAATAAACAGCCGGTACAGCTAAAATGTTGCGCTCTTCTACTTCCTCTTGAAATAGTGCGCCATCAATCATGGTTGCTTTAATTTTGCTATTAGTCGCGGCCATTGTATTTAGCGCCTGCACTACTTGAGGGCACGTTTGGCAGCTCAAGCTAATGTAAATTTCAAAATTAAGTTCTTGATCAAGTGATTGTATCTGTTCAATGTCTTCGCTTTTTGCTTTACTTGCATGCCCGCCAGTATGTAAAAGCGCCAACACTAAACTTGTAAATTCGTGTCCCATCGGTACGCCTGCAAACGTAATATGGGTATTTTTAACCGGCGAATGTACAACCATAGACGGGCGACGTGCGCTGGTATCTGGGTTGTTAACTACCGTAAACTTATCGCTTAATGATGCTAAATCGTTTGCTAAGCCTTCTACTTCTGTTGATTTTTTGCTGTCATCCAAGGCAATAAGCAGCTCAACAGGTTGAGTAAGCGATTCGAAATGGCTTTTTAATTGATTTTTAATGTTGTTATCTAACATGGCTTAACCCTTTTTAGGAAAATTTAAACAGCAAGCCTCCCATGCCAATTAATGCATGTGCTTAATCATCAAATTGAGATAGGAGGCACCAATAAACGAATATTTATTGGTTTAAGGGCAGTTACCTGCCCTTATAGTTGAGGTAATCTATACTTAGATTTTACCAACTAGGTCTAGTGAAGGAGCAAGAGTGTCTTCACCCGGCTGCCAAGATGCAGGACAAACTTCACCGTCGTGAGTTGCAATGTATTGTGCAGCTTGTACTTTACGCACTAGCTCTTTAGCGCTACGGCCAATGCCTAAATCATGAGTTTCAATTACTTTAATTTCACCTTCAGGGTTCATTACAAACGTACCACGAAGTGCTAGGCCATCATCTTCAATCATAACGCCAAAGCTGCGAGTAATACGGCCTGTTGGGTCGCCAATCATCGGGAATTTAATTTTACCAATTGTGTCTGACGTATCGTGCCATGCTTTATGAGTAAAATGAGTATCAGTTGATACTGAGTAAACTTCTACACCCATTTCTTGTAGTTGCTCGTAGTAATCAGCAACATCGCCAAGTTCAGTAGGACATACAAATGTGAAATCTGCTGGGTAAAAGAAGAAGATTGACCACTTACCAAGTACATCTTTTTCAGATACTTCTACAAAATCACCATTGTGGTATGCAGTTGCGTTGAAAGGTTGAATTTTTGTGTTGATTAATGAAGTGCTCATAGTATTCCTCATTTATATTTAATGTATTAATTTAAGTTACCAAGCAAAGCGAGATTTTTTGGGCTAACCTTGCTGGCTTGATTAATACAGTAAGCCCATCGATAAATTAAATAAAATTGATTGTTTAGATTAAAACAATCGATTTTTAGGATGAAACTAAATAATAACTAGATTCGTAGTTAATTTATTGCAATTTATCGGTTTGCGCGCGTAAGGCTGATACAATTGCCTCGCTTACTATTAAAAACACCCAGGGCACACTGTTATGAACAAGTTTATCAATCACATCCAATTAGGCTATCTTGGCCTATTACCATTTCTAGCCTGTTTAGCGTGGCCGCTGATGCTCGGTAGTAACAGTGTTAACTTAGAGTTTTTTACGTTTTATAGCATTGCTATTCTTGCTTTTATGGCAGGTAATCTTTGGCATGCCGGCCAGCAAAACTATGCTGATGCAATAAAAGCGGTACTACCTGTTATTCCGGTACCATTTTTAGCATTTTTACCTGTTGAATGGGTTTTAGGGTGGTTATCGCTGAGTTTTTGGCTTGTTCTACTTTTTGAAAAATCAACATCACAGTGGCAAACCTACGACAAAGACTATCAAAAAATGCGCTTTGTGCTGACGTCGGTCGTGTTTGTATGCCACATATTTTTTATTGGTATGAGTATTTACCCTAAATAGTAGCTATTACCTTAAATATTGCGCGGTAATAATGTACCATCCGCGCACAGCTATTTGAGGACTCACCATGATTGACCAATTACGCCAGCAGCTTGACGAGCTTGGCGAAAACTATGTAGAAAAAAACGCCGCTTTCAAAATCAAGGTCATTCCATTTTTTTGCGCTATTAGCATTAAAAAAGATCACAAAAATGAAAACCGCCTCAACTTTTATTCAAATCAACTTATTGAGATATTTTTAGTTGTTTTGCTCATATTATTTGGCGTAACGTTATATAAAGCGGACGGTGGGTTTACAGATGGCCCACTGCATTTTGCATTTGCAATTGTAATCACTTTTAACTTAATTATTAAGCAAATAGCCATCGAAGGCCTAAAAACAAGGCTTGCTTTTGAGCGTTTAAATTCGGCAAATAAGCAACTTCAAAACGTTAATAAGCAAAACACGTAGCAAAGTATGTACTTAAACCCTAATTGGCGAATACTTACTGTTGGCGATGGCGACCTATCGTTTTCTCAAGCGATTTTTGAGCACGTAAAACCAAATAAGTTAGTCGCCTCAACTTACGATAGCGCACAAACCATAGAACAAAAATACCCTGATAACGCTTTAAAAAAATTGCGTGAAAGCAGTGTCAACGTTCTTAATAATTTTGATGTAACGAGCAAAGCGTGTTGGCAAGCATTAAAAAGTAACAACCAATACTTTGATGTAGTCATTTTTCAGTTCCCACTTATTCCTGCATTTGTAGGTAAAGAGGCGTTTGAAGCTAGCACTCGTCAGTCAAGTATGAACGTTTTAAACAGAGCCCTATTACATCAATTTATTAAATATGCCACTGAGTTTGCGTTAAACCCAAATGGCCCAATGCTTTGCTTTATAACCTCTAAAGATGTAAAACCTTATCGTGAATGGAACATAGAAGGCAGCTTAAACGAACGCTTAAGCAGCACATATTGCGGCCAAATGCCATTTGATATAACACGTTTTTCGGGATATAAAATTCGTAATGTTGACCGTGACAAACACGTCAAAGACACCAGCGGGATCACGTATGTATTTAGCCCAAAAAGTAGCACCTTAGAACCCCAACTAGCCAAACAATTAACCAAACCCAGCTACTTAACATCAAACCATTGCGCGCTTTGCCGAGTTGGACCGTTCATCGCAGAAGAAGACCAAGCAAAACATTTTAAAGCTAAAAAGCACTTACAAATGTTACGCCTAGAATCTGATTGGCAACACTGGTTAAACACCTTTTACAGCTAACTATTGGCTGCCTTAATTAAGTCAGCCGCTTTTTCTGCAATCGCTATAACAGGGGCATTAGTGTTACCTGTGACAATTGTGGGCATTATCGACGCGTCAACAACACGTAAATTATTAACGCCATGCACTTTTAACTTGCTGTCAACAACCGACATCTCGTCTTTACCCATTTTACATGTCCCAACGGGGTGATATTCAGTGTCAGCTGTTTCACGAATAAACTCGATTAGCTGCTGATCATTATTTATATCGAGTGGATAAACCATATCTGCACGTATTTCATCAAAGGCTGGGCTATTCATTATTGCGAGTGTTTTTTTCAAACCCAACAACATTATGTTTAAGTCATCTTGATGGCTTAAATAATTAGGATCAATCAGTGGTGCTGTATGGGAGCCATTGTTTGCAAGCTTGATAGTCCCTCTACTTTTAGGTCGCATAATACTGCTATGAATACTGTACCCATGCCCATAATGCAACTTGCGACTATGATCGTCTACTAGCCCAATTACAAATTCGAGTTGAACATCAGGTGCCGGCGAATCTTTAAATAATTTAATAAACGCATGAGACTCCGCAAAGTTACTTGTTAAACATCCGTTTCGTTTACTAAACCAATCTGCAACCCCTTTGGTAACTTGAAGCGCACCTTTTGGGCTTATACCAAACGTACCGGCACTATTATTGGCTTTAAAAAGTGGAACCACTGTTAGATGGTCTTGTAAATTTTCACCAACGCCTTCTAACACAACCTTCACATCAATATTATGTAATTTTAATTGCTCTTTTGGTCCAATCCCCGACAACATTAAAATTTGCGGCGAATTAATAGCCCCCGCACTCAAAATCACCTCTTTATTAGCCGTTAACTCTATTTGCTGCTTGTTACGTGTTATTTGCACTCCTTGCGCAGTTTTATTTTTTATATTTATTTTTTTAACGTGGCAATGTGTGAATACGGTTAGGTTATCCCTATTTAAATTAGGTGTTAAATACGCTTTCGCTGCACTACAACGTTCTCCTTTATGCTGTGTAACCTGCGACAAACGTGCACCACTTTGTTCTTTACCGTTAATATCATCATTTAGCGGTACCCCTTGTTCAGCGCAAGCATTTAAAAAATACTGATTAACAGAACTTGGCGTATTTAGCTCTTGTACATAAAGCGGTCCATCAACTCCATGCAATGGGTTATTTATAAATGCACTGTTGTTTTCAGCTTTTATAAAATAGGGCAACATGCTTTTATAATCCCAGCCCATGTTCCCCTGCTTTTCCCACTCATCATAATCGTGTTTATTACCTCGAATATAAACCATTGCATTGATTGAGCTTGAACCACCGAGCACTTTACCCCTTGGCATAAAACCGCACCGATTGTTAAGTGCTTTTTGGGGTACTGTATTATAGTGCCAACTGTTAATACCATAAGGCACGCTGGCAGCAACTCCAGCTGGCATTTGAACAAGAGCGCTTTTATCACCCCCGCCGGCTTCAATTAAACACACACTCACATTTTTATCTTCAGATAAACGCGAAGCAATAACACACCCAGCACTACCTGCCCCTATAACAATGTAATCAAATGTTGTGCTCTGCATGTGAGCCCTTATGAAAAATTAATACCTTATTAATACTGCATAGAAAAACACATCAAAACTTGATATTTTTAGACACCAAGTTGCTGGAGTAATGCATGAAAAATTTTATTAAGGCCACATCACTACAAGGGATAGACTCGCTTGTTAAGAGCTTAGGCGCTGACATATCACAAATAATGACACAGCTTGGCCTTAACATTTGCTTTAATAACTTAGAGCAACAATACTTGCCCTATAGTACTTACGCCGAACTCCTTGAATATTGTGCACATACGCTCAACTGCCCAAGCTTTGGGCTGCAACTAGCCAATAAGCAGAGCTTTGATATACTTGGCCCTATTGCTATAGCAGCAAAAAGTAGCACTAATTTAGGTGACGCCCTCAACTGGGTTATTAAATATTTGCACCTACACACTCCCGCTCTAAGCTTAACTATTCATCCGTTAGAGGCTGATAAAACACTCTTTTTATCATTTCAAATAAACTTAACCCCATTACCTAAAACAACCCAGGTTTTAGAACTAACTATCGGCCTCGCCATGGGAGTAATAAAAAAAATAAGTAATAACACCTGTAAACCACAATCGGTATTCTTACCTCAAAAGCAACTTGCTAATACCCGCGCATATAACACTTACTTTGGCTGCAAAGTCACGCACAATAGAAATAGTGCCGGTATTGTTATTTTAAAAACAGATTTAGCATTATCAATTGCACAACCCCAGCACGATAAAGTACCTGCCGCGCTGCAGTTTTTAGCTCAAAGCGAACAGCAAAATCAATCCCTGCCAACTCAAGTAAGCGCGTTAATTAGGCCCATGTTGCCAATATATCAATGCACAAACGAAACCATAGCTACAGCGCTGGGTATGCACCCAAGAACATTGCACAGAGAGTTAAATAAACACAACACAAGCTTTGTAAAACTAAAAGACTCAACCCGGCGCTCATTAGCTGCGCACTATTTGGCGCAAAACCATTACAGTATTTCAACCATCTCAGAGCTATTAGGTTATCAAGAACAAGCAACACTTAGCGCCAGTGTAAAACGTTGGTTTGGTTATTCTCCGCAAGCATACAGAGCTAAAAAAATGATAAACTTAAATAAACATAATTCTAAGGAATGAGTATGAACTTTGTAATTGTAGGTACTAATTTTATCAGCGACACATTACTTGACGCTGCTAATACCCTCGCTGATTTTAATTTATACGGGGTTTGCTCTCGCGCGCTTTCAAGCGGCGAAGCATTTTTAGCAAAGCACCCGCAAAATACACATGCAAAAACGTTTACCAGTATTGAACAAGTTTGCCAAGACGAATGCGTTGACGCAGTTTATATAGCCGCGCCCAACAGCTTGCACAAACAGTATGCGGTTATGTGTTTAAACGCAGGTAAACATGTACTCGGTGAAAAGCCGTCCGCAGCCAATAGCCAAGAACTAAAAGAAATCATAGCCACCGCTAAGCAAAACCAGTGCTTATACATGGAAGCAATGATGACCACCCATTTACCTAACTTCACATTGTTAAAGCAAGCACTTAGCAGAATAGGCACTCCTCGAAAGTACATAGGTCAATACAGTCAATATTCATCTCGTTACGATAAGTACAAAAATGGGGAGCGCCCTAACACCTTTTTACCTGAATTTGCCAACGGTGCTTTGGTCGATTTAGGTATATACCCTCTTTACTTGTTAATTGCACTTTGGGGCGCGCCGCAAAGTGTAAATGCAAGTGGCGTAATACTAGATACCGGTGTTGATGGCGCAGGCGATGTACTGCTTAATTACTCAAATAAGCAAGCTGTGATTAGCTACTCAAAAATATCGCAAGGCGACAACATAACAGAAATACAAGGTGAACTAGGCAGAATGCGTATTGAAGCCGTATCGCAACTCAAAAAAGTAGAGTTTATTGCTAACAATGGCAAATCAGAAATTATATCTGAACAATTTGATGAGCATTTTATGAAGTTTGAAGTTGCTCACTTTATGCAACTCATAGAAAAACAACAGTGGGAATCTGATGTAAACACCTTCGCGTTGTCATTAGATGTTATGAATGTACTTGACGAAGCTCGTAAACAATTAGGTGTGATTTACCCTAACGATAAAACACATTAATTAAGCCTATAACTGGATTAGCTGTATATGGGCGTTAACCAACGACAGTTAACGCCCATGGGGAAATGCAAATCACTATACTAACTACACACTTTTACTTACGCACATTACAACAACGATCCCCATCCGTGGGCAATCAATTTGATATAATGACCTAAAGTATTTACCAATTACTGACTGACAATAGAGCTATTACTCAATCTTAATCAGAAAACAGCCATTGCTCATTTTATCGGTGTAAATCCAAACTAACACACAAAAACATAACCAATCAAGCTGGCCAATTGTTTAATTTTAAACTAAATTGGTATTACACAAATTAAACCAGCTAACAATATTGTTTTATAACCAAATCATAACACTAGAATTTTGACATATTAGTGGGGTTTGGGGTAACCTTGTCGGTTAATAAATGGTATAAATTTTTAGACCTAAATGGTCAATATTCCTTAGGGTATGAAGGTACAATATGGGTAATCGTCGCTTATTTTGGCGCATTGTTGATAAAATAGAGTCTTTAATAAATCAAGGTGAGTTTACTGCTGGGAGTCGTTTACCTCCTGAGCGTGAACTTGCAGAAATGTTTGACGTAAGTCGCCCAACAATTCGAGAAGCAATTATTGCATTAGAAGTACGTGGACGGGTTGAAGTTAAAACCGGTTCGGGTGTTTATGTTGTTGAACAAAAAAATGCCTCTATAAAATCAAAAGAGATCAGCGCATTTGAATTAACTCAGGCCCGCGCACTCATCGAAGGCGAAATTGCAGCACTTGCCGCTCAAAGCATTACAGAAGAAGAACTTGAGCAGCTAAATAAAACGCTAATAGTAATGGAAAAAGGGCTTTATGTAGAGCAAGCAGACCGCGAATTCCATGAAATAATTGCCAGAGCAACACGCAATAAAGCGCTTGAATTTGCTGTTTCTAACTTGTGGGATTTACGATTAAAAAACCCACAAATTGTTGCCGATTACAGTAGTGTTTGTACTAATAACAACGAATGTGTGATGGATGAGCACACAGCTATTTACACGGCACTAAAATCACATGACGCAAGTGCAGCCCGTGCGGCCATGCATAAACACTTCAACCGATTAATAAATGCATTGTTTGACGCTGTAGAAGCGCGTGCTCTTGAAGAAATAAAACGTAAAAATGACGAAAAACGCGGCCTTTACTCTTTGGACGGTCTCGTTAATAAAAGCGCTCACTAAGTTTAAACATACTAGCAAACACCTGTTTGCTAGTATGTTGCCCTTCATTAGATCTTACTCTAAACAGCCACACCTATTTTTTAATCGCAAACACTTACCAATCGTACTAAAAGCAGATATTATCCCGCCACAAAATATAGCCATTGCATCTTAAATAGTGGAAATTTATTAACCCCTATTAACAGTGCTTTAAATTAGGGACAACAATGCAATCAAGTACCAAAGACTTCATATTAGCAACTGTTTGCTTATTAATTGCCATGATGACCATTCAATCGGGTGCGTCGTTTGCAAAGCAACTATTCCCCATTGTTGGCCCCGAAGGGACGACCGCGCTTAGGCTTGGTTTTTCTGCACTTATATTATGTTTAGTATTTAAACCATGGAAACATATACCCACTAGAGGAAACCGCTTAGCTATTGTGGTTTATGGTTTAAGCCTAGGTGGAATGAACATTCTGTTTTACTACGCTATTGAGCGCATACCCTTGGGTATTGGTGTAGCACTGGAGTTTACTGGTCCCCTTGCCGTTGCTTTATTTAGCTCTCGCCGTAAACGCGATTTATTTTGGGTTGCCTGCGCCATTGCCGGTATATTACTTTTATTGCCCGATATGAGCGGTGAAGAGAGCTTAGATCCTGTTGGTGTTATTTTAGCTTTAGCAGCAGGTGCATGTTGGGCTGGCTATATATTGTTTGGTAAAAAAACCGGAATGCAAAGCTCAGGTGGTGCAACGGTTGCCCTAGGTATGACAGTTGCGGCCATTGTGCTTGTGCCCTACGGAGGCATTATGCAAGCGAGCGCATTCACATGGGAAGTTATTCCTCTGGGGATTGGTATTGCAGTTTTATCAAGTGCGTTACCCTACACGTTAGAGATGGTGGCACTGCGTAATATGCCTTCTCAAGGCTTTAGCATAATGATGAGCCTTGAACCTGCCATTGCATCACTTGCTGCCTTTGTTATTTTAGGCGAGCTACTCACACTCTGGCAGTGGTTAGCCATTTTATTAGTAATTATAGCCTCGGCAGGAAGCTCCTTCTCTGGCGAGTCAAAAAAGTAGCCTAAACCAAAAGCCATCAACCACGATGGCTTTTTTGTTAAGCTGTATGTGCTTTTTGTTTTTCTTTTTTAGCAGAATAAACAAACCCTATTAACGCAATAAGCGGCATTGCAGCCGCAACTAAAGCTATACTTTCCCACCCCCCAAACTCATATAATGAGCTAGCAATTAATGACCCAACAGCACCGCCTAAAAATATACTGGTCATGTAAATGGCGTTAAGCCGAGCACGGCTTTGTGGCTCTAGCGAATAGATTACCCGTTGGCCAAGTACCATATTGGCTTGCACTGCAAAATCAATTAAAACACCGGTTAGCGCCAATATGATAATGCCGTTTGGTAAATCAAATAAGCTGGGTAAAAAACACAATAATGCAATCACTTTGGCTAATAACGACATTTCGTAGGTATAGCCTTTGTCAGCTAAACGCCCAACAATAGGCGCTGCAACAGCACCGGCTGCGCCCACTAAAGCAAACAATGCTATTTGAGTTTGCGAAAAACCATATTCTCTGGCAAGCACAACAGGCACTGTCGTCCAAAACAAGCTAAATGACGCAAACATTAGTCCTTGGTAAAAAGCACGTTGACGAAGCACAGGTTGACCTATTACCAGCGACTTTAACGATCGTAATAAAGCAAAGTAACGTGTGTTATGCGTTGGCAACCTTGTTGGTATAGCAAAGTGAATAACTAAAGCAATAAATACCATGCATCCCGCGGCAAAAAAGAACACGGCACGCCAGCCAAAATGATCGGCAATTATGCTGGCTACAGGTCTTGCTAGCAAAATACCCAACAACAGCCCCGCCATAATATTACCTAAAACTTGCCCCCGCTTTTCGTCTGACGATAAATGCGCCGCCAACGGAATAAGTACCTGCACCGATACCGAGCTTGCTCCCACTAGCAAACACAAAAACAGCATTGTATTTGGTGTTTGAACAACCCCCAGTCCAATTAAGCTAAAAAATGTAATACACAGAGTAATTAACATTAACCGTTTATTTTCAACTAAGTCGGCTAACGGCACTAAAAAAAATAACCCAATGGCATAGCCAATTTGAGTTAAAGACACAATAAAGCTGGCACTATGTGCACTTAAACCCACATCCGGGGCTAACAATTCTATAATAGGTTGTGCATAGTAAATGTTGGCAACAATTAAGCCGCAACATAGTGCAATAACGCTTACAAGAGTACGGCTGATCTGCACAGGGTCTGCGCTTAAATTAGACATGGCATTCTCAAAATTAATTAAATAAAACCTCAAGAAACTGAGGTTTTTATTAGGTCACTTTATGGGCGAAGGCTTTCCATGGGGGCTTGAACGTAAATATTGCTTAGGTGCGTTAACTGTTGCACCCAATTCAGCTGCTGCATGCCATGGCCAATGTGGGTTATATAAAATACCTCTAGCTAAAGCCACTGCATCGGCTTTGTGCTCGCTTAAAATATTTTCTGCTTGTTGCGCTTCGGTAATTAAACCCACCGCAATAACCGGCATATTAACGGCCTGTTTTATTGCAGTAGCAAAAGGCACCTGAAAGCAAGGCTCAACAGGTATTTGCTGTAAAGGGCTTAAACCCGCAGTACTTACATGAATAAAATCACAGCCAAGCTCATCAAGCGCTTTAGCAAGCACTATTGATTGCTCTAAATCCCAGCCACCTTCAACCCAGTCAGTCGCTGAGATTCGAATACCCACGGGTTTGTTACTGTTAAACTCTGCGCGAACAGCTTTAAATACCTCCATTACAATGCGCATACGGTTTTGTAAACTGCTTCCATATTCATCGTCACGCTTATTACTCAAAGGTGATAAAAACTGATGCAACAAATACCCATGAGCACCATGTAATTCGATCAGATCAAGGCCTAGCTCGTCGGCGCGTTTAGCAGCGCTTGCAAAGTCCGCAATTAATTGCGCTATATCTGCTTTACTCATTGCAACAGGTTCAAACGAATGCTCATCGTAAGCCTGTGCTGATGGCGCAATAGTTTGCCAACCATTTTTATCGCTAAGTGAAATAGCACCTACGTCGTCCCACGGTTTACCGGTTGACGCTTTACGCCCTGCATGCGCTAGCTGAATACCTATAGGCATGTCACTATATTGCCTAACCGCGTTTAAAGTTTTACCTAATGCTTGTTGGGTTTCATTATTCCACAGACCTAAATCACCATAGCTTATTCGCCCCTCAGGGCTTACAGCCGTCGCTTCAATAATAAGTAAACCGGCTCCACTTAAACTCAGTTGACCTAAATGAATAGTATGCCAATCAGTTGCCTCACCATTAATAGCTGAATATTGGCACATAGGTGCAATAATAATGCGGTTAGGTAAACTGAGCTTACCCAAAGATAACGGCGAAAAAAGCTGGCTCATAACAGATCCTTGATGCATACGAATTAAAAATTAAATTGAATGTACGAACTAATAAACACATTCGCCCATTTAGTCATATAAAAAACCTTTATTTAAAAGTAGGTTATGGGGAGGTAAAACTTTTTTTAAACCGCTACAACTTACTAAAAAATAAATGGCTCCCTGCCCAGCCAAATAAACTTACAAAAAATTAACACCACAAAAATACAAGCATGCAAAAAAGGATGAATAGTCATTCAAATATTCACAAAAATTAAAACCGTACATAAATTGTACCTTTCGCGGGTAAAGCTACCAATAAATGGGTGATAAATTTAACAAACCCAACAAACCACACCTAACCAATCCTTTTTTATTCTAAAAAAGTGAATTTTAATTCAATTTACACATTCCCTGATTCGATTGTGACTGATATCATATTCACTGTACTTTACTTATGTTAAATCTTTGAACTAGGGATCATTTTTATGTTTAAACCAAGCTTGTTAACCTTGGCTATGTCGGGCGCCCTATCTAGCGCTTTTTTACTTCCAAATACTGCGTTTGCCCAAGAGCAAGAAACCGCAAAAGACAAATCACTTGAAGTTATTGAAGTAACAGCAACACGACGTAGCGGCTCAGTGCAAAACGCACCGCTTAACATTACAGCGCTTGATGCCGACATAATGAAAGACCAAAACATCAGCGAACTCGCCGATGTAGCACGTTGGGTACCTGGTTTAACAATTACCGATCAAGGTGGTCGTTCTGGTTCACCTATTATTGTACGTGGTTTAAACACAAACTCTTCAGGTCCATCATCAGACGGTGGCACGGTTGCAACTTACATTAACGAGATCCCAGTCGCCATTGATATGCGCCTAGTCGACGTAGAGCGCGTAGAGGTTCTTATTGGGCCACAAGGTACGCTGTACGGTGCAGGTACATTAGGTGGTGCTATTCGTTACATGCTTAAAGAGCCTGAGCTTGATTTCACATCACTTGAAGTATTCGGCAATGTATCGCAAACACAAGAAAGCGACTCTATTGGCGGTGAAGGTGGATTCATATTTAACTTACCATTAATTGAAGACACACTTGCCGTTCGTGCTAGTTTAAACATTTACGAAGACCCAGGTTTTATTGACTATGGTTACGTAGTGCGTGAGCCGGGCGTATCGTTACCTGATCCAGATTGGACCGACAGCGCAGCAGTTAACAACAACCTTAAAAATGTAGAAGACGCCAACGGTGAATCAACCACTACAGGGCGTATTTCTGTTCGCTTTAAACCAAGCGAAACATTTGAAGGTACACTTAACTACTTTTACCAAAACCAAGACAGCGAAGGTCGCTCAATTGTTCATTACAATACATTAAGCGCCGATAACGGTCTTAGCGATTTAATTGGTGAATACGAGTCAGGTTATCGCTACGAAGAACCGCGTGAAAAAGAAAACCAACTACTAAGCTTAGAGTTAAAAGCAGACCTAGGTTTTGCTGAATTAGTATCGGCAACAGGTATTTCAAATTTTGATGCAGACGGCCAACGTGACCAAACCGATTTACTTATTCGCCTTGATTACGGCTACGAAGAATTTCCTGCGTTTTCATCGTTCACACGTGAAATTGAAGAGCAAGACACGTTCACACAAGAGATTCGTTTAGTATCACAAAACGACAGTGATATTAACTGGATTGTAGGTGGCTTTTACAACAAAATTGAAAGTGATGCGTCTAGCCAAGAATACACGCCAGGCTTTGGCGATTTTGCAGTAGAAAACTTTGGTGCAGACCAATCTCGTCCAGACCAACTTGAATACTACTCAATTGACCGCGTTGAAATAACAGAGTCAGCTTTATTTGGTGAAATTGGTTACCAAGTTACCGAGAAACTCGATATTACTGTAGGCGCTCGTTTTTACAAATACGATGTAGAGTCTGAGTCAGCGGTCGACTTTCCATTATTTAATACCTTATTTGGCGGCGCAGGCCCAGACGACGTAACACTTAACTTTGAACAAAATGAAGCAAGCGACAACGGCAGCCTATTTAAATTTAACGCCAAGTATCAATTTACTAATTCAGTAATGGGTTACGCAACAATAAGTGAAGGCTTTAGAATTGGTGGTTCAAATGGTTTAGCACCTTGTCCTGATCCATTACCAGCTAACCAAGCGGGTTGTGGTAACCCAAGTGAAATGCTTTACGATGCAGATACAACAACTAACTACGAGCTTGGGTTTAAAAGCACATGGTTAAGAAGCCGTTTACACTTTAACGCTGCATTATTTAATATAGATTGGGACGACGCACAAGTTGCCGGTGCAACCGAGGTAGGCCAACTACCGTACTTGTCTAATGCCGGTTCAGCCAATGCGAAAGGTATTGAAATATCGTCGCGTGCAATTTTATCTGACTCATTCTCTGTGTATTCTACATATGCATACACAAAAGCAGAGCTAACATCAGACGCACCATTCTTATTTAATTCAGACGGCACAGATGGTGCAGAAGATGGCGACCGTTTACCAGGCTCGTCTGAGCACCAGTTTTCAATGGGTGTAAACTATCAAACCGATGTGTTTAACGACAAAACGCTTGATATTAACTACGGTATTACCGCACAAAGCGATGTAATTTCTCGTGTTGGTTTACGCGATAACGGTGAAACATTACCAGGTTATAGCTTAAGCAATATTTCAGCTAAACTAACCGCCGATGAGTGGTCAGCGACCGTTTACGTAGACAACGTATTTAATAAATACGCCGTTACGTCTGTTCGCCGTTCAGATGCCGATATTACCTCAGCAAATAGAACTGATATACAACGTAACTATGGTTACTTTATCAACCGTCCATTAACGGTAGGCATTAAATTTAATTATAAGTTTGAAATATAATTAACCGTTAAGTTTAAGTACAATCAAAAGGCTCAAATTTATTTGGGCCTTTTTTCTTTATTAACGCGTAACTAAACAATACAAATAAAAAATGCAGCCAAATTTAAAACAACTCCATCAAAGCGCTATTAAATATTTAAACGAAGGCAAAGTACAACTTGCCCACAAAAGCTTAGTTGAACTGGTTTCGCATAAACCTGACTTTGCCGACGGCTATTTTTTACTGGCAATGGTCAACTTGCAAGTAGGGCAAATTTATAAAGCCATCAAGCTAATCGAAAAAGCCTTAACACTTGGCTCTAGCATTGAATATTCTGCTCAACTGGCAAAATGTTATGCGCTTACCGGTGACTTAAAAAAAGCAAAAAATGTAGCGCTGTCGGTGCCTATTACACAAATAAAAAAAGCACTCGACGCCGATACTCTAGGCGTTGCACTTACGCAAGCAGGCCTACACGAACACGCTTTACATTATTTTGAATGTGCACTCACATTAGCCAATGCCAAACAACAACCTCAACCCCAGTTTTATTACAACTTTGCAGTAAGCGCCAAGTTTTTGGGCCTATTTGACAAAGCACACACCGCGTTTGAACATGCCATTGCACTTAACCCGCTTCATCATCAAAGCCACTTTGCACTCAGTGATTTAACTAAAGTAACAAAGCAAAAAAATAATATTACACGGTTAAAGCAAGTGTTTGAGCAGGTTTCACACCCTGATGCTAAATTACACATAGGCCATGCACTGGCAAAAGAATACCAAGATATTGGCGCATTTTCTGACGCCTTTACCGCGTTACAACAAGGTAAAGCAGCAAAGCATGCACTTACCCCGTTTGATAACGCATCGTCAAATGCGTTGTTTGAACATATAAAACAACTCAGTGCTAAACACAAAAACCAACAAGTAAACGGCAATCCCACCGCTGAGCCTATTTTTGTATTAGGTATGCCCCGCTCTGGTACCACATTAGTTGAGAGAATATTATCGAGCCATAGCGACGTGCAATCGGCTGGTGAACTACAAGACTTCGGCCTAAGTGTAAAAAGGTTAAGCAACACACCCACACCAAACGTGCTCGACATACAAACACTCACTAAAGCGTATGAACTTGATTTTAATCAGCTTGGCTCAACATATTTAAACGCCACCCGCGTTACTACCGGTAGCCATAAACATTTTATAGATAAACTCCCGTTTAACTTTTTTTATATCGACTTAATCACTAAAGCACTGCCAAACGCTAAAATTATTTGTATGCTGCGCGACCCAATGGACACCTGTATTGGTAACTACCGCCAGCTATTTACCATTAACAACCCTTACTACGCGTATTCGCTAGACCTACTCGACACTGCTAAATTTTATAGCCGTTTTTATAAACTCATACAGCACTTCAGCACCCTGCACAGCAATATAAAAATTGTGAAATACGAAGAATTAGTCGCACAGCCCGAGCAGCAAATAAAAGAGTTAGTCAGCTTTTGTGATTTAGAGTGGCAAGAACAGTGTATAGACTTTCACTTAAACACCGCACCGGTATCTACTGCCAGTAAAGTGCAAGTACGCCAACCGCTAAACAACAAAGCCATTGGGCGTTGGAAGGCATTTAAACCCCATAGTGACGAGGCTCAAAATTACCTGTTAGAGCAAGGAATTACGTTGCAATAGCCATTAATTATGCATTGCTTTAGTAAAAGTGAATTTATAAGCCAAAGTTAAAGCTTAGGTTTATAAATTCATAACACAATAAACTTCCCAGCTTTAACTAGAGAGTTTTTATATATTGCAATAGAGAGCATTTAACTTGGCTTTTTAGATTGAACTTTTCTTATTTGAGAAATAGCTTCCATTAAAAAAGCCGTATTAAGCCCTACAATTATTAACCCATTAACAGCCGTTAAACTGCCAAGCAGCCTCCATTGAGTGCCCAACACAACGTCGCCATAACCAAGTGTTGTAAAGGTAACAACCGAAAAATAAAGTGCGGACTCTAATTCGCTAAAAACATCAAAAATTAAAAATATAGCAGCCCATAACCACGCACTCGCCGTTAAGCCTCCTACCAACCAAATTACCATTGCCGTGACGACTAAAATCATCTTTAGAGTTTTTGAGCCATTTAGTAACCAATCGTTAATATTAGCCAGCACTTTAGACAAAACACCAATAAACATTGCTTGTATTAGCACCGTGCCACAAATAACAAATGTTCCAATAATAAGCTGTATTAGCATTTTGATCCCACTGCTTAAATCCTTATATTTAAGTAACATTATACATAAAATTCACAACAGGGTAGGAACCTACATTCACTATAATAAATTATTTTTACTACCGTTATTTAACAGTTTATTACTGCTATTATTACCTTGCTAAAACTCAGCCAAAACCTAAGTAAGACAATATTTAGGTAAATAAAAACAGAAATAAACACTTAAAACCAAAAGGAAATGCAGTAACCGTAAACATCACTAAACCGCTAAGTAATCACCGGGAAAGCAATAACAAAAATGTTTGGCGTAACTCATCAATTTAATAAAACTACAGATAGTTATGCCTGTACTTGCTTTAACTCACCTGACTCATATTCCGTTAAATTTTCATTTAACTCGATAGATTAGGTTTAATCTGCAAAGTGTCATGAGCAGACATCGAAGGTTTTAATGTCTGAAGTCAAAATTTGACCCCGCTTACTTCCTAAAATGACTAGAAGCATAAGTAAGACTCTAAACAGGAGACTAAACTTTCTGTTACTCATGGCACATAACGCAAAACTAAGCGGCTGGCGATAGCCTGTCCTTACTTGAGCATATTGTCATGACCGTAATTATCACTCACGTAATCACTTTTAAAACTACCATCAATAGTTAAAGATTTGCTAAAAGTACTTTTCGCAGCCTCGCTATCTCCTTTCGATAAATAGGCGAATGCCAAACTGTCGTAGGCCTGCGGTGCATTGGGAAACAATGAAACTAAATATTCGAACATATCAAATGCTTCGGTCCATGATTTTGTACTAAGTAGTTCCATTCCTACTTCATTAATTGTTCTGCCGATGAATCGACTGTAACCATTGTCTTTATAAACCTGTTTGAAGTGTTTATAGAATTGTTGTTTTCCTTTTGATTGATAGTACTTAAAGGCAAAGTTTTTTTCCAATTGTTTAACTGGTTGATACTCACCATTTTTGATGTAAGAGTGAATTCGACCGGAAATGCGTTCGGCAACTAAGTGATCAGTATTCGCCAGAACAACTATTTCATAGCCAGTGTCCAAATCTACTTCCACGGCTGCACTGACGCCTAGACCACCTCCATATGCGCCCCAGTGGGAGCCGTCCATTGCAAATAGGTGGCGATTAATCGCGTCTGAGTTTTTCAATAACTTATCGCTATAGAATAACGCTCGATAAAATCGTTGCACATCCACAACAGTCGATTCAATACCGCCATCGGGACTAGGGTGTTCAGTAACACCTGCCTTCCTCAAGTTGCCATTGTATTGGTATGTATATCGGGTTGATTGATATTCATGAGAATTAACCGGCCTGAAGGTCGTTGAAGACATCTCAACCCAATTGAATATATTGTTTTTGAGTAGTTCTTCGAAAGGCTTTCCAGTTACTTTCTCAAGAATCACTCCTAATACCACATACCCATAATTTGAATATTTTCGATCAGTTCCAGGTGTATATAAAAGGGGGTTATTTATCAATATCTTTATTTTCTTGTTTAGAGTATCAAATGCAAGTTGATTCTGACGATATTCAGCCACAAAGATATCAGCAAAGCCTGCACTATGATTTAGTAGGTGCTCAATCGTGATTTTATCAGCATCAGGTTGTTTGAACCCCAACTCAAAGCTAACTAGTTTATCACTTAACTTTAATTTGCCAGCCTCAACCTGTTGCAAGATCAAGACTTTGGTAAAGTCTTTCATGATTGAGCCAAGATTAAAGCGACTTTGAATGCTGTTCTTTATTTTTTCTTCGACATTCTGAAAGCCATAAGATGACGCAAACTCCACCTCATTATCTTTAGTTATCAGTAATGCTCCGGAAAACCATCCCATCTGCTGGTATTGCATGGCGATGCTGTCTGCAATCGTTGCGAGACTAACAGATTTATCTTGCTTTATATCCTCACTGTCCAAAGCCAGTGAATAACTGGCAAAGAATAAAAAAAAGATTAAAACTAAATTTTGAACCATTTGGCGGAATCCTTTCTGTCATAACGCCGCCGTAAGAGGCGGAAAATGCTAGGCTATAATTAGCGAAGAATGAGCGCAAGCCAAGATTTTTGCGTCGTTTCTTGACGGCTTTGTTAGAGTTTTACTGCCAGATCTTTATGTATCTTGGTATAAACCTGCGTTAGCCTTTTTATATGAAAGCTTACTTTCTTCCAATCCCAAGAATTAGTCCTGCCAAATTCAGGCAATGTATCTTCCAATTCTTTAGCTTCTTTTTCATTACGAGAATGTAAGCTAAATAAACCAAAATGGGCACCTTCAATAAATACGTTGAAGTTAATAACTCCCCAGCCATCACTTGTATATCTGTATTTGGCACCACTACACTTATCAGGGTTAAGTTCGTGTTTTTCAGTAAACACTTGTCCGCAAGTATCTACATAATGTAATGACAAATTAATATCTTTGTTTAATTCGTTGTTTTTGTTAACTTTATAGGAAACGTAATCTTTTAACTCATTTAGAGAAGAAAATAGCCTTAGCTCAGAATCAAAGTCAGAATAAGCTTCATAAACTAAAACATCATATTCAAATATATGGTCAAAGAAATCATTGAGTTCACTTATGTTGATTCCGCTAGTCATGCCCATCGATATATTCCAAAAACTCTAACGCCCGCCTAAGCGGCAAATTGACAATGGGTTAAAATTATTGAGCGCCAGCGACAATAACCCGTTGTTAATTGTCCGAGCGAGTTCACGAGCGAATTCAGGCGCTTGTTAGGTAGCGTCACTTGGTTGCTTCCCATGATAAAAATACAAAAGCTGCTCTTGCTCGTGATAGCCAGTTCCCCACAAAGGCGAATTAAGTGAAACAACAGAACCATCTTTCGCAATTTTTATACGCGCTCTCGCATATGCACAATATTCTTCAATTTCGTCGTGAATTTTGTTCTTTAGTTCATCTAAAAACTGCTTAGCTTTATATTGTATTGGATCTAAAGAGTAATGCTGAGCGCAACCACTAGGAACTAAGTAAAACTCTTCATCATCGTCCCAATGAAATGCTTCAATTGTGCGAAATTCTATATTTCCCGACCCGTCTTCAGCGTAGCACGCAAAAGCTAAATCAAACTCTTGTGATTCTGGAAGTGATTCGAAGACTAATTCAACGTCTTCAATAATGTGTCTGACAATCATCCTTGCTACCTAACAACTTTATCAGAGGACACTTTCCTCTTTTTATGAGCAATGTATGTCCTCTTATTTATTTTTAATACTAATAACAAATCCTGTAACACATTGCGAGTATTAACTTTAAGTCGGATGGGGTTGACCATAACACTTTTAACAACAGGCAGAAAAGGGGAGAGTGTCCTCACTTTCTGACTTAGGAGGAAAAACGCCATCGCTTTAGTAAATGCAGTAATTTAAAATGAAAACCAAAAGCTTTTTTAAACCATTTTACCACCTCTAAAAAATGGCAACGGTAATATAAGCAACTACTTTAAATACAATTGTTTGTGTAAGGCTATTAAAAAGGTAGATTTTTTACCGGTGGTAGCTGTAAAAATGAGGTGATGGAAAGTCGAGGGTCAAAGTCGAGGGTCAAATCTTGACTTCAGACATTAAGATTTTTGACTAACTATTTCTCGCTCATTACTGCCCTTAATAACCATTCAAACATGATCAAAGTTTAAAGCTTTGCTTTAAACTAGGCACACACGTCTATGTAACCTATCACTCATTCAAAATACTTAATTTAGTTAGCTTGAGAAAGCCGAGGGTCAAATCTTGACTTCAAATATTAAGGTTTTTGACTAACTATTACTTGCTCACAGCTGAACTTCGCAAAAATGCCATGAGCCAACTCTTGTAACCTTAGACTCTTGTAAGCATTACATTACTCATATAGGGCTAGGTTTTCTTTACGCAGCATATAAGATGATATTTTTTGATAGATAACTAACGAACCGCACACAGTAAGAATAATGCCTAAATTATATTCTTGAATAATAGGTATATAGGTGATCATTGGTATTACAATCAGTATATATAAACAAAACGTAACCCAAAATAATTTTGAATTTATTACCCTTAAACGAATCTTGCAATTCGGGCATCTGAAATACAATGGAAATGCCGAAAGTGATAAGTCAAAAGGATTAACTTTATTTCGACAGTTTGGACAATTACTCATAACATTCCTTGTAATACTAACTTTGAGCTAAGGAGCAGTAACTTTGCGAGAAAATCGCGAAGCCGAGCAATGTTACTGTCCCAGTGAACGACTTAAGCGCTTGGTTAGGTGCGCTCATAAATCTTCCAATGCATTTCTAACACTTTCGTAATTTGGCGGAAACCTGCATCCACCTGAAGAGTAAGTATTTAATTTTTCTGATTTAATATAAAGAACAAAAGACAAACCATCGCAAATAAGTGGAATATCACTTTCTGGATACTCGGGCTTCCATTCTCCGACCCCTAATTCTATTAGCCGCTTAACTATGTTTTGCTGAGTTTCGAAGTCTAACGCTAGAACCTTGAGTGAAGGTGCACTAGGTATCCATTTGGATTCGTTATCAAGTTCAAAATGGTCGTCAATATAAACATATTGATCATCTTTTATGTATATCTCGTGACGATACTGACTCAAAAAATGAGACTCTCGAAAAACAATTTCAATCGCCTCTGACGTTATGGGCCAAAAAAGTGCTAATAAAATTATTTTCTTAAAATCCACTATTAAGCACCTAACTTCCGATTAACGGGTTAAAAATTGCGGGCTAAAATTGAGCGAAGCGAAGAACCCGCAGTTTTTAATCCCTGTTTCATTGTTTGTTAGGTGCGTAAGAATTCAAGTACTCACCTACTCGACCACCAAATAGTGAAGGTGATGGATATTGTATTTTCCGTTTAACATATGTACAAGACTCTTTAACTCTGTCGCTGCTCTCAGATTGCCACAATGCTATGTCTGTATTTTTTACTATTTCATTTAATGGTTGCTTACCGATGATAACTGCTTTATCAATGAGTTGTTTGTTACTTAAGTACCACTCATTTATTTCTTCTTGGATAGCGGTATCACAGTATTTTTTTAAAGATAATACGTAGCTAAAAACCTGACGAGCTTTAAATGCAGCATCTTGATATGAGCAAACACCATCTCGCCTTTGCTTGCCCTCAGGGACTGCTGCACAATGTTCTACAGCAGATACTTTAAATGAAAAAAGCAGAAAAAAAGTTAGTAATACAATCTTCATTAGCACCTAACGAGCCTGTAGATTAACTCGTTTTTTATTTGTTTTTATTAATGAACCAACCATAGCCGAGTTCCTATTTCGGTTCAATCAGTTATCACTATTTTACATCAAATATAAGATGACAATTTGGAAAGTCGAGAAGTCTAGAGAAGCCGAGGGTCAAATCTTGACTTCAGACATTAAGAGAAGCCGAGGGTCAAATCTTGACTTCAGACATTAAGACTTTTGACTAACTATTTCTCGCTCACCACTGCCCTTAATAACCATTCAAACATGATCAAATTTTAAAGCTTTGCCTTAAAATAGGCTCCCCGTCAATAGAACCTATCGCTCATTCAAAGCACTTAATTTAGTGAACCTGAACCGCCCTACCACAACGCTTATTTACTTTTGTGTCGGTTCAACTGCCAATAATGTCGATTCAGATAAACATTAATGAAGCAGGTTATAAAAGTCGCTAACTTTCTTATCAACAAAACGCCAAACACCTATTTTTTTGATAAGGAATACAGTCATGAACATTATTACAAAAACAGTTATAGCACTGAGTTTAGCAAGCCACTTTAGTGCTCACGCCATTGACCTGCGGGTCGATAACATTCGTTTGTACCAAAGTAGTTCGCAAAGCTTTTCTGCGCCAAGTTCGCTGTATATTGATGAGGGCAAAATTGTAAGCATTACTAAAGCGACTGACCCACTACAAAACGCAGATAAAACAATTAACGCCAACAACCAGTATGCAATACCCGGTTTAATTGATTTACATGTACATTTAGGCTCATCGGGCAGTAACTTTACTGAGTTTCAGTATTTGCCGGTTAAGTCGCACTTTAATTCTAATTTGTATTTAGGCGTAACTAACATTGTTGATTTGTTTTCGTTCGAACAAACCCTAAACGAAGCTGCGCAATTAAAAGCAGCCCAACTAACCCCTAACCTTTTTTATGCAGGTACATTGTTTACCAAACCTGGCGGGCATGGCACGCAGTTTGGTGGCCAAGCATACGAAATTGCAAAAGATGAAGACATAGCAGCGCTGTGGCAAAAACATATAAGCACTAATCCACATGTAACTAAAGCGGTTATTGAAACCTTTGGCGGTGTAGGTAAATCGTTAACTGATAGCCAACTGGCGGAGCTAGGTAAGCGCTCTAAAGCCGCTAATTTACCGTATTTTGTGCATGTTTCTACACTAAATGATGGTAAACGCGCAATTAAGGCCGGTGCAACGGCTTTAGCGCACGGCATTAATAGCGAAGCGATTGACGATGAGTTTATTACGCTAATGAAACAGCATAATGTAACTTACATTCCTACCCTTGCGGTGTACCACAATCATAGCGATGAAAAGCATAACCATACTATTAGCTCACAAAGCGAGTTACTAAAAACCATTCCTGAAAAGCTTCAAGGGTGTTTGTTTGAAAAGGTGCCTGCACCTTCAAAATGGAAAGAGCACGCGTGGGATGAGCGTAAAACCGCTTATGCAAATATACAAAAGCTACATAAAGCTAATATTACTATTGGCACAGGCTCTGATGCCGGAAACCCTTACACGCTGCACGGTACAGGGTTACACAACGAGTTAGATGCACTTAAAAAAGCAGGCCTAACTAATGGTGAAATAATTAACGCAGCAACGGTTAACGGCGCAAAAGCGATTAATAAAGCCGGGAGCATTGGCAAACTTGCTAAAGGTTTTGAGGCAAGTTTTGTACTGCTTAAACAAAACCCACTTAGTGATATAAATCATATTCATACTATCTCACAGGTGTATAAAACAGGTTTAAAAGTAGACCGCTCAGCGCTTATTGCTCAAAACAAGGCCATTACACCACAAGGCCCTACCTGTAATGAAGAAGTTAAAAGCAGCCAAGCACAGCATAGTATTGATGATTTTACCGGTGATACACCATGGCAAGCTATGAGCGATTCGGTAATGGGTGGGCAGTCTGTTGCAACGCTTACCACGCATAAAAACAGCTTAACTATTGATACAACCATTACAAAGCCTACCAGCTTTGGTGCATGGGCGGGCGCTGAAATTAAGTTTTCGTCACCGGCTGATGCCTCAACATTTAAAGGTATTCGCTTAACCTATAAAGGCTCAACTACACCTTTTGCTATGTCTGTTTATCATAGTGATGTAAAAGATTGGGATCACTTTAGTGTACTTTTAAAACCACGCGATGAGTGGACCACGCTTGATATACCTTTCACTACATTTAAACAGTTTGGGTTTGGTAGCCCCGTTACGTGGTCGGCAACAGAATTAACAGGGGTTAACTTAATGTGGCGTAAAATGCCAGGCGCAAGCAACGAGCCGTTAAAAAACACATTACAAATCAAAGAGCTAACTTACTTTTAAATAAGTAACAGTCAAAACACAAAATCTTTGGGTTTTGACTGTTTTTTGTTATGGTTTAATCACTTACAAAAAGAAGCACCTATTATGCTCAAACATCCTTTTTACAAATACAGCTTTTTTATTCTACTTATTGTTGATATTGCTTACGCCCTTGGGCTGATAATTGCTAACTCTGCGCCCTTAACAGGCGGCAGTGCACTCGCTGCAACCGTGTGGTTTATTACTTTTTATTGGGTTCCAGTATGGAGTGCGGCAGCCGTTATTTTTTACCTGCGCAATAAGCACATTAATAAAACAGCACTTGAATGGTTAATTGCCGTTGTATTTATGGCCCTCGGTAATGTGCTTACCGATGTATTACTGACACTGCTTTTTGATGGGCATAAATCAATGGGGATATTTGTTGTATTTAACGGCTTACTTTGGGGCTCATGTATTTACCTCACCAGTATTTTTATTGAAAGCAAAAAACGCGTAACAGCCGAAAAACATGCGCTTAAACAAGCCCAACTTGCTACATTGCGATACCAGCTAAACCCTCATTTTATGTTTAATAGCTTAAATACAATTTCCGCTTACATACACACAAAACCCGATTTAGCAGATGAAGTACTGCATGAACTCGCTGATATTTTAAGGTACTCGCTTGATACCGCAGAGCAGCAGCAAATACCTTTACAGCAAGAGCTTACCATAATAG
This sequence comes from Pseudoalteromonas marina, assembly GCF_000238335.3. Lineage (NCBI taxonomy): Bacteria > Pseudomonadati > Pseudomonadota > Gammaproteobacteria > Alteromonadales > Pseudoalteromonadaceae > Pseudoalteromonas > Pseudoalteromonas marina. The sequence continues at coordinate 372,353 of NZ_AHCB03000012.1, read as the reverse complement.
AAAAGTACCTAAATATTGAAAAAGCACGCTTTGGCGATAAGCTTAAGGTTAATTACCACATTCCTAATACCCTTAAAAACAAAACGCTACCACCGCTACTTATTCAACCTATTATTGAAAATGCAATTAAGCACAATGCTAAACAAACCTCACTTACACTTAATATTACCCTGAGTGAAATGTCTAACGGGGTAAAAATTGTGATAAGCGACAACGGAAAAGGCTTTACTGACGATGTATTAAAATGTGGCTACGGAAAAGGTATAGGGATGAAAAACATTATGTTACGCGTTAATCAACTTGGACAAAGTAAAGTATTGCTAAGTAATGATAATGGTGCTGTTGTTACGCTGGAACTAGCGTTATGAACAATATAAACCTGCCAAATAAAACGACTAAAATGCGCATACTGTTTGCCGATGACGAGCTTCCTGCTCGCGAAAAGTTAAGCCATCAATTAAGTTTAATGGAGCATGTTGACGTGGTAGGCATAGCCACAAATGGCAAAGAGGCCATTGCATTAATTAATGAGCTAACTCCTGATGTGGTATTGCTTGATATTCAAATGCCTGAAATTAATGGCCTTGAACTTATTGATTTACTTAACTACCAACCCATTATTATTTACACAACCGCGTATGACCAATTTGCGATTGAAGCATTTGAGCACGCCTCAACTGACTATTTACTCAAACCTTTTCCAATTGCACGATTAAAAAAAGCGTTAGCCAAAGCACAGCAGCAATTAGAGCAACAACGAGCGCATACTCATGTAACTAGCTGCGCAGGTGAACCCGCTTTTACACTTACCGAAAGTTCATTAAACAAACTGGTTAGTAAAAGTGGCGAGCGCATATTTTTACTTTCCCCAAGCGATATTAAATTTATTAAATCAGAGCAAGGAAATAGCTTAGCGTGGAATGGAGAAACGTTTAATCATTTGAGCGACACGCTCGATCAGCTTGAACACGCCCTAGCCACGCACAATTTTGTGCGTATTCATCGCAGTTATTTGGTTAATATTGACCATATAAAAGAAATACAGCGCTGGTTTAACGGCAAATTGATGGTGATTGTAAACGACGATGTAAAATCGGAGCTAAGCACCAGCAGAGCCGGTGCCGATAAGCTAAAACAATTACTGCATATTTAGGCTTATTTTAAAGTTAGCTACTGATCATTACTTGAGTAAACACTTAAAATAGGAAATTTATATTCAGCAAACGAGACAGTTACCGACTGCGTTTCGTTACCCTTAAAACTTAATTTAAAAGGTTGAGGAGGTAGTCGCGTTCCATCAGCGAATAAAGCCAGTAAGTGGTCTTCGTTAAGCTCACGATTGCCCGTCGATAAATTAGTGAGTGTTATTACCGCCCAGCGTTCACCCTCGTTATTACTCATTAATATGTAATTTAAAACATTGAAGTCGCCTTTTTTAGGCGTGATGTTAGCATCGTTTGGAAATGCTAAATGCAAGCTATTAGGTATGGCTCTGTCTACGTTAATTACGTTCTCAGTATTTGCCAATACCGAAGACGACAGTATAACCAACATTAAAATCCATGCTTTAATCATATTAATAACCTCCTTCAAGCGTACTTATTGACGTTTGTATAGTCTACATAGTTAAGCATACTCTCAGCATTTACCTATTATGTAAACATACACAACAAATTCAATAATGCTCACTAAGCGCTCATTCAGCGTTGCTTGTGTAACCTAAGCTTTAATTTCACCTAATAAACATGGCGATTAAACGGAGAAAATTACATGGCAACCACATTTAACAGTTCAGGCGCGATTGAACATTCGCAATTGGCTTTATTAAACACTGAGCACAGCATTCAAGTAAGAGGCGCACGTGTTCATAACTTAAAAAATGTGGATGTAAACCTGCCCCGTAATTCGCTTGTAGTGTTTACTGGTATATCGGGCTCGGGTAAATCATCGCTCGCCTTTGGAACATTATTTGCTGAATCGCAGCATCGTTACCTTGATTCGGTGTCGCCCTATGCACGCAGGTTAATCGATCAGGTTGACGAACCCGACGTAGATTCAATTGAAGGGCTGCCACCAGCAGTAGCAATGCAGCAACAGCGCGGTGCGCCTTCTGTTCGTTCATCGGTTGGCAGCGTAACCACTATTTCTAACGCGCTGCGAATGCTTTACTCACGCGCTGGAGAATACCCTAAAGGGCAGAGCATTTTGTATGCCGATGCGTTTTCTCCAAATACCCCCGAAGGTGCATGCCCACAATGTTCGGGCATTGGACGCACTTTTGAGGTAACCGAACAACTACTTGTGCCCGACAATACAAAAACGATACGCGAAGGCGCAATAGAAGCTTGGCCACCAGCATGGCAAGGTAAAAACTTAAGCCGCATACTGGTATCACTTGGTTACGACATCGACATACCATGGTATGAGTTACCGCAAAAAGCACGCGATTGGATTTTATTTTCAGACGACACCCCCACTGTGCCTGTTTATCCAGACTACACTATTTTAGAGGTTAAAAACGCCATTAAAAATGGCGAAAAACCTCGCTATAAAGGTACTTTTACCAGTGCTAAGCGCTTTGTTCTTAAATCTTTTGCTACAACACAAAGTCCTCGTATTAAAAAACGAGTGTCGCAGTTTATGCAAATATCCCCATGCCAAAGCTGTAAAGGTAAAAAGCTTAAAAAAGAGTCGTTATCGGTTAAAGTCGCAGGCCTTGATATAGGCGAAATTTCGCAGTTAACATTGAACGAACTTGCAGATAAATTAAGATTTGCCGCTAATCCACCTGCTAAAAGTAACGCTACACACCCAGAAAAAGCCATCGTCGCTAAGCGTATTACAAGTGATATTATTAAACGTATAGAATCATTAACTAAACTTGGCCTAGGGTATTTATCACTTGATCGTACCACCCCATCGCTATCGCCAGGGGAGTTACAACGTTTGCGGCTAGCAACGCAACTTCGCTCAAAATTATTTGGTGTTGTGTATGTGTTAGATGAACCTTCGGCAGGTTTACACCCTGCCGATACACAAGCACTTTTAAGCGCATTAGATGAACTAATAGCTGCTGGTAACTCTGTATTTGTGGTTGAGCACGACGTAAGTGTTATTCGACATGCCGATTGGGTAGTCGATGTTGGGCCAAATGCGGGCTCCCATGGCGGTAACATAGTTTATAGCGGCCCCGTTGAAGGCTTAAAGCAAATTAGTAGCTCACACACTAGCCAGTATTTATTTAAAAATAACCAAACCCAGCAGGCACCCATACAAAACAAGCAGCGCCAACCTAAAGCGTGGCTAGCGCTTAAAAATGTTGAACGTAATAACTTACAAAAGCTTAATGTAGAATTTCCGCTTGGGGTTATTACAAGTGTTACAGGGGTATCTGGCTCAGGTAAATCAAGCTTAGTTAGCCAAGCACTTGTTGACCTGGTTTACGATGCACTTGGGCAAAAATCGCAGCCACAAATGCCAACCGACGAAGCAGAGTTACTCGAGCAAGAGCTCAACGTAGCAACCGGCGGGCAAATAACTCTGGGCATTGAGTACATAAAGCGCCTAATTACGGTTGATCAAAAAGCCATTGGCCGCACACCTCGCTCAAACCTTGCAACGTACACGGGCTTATTCGATCAAGTACGTAAACTGTTTGCAAACACCACTGAGGCAAAAAAGCGAAAATACGATGCCGGTCGCTTTTCGTTTAATGTTAAAAAAGGCCGCTGCGAAAACTGCGAAGGCGTAGGCTTTGTAAGCGTAGAGCTGTTATTTTTACCCAGCGTGTATTCACCTTGCCCTGTGTGTAATGGCAAACGCTATAACCAAAAAACACTCGATATTACCTACAAAGAGAAAACCATTGCCGATGTGCTTAATTTAACCGTTGAGTCAGCGCATACATTTTTTACCGATGAACCCGCTATTTTGCGCGCGCTCAATGCGCTTTTACAAGTGGGCCTTGGCTATTTACGTTTAGGGCAACCTGCTACTGAACTTTCGGGCGGCGAGGCACAACGTATTAAACTTGCCACTGAACTACAACGTACACAGCGTGGCGATACGCTTTATATTTTAGATGAGCCAACCACAGGCCTACACCCAAAAGATGTAGCCATGCTAATGGCGCAGTTAAATGGCTTAGTTGATGCTGGCAACACCGTCATTATGGTTGAGCACGATATGCAAGTAGCCAGTAACAGTGATTGGGTTATTGATATTGGCCCAGGAGCTGGCGACGAAGGCGGGGTAATAGTTGCACAAGGAAAACCTGAAAGGGTCGCTGAATCACAAAAAAGTAAAACGGCACCATTTTTAAAAGCGCAGTCAAATCACGCAGGTTCTAATTAAAAATTAATAGTCGTTATGCACAAAATAATAAAGAGCCACGGGCTCTTTATTATTAATCTAAGGCTAACCAAACACCTACAAGCATCATTAAACTGCCTGCAATTCGGTTCATCCATTTAATATTATCGCCTCGGGCTAAAAACAAGCGAAGGCTTTTACCACCTGTTGCATACGCTAACATACTTACAAATTCGGTTATCATAATTACGCTAAGTAAAATAAATAACTGTGGCGCAACAGCCTGGTCAACATTAATAAACGGCGGCAATAGTGAAATCATAAACGCCCACCCTTTTGGGTTAGCAACAGCGGTAATAAACCCTTGCGTAAAAAGCGACTGCCTACTTACATCACTTGGGCTATGTGTATTAACCGACATTTTACCTTTGGCGCGCCACATATTTATACCTATATAAATTAAGTAGGCACCACCGACCCATTTTAAAATAGCGAACGCATCAGGATAATTTAGCATGACACTTGCAACCCCAAGTACCGCCGCAATAGCTACACTAGCAACTCCCAATAACTCACCTATCATCATCCACAAGGTGCGGCGCACACCGATGCTCATACCTAATGTCATGGCAAGGGTCATACACATACCCGGTGTGATAGATACAAAAAAGAAGGTAGGAATAAAAACTGCCAGTGCTGCTGAATCAATCATTAATTTACTCTCGTATTCATAACAAAAACGCGGCTATAAGTAGCCGCGCTGTTGCTTGCCTATGTGTATTGTTATTGCTGGGTATTAACAGCAGGCTCGCTAACGACCTCTACTGGCTGTGGTGTATCATTTAACAAATACTTATCTAACCACTGCTCTTGCTCCCACAATACATGTAATAAGCTTTTACGTGCGCGGTAGCCATGAGCTTCGTAAGGCAGCATAACTAAACGGGCATCTTTTCCTAAGCCTTTAAGCGCGGCATACATTCGCTCACTTTGCATTGGAAAAGTGCCTGAATTAGGATCCTCTTTACCGTGTATCATGAGCATTGGCTCATTGATTTTTTCGGCGTGAAAAAACGGCGACATATTAGCGTATACACTTTGCGCCTGCCAAAAATCACGTTCTTCCCCCTGAAAACCAAACGGTGTTAACGTACGGTTATACGCACCACTTCGAGCAATACCTGTTTTAAATAAATCACTATGCGCCAATAAGTTAGCAACCATAAATGCACCGTATGAGTGCCCTGCTATGGCTATTTTGTCTTTATCAGCAACCCCCTTTTCAACCAATACATCTACTGCTGCTTTGGCGCTAGAAACCAGCTGTTTTCTGAAGTGATCATTTGGCTCACTACCATCAACACCTACAATCGGCATTTTAGGATCGTCAAACACGGCAATACCTTTGGCAAGGTACGGCATTGGGCCCCAGTAACCAATATACGTAAACTCGTAAGGCGACTCGCGAACTTGCGACGCTACTGCTTTGTCTTTGTATTCAAGCGGGTAAGCCCACATAAGCACAGGCAAAGTGCCTTGTGTTTTGTCGTACCCTGGTGGTAAATATAATGTGCCAGAAAGCTCAACACCGTCGTCGCGCGTATAACGCACTTGGTCTTTTGTTACACCTTTAAAAGCAGGGTATGGGTGTTCAAATTGCGTTAGTTGGGTTAACGAATCGTCATCTAAATCACGAATAAAAAAGTTAGGCTGCTCAGTTTTAGACTCACGAACAGTAATAAAGCGTTCGCCTTCGTCATCAAGCAGCGCCCTTACACGCTCGTAATAAGGCGCTTTAGATTGCCATAAACGCTTGCTACTATTTGTTTTTACATCGTACCTGTCTAAAAACGGGATGTTACCTTGTTCTGACGCGCCATTGCCGCGCAGGTAAATATAACGCCCACCAACCACTTTAATTACGTTAGCGCCTAAATCGTTACGCTCGTAAATAGCATTACCAGGGTCTTTATAAGCATCGTTATAACTACGCTCTGAAAACAGCACACGGTTACTATCTGCATTACGCGGCTGTATTACATACGTGCGTAATTGACGGTCGCTGAAGCGCCAATCGCTAAGCATAGCAATGTCGTTATTAGCCCACTCCATACCCGCATAACGACGTTCTACTTTTGCAAATAACTTTGGCTCGCGTTTAAACGGCGCACGTAAGCTATAAATGTAATCATGGTGTGGCACGTCAGTTTTCATGTCGCCGCCATCTTGCGCTTCTGCCCAAATAACTTCAGCACCCTGATCTGCTCGCCATTCAAAATTACGTCTTCCTGTACGCACACTGTCGTAACCTTGTGGAATATTATCGGCCAAAGGTTGCTTAGCAAGCTCGGCTAATGCAAAACCGCGCATACCCCATATTTGCCACGTTGTCGCAAAGCGGCTGTAAGGCACTTGATACGAAAACGGCTCGTTAATTCCCGCCACCAAAATATTAGTCGAGTCGGGCGACACCGAAAACGATTTAAAAAGTGCAGGACTGCCAATAGCTTGAGCTTTTCCATCAAGAGTAATGTAAGCCAACTGGCCTTGACCAAAAAACTTAAATTGAGCTTCATCAAATGGGCTCGTTAATAAATTTTGATACGTGCGTGCAGGGGCTTTTTCGCCAGTGCTTTGCTGAATAACTGGCACAACATTTTGACTGTTGTTTTCTAGCCGTGGTTTACCAACATTTACAGCAAGGTTTGCAATAATGGCTGTGCTGTCTGGTAACCATTGGTATGGCGATGCCGTTAAAACTGAATTTAACGCAGCACTCGATAGCATTTTTGCTTGTTTACTTTCAACACTATAAAGCCATAAATTTGCTTCGTTTGTTTGTTCAACAATAAACGCTAAGTATTTGCTATTAGAAGACCACTTAGGCGAGCGAATAATACCATTTGGTAAGTTATTAATATTAATAACAGTGCCACTTTGCACATGTTTAAGTTCTACAGCACTAAAATTTGCGCGCACCCGTGTGCGTGAAAAATTAGCCGGGTTTAGTTTAATCCCCGCAAGCTTTAACTCTTCAATTGCAAGCTCATCAAGCGATACAACACGCCTGCGTTCAAATAGCGCAAGCCACTGACCATCACTTGATAAGTAACTTGTGGGCGCCAATTTAGCATCTACCACTGCCGCTAAATCAGGCGAAGGAGTTTGGTAGCCCTGCTCTGCATGACTAAATGGTAGTAATACAACACAACAAATAAAGGCAACTAACAGCCTAAAAGCGTTCATGTTTTTATCCTTTTGTTATTTTTTACACAATTAAGTGTATATAAACACGTTTTGCTTTGTTCATAAAGCATTAAGGTGGCTCAACACATGGCAAAAGATGACTTAACAGCCCAGTTTAAGCTACACTAACGCGTTTTTAATTTATCACTGCGACAAACACAACTATGCATAACAAAGCTAAATCTGTCACAATTTTTGATGTTGCCGACCTTGCAGGTGTGTCTAAATCAACGGTGTCTTTGGTGCTGACTCAAAGTAAAAAAGTCAGTAATAAAAGCAAACAAAAAGTATTAAAAGCAATTGATGAGTTAGGCTACGTTTATAATCGCGATGCCGCAGCTATGCGCTCAAAGCGCTCTAATTTAATCGCTGTGGTTATAAATGATTTAACTGACCCTGTTATGGCACAGTTGGCCACCGAGCTTGAGCTAATATTAAACAATGAAGGTTTTCAGGCCGTTATTGTTAGCAGTAACAATAACGTTGAGCAGCAAACACAGGCAATTAATAAACTAAAAGAATACAACGCCGCCGGATTTATAATTTGCCCTGTGACTAATACATGCACCCAATGGTTAGACACATTAAGTTCTAAGCATAGCGTTGTTACGTTAATGCAAGAGCTTGCATTTAGTAATGCACCTTGTGTGTTACCTGACTACAAAAAAGCTAGCCATATAGTTAGCATGCATTTACTTTCTCAAGGGGTTACAAACATTGCGTTTATAGGCAGCAATTTACAATTAAGCAGCTGCTTAACACTTCAACATGGCTTTAATACCGCATGTGCCCA